>JAUWEC010000004.1 GCA_030608465.1 Chloroflexota bacterium
TGAGATGTATGTTCAGGGCGTTTCCACCCGCAAGGTCGCAGCTATCACAGAGCGTTTGTGCGGGAAAGCAGTATCAGCCACACAAGTCAGCCGGGCAGCCACTTTGCTAGATGAAGTCCTGGAATCGTGGCGCAATCGACCATTGGGTTCAACAGTTTACCTATACTTGGACGCTCGTTATGAAAAGGTGCGAATGGACGGCCAGATCCGGGATGCGGCTGTTTTGATAGCCAGTGGAGTGAATCCTGAGGGAAAACGCCTGATTCTGGGCGTTTCTGTCTCACTCGGTGAGCAAGAGCTTCACTGGCGCGAGTTCCTGCAGAGCCTGGTGGAACGAGGCATGAAGGATGTGAATCTGATCATCAGTGATGCCCACTCGGGACTACAGGGCGCTCGCAAAGCGATTTTTAGCGGTATTCCCTGGCAGCGCTGTCAATTTCATTTGCAGCAGAACGACAGCCAGTATGTGCCGCGACAGAGTATGAAATCAGAGGTGGCAGAGGATCTGCGCAGGATCTTCAATGCGCCCAACCGGGTGATGGCAGAGAGTTACCTGGATGATACCATCCGCAAGTATGAGAAATCCGCTCCCCGATTGTCTGGCTGGATGGAGCACAACATCCCGGAAGGGTTGACCGTTTTCTCCTTTCCGCCAAAACACCAACGGCGCATTCGGACTTCAAATATGTTGGAGCGTCTCAGTCGAGAGATCAAGCGCAGGACCCGGGTTGTGACTATCTTTCCTAATGAAGCTTCCTGCTTAAGACTAATCACTGCCTTCTTGATAGAGAAAAGTGAAGAATGGCAAACCGGAAAGATTTATTTAGTTTTTAAAGGTTCAGAACAACTTGCACAATGGATGCATTTGACTGAATTTACAGAAAAGAACTTGTACTATCTAATTTGCAGGTAATATTTGCAGACATTTATAAAAACCACACTTAGAGAATAGCGTGGTTTTTTAGTTTAATTTTGATTAATATTTGGACAAATATAGGCTCGCAATTGATGCGATTTTACCCTTCTGGTGCAATTTCGGTGCAATTGAAGAGAGAAAAGATTAGATCGCAGGTAATTAATTATCGATATAGCCAAAAATCGCTTATATTTGTCCTCTAAGTGGGAGAAATCAGGGGTGTTTTTCAGGGGGCGTCTGACATCAAGTCAGGTAGTTTGAGCCACTGGCAAAAAGTCAGTGACTCTTTCAAGGGATACGGGTATTGTGATTTACTTCTGGGGCAGATTATTTTTGTCATTATTGTATTTCTTAATCACTTTCCATCCTCGCGTAGTAAAAAACTCATAACCGACAGGATCTCCATTCTTTTCAAAGTTGAACATATGTTGCCCGTTATTTGGATAGGTTGATCGGAGTGTTTAAAGTGGTCTCAATTCAAATATCTTCCCTCCTTTTCATTTCTTTTGCTAACATTAAAGTTGAGTCCGAAAGAAATTCTGTAAAGGCTGCTTTGTCGATTTCCATCAATTCCAACCCTTTTTCACATTTATTCGAAAAGTTTTTTACCCAACTTTCATCATCCAATCCCCCGCTATCCAGGGCAAAATTGGATAAACGTTTGGCTGCGTCAATCAACCGTAATGATGGATATAATTCCTCAAGCTCTTCACCTTGAGCCATGAGATAAGCACTCGATACCAGGAACGAAAGCAAATCATAAAATTGCTCTTCGCCCAGCAATGATCCTTTCTCTATCATTTAACCCACTCCTTCCCGTAACTATTTCTATAAGTTATCTCTGAAATCGGTAATCTTGCTGGAGGTTCGGGAGTTTCTCTAGGGTATCCTAAAGTAACCATAAGATAGGGCTGGACATCTTCAGGAATTTCAAGAATTTCCCTAAGCGCTTTATCGGCAAATGAGACCACAATACAGCTGCCAATATTGAGAGAGTAGGCAGTTAAAACAATGTTCTGGGCTGCAATTGCGCAGTCTGCCATATACATCAGGCGTGTCGCTTCTTTTAGTTTCTTTTGTTTTGGTTTTGCGCAAATAACTATTAATGCCGCAGGCATATCATCTATCCCGGGGCAAAAATTTAATAACAGTTTTTTTTGTGCGGAAGAGGTGATGATAATAAATCTCCATGAATTATAATTTCCAGCATTCGGAGCCCACCTAGCCGCATCAATAATTTTCTCTATGGCATTATCATCAACAGGCTTATCCTTGTATTTTCTGATACTCCTTCTTTCTCGAATTGCTTTAATTAAATCCATGTTGTGCTCCATATCTAAATAAGAATTCAGGCTTCTAGGCCCGCATATTTATTAACAATATTTAATGCGCCCACTAAACTTTTGGCAGCCAATCGCGCATATTCTTCGATTAAATTTCCCTCCATGTCTAATGTTCCTAAACCAGGTGTAAGGAACATTTTCCCCGCATAAATTGTTGCAGGTTCGACCCCCATTACTTCCTGGGCAGAAACCACAGGATTAGTATTGGCCCATAAATCTTCCAGGGTATAGATTGGCATACCTCGTTTTCCGTCAATCCAGGTGCGTTCAAAATTAATTTCAGTTCCCCCATATTGATAAGTTTTGGTAAATAGCAGGTGTTCCTTCAACCATTCAGGTTCCAGATATTCAAATTCCTCTAATAATATTTCATGGTATCTATCAATTGGGTCAGTAATTAGGCGGGGGTTATCCCGTAAGGTTCTTAAATACGCTACTAACCCAACTAAAGTATCTCGTCCCGGATCACTGTATGTGAAAACTGCTTTACCGTGAGATGAGGTCTCTCCATATCGTTGTCCGCCCAAACCCATACCTTTTCTTATTTGAGACATGACTTCATCTTTTCCGATCATTAAGCCGGAACATGGCGCTCGACCGGCTTTATCCATACTGTATGTGATGACATCACATCCCATCCTTCTCGGGTCTGCTCCTATGAAAGGAATGGAACCGCCGGTATCAATGATGTATGGAACTTGATATTCAGCTGCTATTTCAGAGATTCGTTTTAATAAAATTGGGGTTCCATCTTTATCTAGAGCACCGTGGCCATAACTTGGTGTGTCATATCCAATTGCGGCAAATCCGACCAGATCCGCCGCCTGCCTTTGGGCAGCTTTTTTTATTGTTTCGACACTTTTTTCAATATCCACATTTGTGAGCAGGGGAGTCGGATTCCATCTGACGCCATGGCAATCATATTTTGCGCCATTTAATCTGACATGCACAATGTCAAGGTTAAATAAACTTTTTCCCTCTACACCAAGCTCTCCTCCAGATACTGTTCTGTCCACCAGAAGGTTTTTGTACCGCGGAGGAAACGCTCTGCCGTAGCCACCCAGCCATTCAATATCTTCCGCATATGGCATGATTACTCTTCCCCGGTATGCGTCACCCAGGCGCATAGTAGGAGGTTGAAACAAGGTTGATGAGGCAATGCGCAAACAAGCTTCACAAGTGTTGGCTGCTACTGCATCATATTCATCACCGTAAACACTTTTGACAACTTCTCTTAATTGGTCTTCAATACCTCTAACTCCGGGAATTTTGCCACTTTGATTGGCTTTTACAATTTCGTCAAGCACATAACTGGGTAAATTGCCCGGTCGTGCAGAACTTCCGGGATACATACCGATATCATCCTTTAATTTATCAAGCCCAATTTTCTTAGCAAGTTCTTTTGCATCCTCGTGAATCTTTGAGGTGTTTTCATAGATCTTTTGATACCATTGATATCTATATAGCTCTTTCATTGCGTTCTCCAATAGTGTATGAAGGTTTATTTAAATTGCAGGTGGTCATATCCAAGGATCTCCCTGATTTCGGGTTTTGGATATGTGATTTTGCTGTGTGATAATTTCATGTTGACCAGGTTTTCAGCATGTTTGATTGTTACATTTAATGGGTCAAGTACCTGGATCGGATTTTTGTTTTTTGCCAAATGCTCGTTCACCTGGTTTGAAAAATTTTCATAACCATTTAAAGCAAGAATGATAAGATTTGATCCATCACTTTCCACAACCGAGCGGGATAGTTTAAGTAAGGGCTCAGGACATTGATCAGGAATATATTTCTCGCCTTGCTGATTTAATTCAATTGCTTTAATCGAAACAACTTTTGATAAAACGCTTTCAGCGGAAAGGATATTCTCAACAGGCCCTTTATGAGATTGAACAGAAGTTATTATTGATATGCGGCGAGATAAAACAGAAGCTAATCTATAGGTTGTGTGTCCGGAACCGAGTACCGGGATCGAGACTAATTCCCGCCCTCCAGCTACTCCAAGATCCAAATAGTGGGCGACAACAACTGCGTTAACACCTTCCCTTTCTGATTCTTTGATCTTGTAGATCACTTCTGGAAGAAGGGGAATTATTTCATGGTAAGGTCTATTTAAATCCAGGCTGTTTGAAATAAAAGAGAAGCTGATTTCAGTGTTTTTAGAACCGCCCCGGGAATAATTATGTTCGAGATTGTCAAGAGTGGACTGATCTCTTTGGGTAGGGATTACAATCCTGATTTTCAATCTAATCTCCTTATTCTTGGTAAATCAAATAATTGATATCTTGTTTGAAATTAATGGCTGTATGATAGATTAAGGTCTATTAAGCATTCTGCCATTCTCAATGTTGTGAAGGTTGGGTTGATCACAGGGATTTCGTAGCCAAGCTCTTTTAGTTTTCCCTGGAGTGAATGGAGAGATTTTGGCATCCCGGCAAACCCGAGAATTATGGCCGCTGCGTCATCTTCTTGAATCGCCCGTATCGATGATTCAAGACATGCATCCAGTACTCCGGGAGCCCCGGCTAATAGGTCGAGAACCGGAATATCTAGAATTGGTATCGAGGCCAGCCTGTCAAGAAGGTTGTACTTTTTTAATAACCTGTGGTAAAAAACCAGGTCTTTCTGGATAACACCAAGGATTGAAAAATTATGGGCTAGTAATGCCGCATAATGAAATGATGCTTCTGCCGGTCCTATCACTGGAATATTTGCAAATCTTCTGGCCTCTTGTGAACCAAGATCAGTCATGCAGTAATTAATCACAGCTTGGATACCATCACGTTCAGCTTGGGTTACTTTGTTTAATATATCGGGTAGGGCTAGGGCGATATCAAAATCATTCTCAATCGAGTCAGAACCGTGATCCAGGCAGACCACGGATATTTCAGTATCAACTCCTGCAATTTCTTGAAAAGTATTTCTCTCTAATGGGACTTCGCTTTCTATAGTCGTAGGGATGATTACCCTGATTTTTCTCATATGTAAATCCTTAATATTTGATAGGTTTGGATAAGCCAATTTCAACCTTATTTCAATTGTCCAAGCCCCATCTGCTTTTCCATCTCATCCAAAACTTCGCCCGGAATGTTGAATACTTCCATTAAATCGTCTTTCATAAATGCTCTGATGTGGTCTATGGAAAGATCCTTTGCGAGTTGTGCGTTTTGATTAATGATTGATTCCAGTATCTCTCGATGCTCTTTATTTTCTCTGGCAAACCGTTTTGTAATAGTGTCGGGTTCTTTATATAAACCTTCATAGAACATCCAGTCCGGAAATCTATTCCAGACGATTTCTGATAACCGTTCAAGGGTTTTAAAAACAGCGCTTTCGCTTATCGTCTTGTGATACTCCCTGTTTAATCTCCTTCGGTCTCGCATATCGTCAAGGGTAGTTGTCTTTTCCAGTTGTTCAAGGATATCCTGGAGATGTTTGATATCAGCGGTAGATCTGTTTTCAGCAGCGACACGGGCGAGAATCGGGTCAAGCAGCAGTCGAAGAGAATAAGCCTCTGCAATTTCCTTTTCATTGATTAGTGTGAGGCGGACTCCTTTGTGGGATACATGTTCGGCTAATCCATCTGCGACAAGCCAGTCCAGTGCCTGCCGAATAGGGGTATAGCTTACTTCAAGTTGTTGTGCTAATTGTTCTTGCCGAAGCCAGTCTCCGGGTTGATACTCACCCGAAATGATCTTATCCCGGATCATCTGATAAGTTAGTTCTGTTAGAGATTTATGTTGTTTTGTTACCGGGGCTAGCTTTTCCATAACGGTCTCTCTTTACTAAAATCATTTTTAAAATTAGAAATAGACCTGTTCAATATAGTGATATTATATATAATATATAATATACCTCTAGTTGTCAAGTTTACTTGTTTTTCTAACTTTTGGAACTCACTATTTGGAGACTGTTATGGGAAAAAATACTCTACGAACGCCTCAAGATTGCGAAGACCTGCTCGAGGGTGCCCTCTGGATGGGTACTGGCGGGGGAGGTAGTTTTGATGAAGGCATGACAAAGTTGAAGAAAGTCATGGGTGAGGGACTATCCCTCGAGTGGGTACCAGCAGATCAGATTCAGGATGATACCTGGACGGTTACTATCGGTCTGCATGGATCGATTGCACCTATGTCTCAAGAGATATTACGTGAAATATCTGATCTTGGTTTAGTCGAGACCCAGGAGTGGTACTTGACCAAAGCTGTTAAGGAATTAGGCGAATCGCTAGAACAAGACTTTAATTGTATTGTCCCTGCAGAATTGGGACCAGATAGTGTCGCGATACCACTTGCTGTGGGAGCTTATCTTGGAATCCCCGTAGTTGATGGGGACTATGTCGGTCGGGCTGTACCAGAAGAGGCCCAAGCAACCTATTGCCTGCACAATAAACAGAGCAATCTTTTTGCGGGGGTGGACCGTTGGGGCAACAGCATCTTCGTAAAAAATGCAGTAAATACACATTCCCTTGAACGCATGGCGAAAATGTTGGCTGTGGCATCATACGGAGATATTGCAGTGGCAACAACACCACTCATCGCAAAGGAAATGAAAAGAATTCTTGTACCAGGGACCCTGAGCCAATGTTTGGAAATTGGACAAATCCTGCGTGCTTCCAGGAAAAAGGGTAGGGACCCGATCGATGCGGTAGTGAATGTAATAAATGGTTGGCGATTGTTTAATGGTACGGTTGAGGGTCTTGAAACCGAAGATCGTGATGGATACTATTTTGGCACTGTTCATATCAAAGGTTCAGGGGTTTATCAAGACCAGACCCTAAAGGTATGGTTCAAGAATGAAAATTTGATCACATGGCTGAACGGGAACTCATGGGTTTGCAGTCCAGATCTTATTTCCCTGGTTGATCGCAAGAACGGCCGAGGTATCTATAATGCGGAATTGAAGCAGGGAGATGAAGTGGCAGTGATCGGAATGAAAGGGATAGAGGATTTCAGGACTGATTATGGTCTAACATTAGCAGGTCCTGAGCATTTTGGTTTTGAGATTGATTACAGACCAATTGAAGTATTGATTGCTGAAGCAGGGGATTCGCCGAAATCAAAATAGACGGTTTGTATTAAAAAGCGATAGTGATGATCCCTTGGATTAATCACTCGTTTTTTGGCGTTTATTAGAGAGTTGTTCAAGAAGATTCGATCACGTAGGAGGAAACAAGATTATGAGTAATAATTCGGTCCTGATTTTGCGGGAAGAAGATTTGAGAAAATGTGTCCAATTCGAAGTCAGACGCCTGTCCTGAGCGGAGTCGAAGGGCTCTATCCAAGTGAGCTAGCGGTCCGTGATTGGAAAGATTAAATCTTTTTAGAGGGGATTTGGCAAAAAAACGGCTAGTTTGGAGTGAGATTGTCTTCTGATTCAGGCATTAAAGCAGCGTTTGTGGGTAATTCGTGTGTAACCAGCTCCGGGGGTAAGGTAATTCGCGTTGTTATTTCATCCATGAGCGTTGCCACTTTGTCTTGTAATCTAGGAACTGCAAAGGAGTAGATGTCCAGTGTAATGCTTGTCTTGGCGTGTCCTAGCCTGCGAGAGACTGAGAACACGTCTATGCCGTTGGTGAGATATTGGAGGATTCCGCGTGTGGTCTATCTACTTGAGGAGCGGCTCTACAAGATGATCTAACGCCCCAAGACAACTCTGAAAATTGTGATCCCTGTAGTATAATTTCTAAAATCAATTTGAGTGTTTTTGATAATTTTTTTGTGATTAAGATATCTGTTAAACTATTAGCCACGTATAGAAAAAAATTGCCAGAAGGCACAAAAGGGTGTACCTGCCAAATTGAGGTGCCGACCCATAGTGTTGTTCGTCATATCGTTGAGCAGTATGATCTAGCGTTTGATGAAACCAATGTCGTTTTACTTAATGGGCGAGTCACAGATCCAGAACAAAAGCTAAAAAATGACGATGTCGTATGTGTGTTCCCTGCGCTTGCCGGAGGTTGATGCACTTGGTTTTTATTACTTTCATGGAGTTCATGAATGAATGGATGGCACGGAAAGATTTTAAAAATTAATCTTACAGACCAGATAGTGGAACAGGAAGAAGTTAACCCTGGTATTGCTAAAGATTATCTTGGCGGACGCGGCTGGGCGATCAAGTATCTCTACGAAGGGATGGATCCTAGCGCAGATCCTCTTTCGCCGGAAAATATACTCATCTTCGCTACCGGTCCGTTGACGGGGACACCCGCCCCTACGGGAAATCGTTATATGGTCGTGGCAAAATCGCCGCTTACCGGTGCGCTCTCTAATTCCAATTCTGGAGGCGAATTCCCTACCTGGATGAAGCGTACAGGATTCGACCTTTTTATCTTTACTGGCAAATCCTCCAAGCCAGTCTATCTGTGGGTCAACGAAGACCAGGTTGAAATCCGTTCAGCAGAACATCTTTGGGGGCAGGATGTGCATCAAACAACAGACATTCTTCTTGCGGAAACCGATCCCAATGCGAAAGTGGCCTGCATCGGTCCTGCAGGAGAAAATCTAGTCTTAATGGCTGCTATCATGAATGATAAACACCGGGCTGCTGCTCGGTCGGGAGTGGGGGCAGTGATGGGTAGTAAAAACCTTAAGGCTGTTGTTGTGCACGGTCGCAAAAATCCACTGATGTATGATGCCGATGCCATGCAAAAGCTTAGCATTGAAATTGCTAAAGAAGTTGGCGTAGCTGTGAAGGCTGGATCTGCATTGCGTGAATATGGTACAGCCTATGTGCCCCAGGTGACCAACGAACTGGGTATATTGCCGACGCGCAATTTTCAAAGCGGCCAATTTGAAGGTGTTGATACTATCGATGGACTTACGCTGAAAGAAAAATACCTCATTCGTCCAAAGCCTTGTTACCGCTGCCCGATTGCCTGCGGCCGATTAACAGAAGTTGCTGAAGGATCACGGTATGATGGTAAAGGTGAAGGCCCAGAATACGAATCCATATCTTCATTAGGCAGCGCTTGCGGGATTGATAATCTGGCTGCTATAACGAAGGCAAACTATGTCTGTAATGAACTTGGCTTGGATACAATCACAGCAGGAATGACAGTAGCCGCAGCGATGGAAATGTATGAGAGGAGCTATATCCCTGAGGACGATATCGGCAAACCGCTGCGTTTTGGTGATGCTGACATGCTGATTGAGCTCCTTGAAAAAATAGCTTACCGTGATGGATTTGGTGATATTTTAGCAGAGGGCAGCTATCGGCTGGCCGAGAAATATGGGCATCCCGAAATTGCTGTCACAGCCCGCAAGATGGAATTCCCCGGGTATGATCCGCGCGGTTCACAAGGCATGGGATTATTATATGCCACGGCTAGCGTGGGCGCATCTCACATGGCTGGCGATACAGCCTATGTTGAGGTTTTCGGTGTTCCTGAGAAAATTGACCCATTGGTTACCGAGGGCAAACCTGCGCTGCTTAAACGTTTTGGCAATGCCTTTGTCAATATTGATGCCACCGGCTTGTGCGTTTTCTTGGCTTTGCGTTATGTCTTTGATGCGGATATTAATCTCTGGCCCACTCGCCTGACAAAGTTAATGAATTTGACCACAGGTGCCAATTACACTCCCGAGAGTATGCTACAAGCAGCGGATCGCGTCTTCAACCTGGAGCGTATGTTCTTAATTCGAGCTGGTTTTACAGGTAAAGATGATACTTTGCCTCCCCGCATGTTACACGAACCCCTACCTTCTGGCCCAGCAAAAGGTTATGTGGTAAAACTCGATGAAATGCTGCCAGAATTCTATCAATTGCAGGGTTGGGACAAGAACGGTATCCCCACACCGGAGAAATTAGCCGAACTTGGCTTAAGCGAGATTGTTAACTAAAAAAGCACCCCGAGGTACATAGAAAAACCTTTATACAAGCCGTGTTATTGGGGACTGAGCTAGCGGGAGAACTTTGTGAAACTCAATACGATGTCCGACGCTATTGCGAAGTATGTTCACAATGGAGATACCATAGCCATTGAAGGATTCACCGCCTTCATTTGTTTTGCCGCGGCACATGAAATCTTGCGTCAAAAGCTGGAAGGGCTCACCATCTGCCGTATGACACCCGACCTTATTTATGACCAGATGGTAGCGGCTGGCTGCGTTAAGAAAATGGTTTTCAGTTATCTTGGCAATCCAGGTGTTGGTTCACTGCATTGCATTCGTCGAGCGATAGAAAACGGCATCCCCAATAAAATTGAAATAGAAGAGTACTCCCACTTTGGCATGGTTGGCCGTTATATGGCAGGCGCTGCCGGTCTGCCTTTCTTCCCCCTAAAAAGTTATCTTGGAGCTGACTTAGCAGAGGTTAATCCAAATATTTGTTTTGTTGACAATCCATATGGTAAAGATCGAGTTGCTGTTGTACCAGCTCTTAATCCTGATGTTGCCATCGTTCACGCGCAGCGCTGCGATCGGCAAGGCAATACACAATTGTGGGGGTTAATCGGGATGCAGAAAGAAGTTGCTTTTGCGGCCAAACATGTGATTGTTGTCGTGGAAGAGATCGTGTTGGAAGATGTCATCCGAAGCGATCCCAACCGCACCTTGATCCCGCACATCGTTGTCGATTCGGTTGTGCATCAACCTTATGGTGCGCACCCTTCTTATGTGCAAGGTTATTACGATCGAGATAACAAACGGTATCTTGCCTGGGAAAAAGTATCAAGAGATCAAGCCGCTACTGAAGCGTGGCTGGCAGAATGGGTCTTTGGAGTTGATAATTGGGAAGGATATCTTGCCAGGCTGCAGGCTGAGGAACCAAATATCTGGGATCGGCTTGCTCCAGGGAGTGCACCCTCTCAGCCAGTTAATTATGGAACCTATGGATAGGATGTTTGCATACACACCTTCTGAAATGATGATTGCCACCGCCGCCCGCGCTTTGGAAGGCGAGAGAGTTGTCTTCGTTGGTGTTGGTTTGCCCAATATCGCTTGTAATCTTGCCCAACGGACGGTTTCTCCCGACCTGGAATTGGTTTATGAATCGGGTGTCTTTAGTGCTCGTCCAGCCCGATTACCTCTTTCTATCGGCGACCCGACCTTGGTCAGCTGCGCGACTTCTGTTGTTGGAATGGCGGATTTGTTCATGAATTACTTGCAAGGCGGCAGGATTGAAACCGCCTTTTTAGGAGCGGCGCAAATTGATCGTTGTGGCAACCTGAATTCAACCGTGATTGGCGATTATCAGAATCCGAAAGTGCGCCTCCCAGGGAGCGGTGGAGCTTGTGAAATAGCAATCCATGCTAGGAAAATTTATATTATCATGCCCTTGAGCAAACGATCATTTGTTGAAAAGCTGCATTTCATAACTTCCCCTGGTCATGTCTCTCACATGCCAGGGGAGCGCGTTAAACTTGGTATGCCAGGATCCGGTCCGCAGTTAGTCATCACCAATCAAGCCGTTTTTGAGTTCAGAAATGGCGAAATGACTCTGTATTCGATTCACCCAGGTTTCACTGTGGACGAGATAAAAAGCGAAGTTGCTTGGCCGCTCAAAGTGGCTGCTGATTTGCAGACAACACTGCTGCCTTCTGATGATGAGCTGCGTATTATTCGAAAAGAGTTAGATCCCGATGGAATCTATACCTCAAAATAGTTAATTAATGTTTGTGTGAACAACGATGGCCATAATAGCCCCCGATGTAAAGGAAAAACTCCTTCTCGTCTGACATCAAATCAGAACAAATCTTATTACAACTGACAGAATGTTAGGACTAGTTGAAGCATTATATTTATAAGAGGCCAAGAGATTTTTTTCTGGATGATTGTCTTCTCATGGACAAAAAAAATGTCTTGTCAGGTTCGGCACGGTATCAGTTATACTTTATATATGATTTTACCTATCGTCCAAACCGATGTTCCCCTTGGTTATATTGACCTGGGATCAGGCAACCCCAGCCTTGACCTATTGCCTATCGAGATGCTCCAACGGGCAAGCGAGCTATATTTCTCTTCCGGCGACCGACGTACACTTCAGTATGGCGCTGAACACGGCATTGGTTATTTCCTGACTGCTCTGGCAGAATTCCTTTCCGCATACTTGCAGCTTCAAGTTAATTCAGACGCATTGTTAGTGACAAATGGGGCATCGGCAGCCCTGGATATGCTCTGCACTTTGTACACAAAACCCGGCGATCTGATCTTTGTCGAAGAACCAACCTATTTCCTGGCCCGGAGCATCTTTGCTGATCATAAATTGCAGGTTGAAACCATCTCCGTGGACCAGGATGGCCTGGATATTGATGAGGTGGAAAAAAAACTATCCCGAGAAATGCCTAAATTCGTGTATACGATCCCAACATTCCATAACCCTGCAAGTGTGACCCTATCGCAGGACCGGAGGGACCGTCTGGTAAATCTAGCCCAGCAGGAAGATATCCTCATCATTGCTGATGAAGTCTATCAATTTCTCGCTTACGATCATGAACCGCCAGAACCTATGGCTGTCTTCTCCAGTCAGGTTGAACAGGTGATCTCGATCAACTCATTCTCGAAAATACTCGCGCCTGGTTTGCGGTTGGGTTGGATACAGACCCATCCAGAGGTACTCAGCCGTCTGGTTCGATCCGGGCTGCTGGGCAGCGGGGGCGGTATGAATCCCTTTACCAGCGCAATCGCTTATTATCTGATCCAGGCGGGTGATCTGGCGGATAATATTGCCAGATTGAAGGGAATCTATCAACATCGATTAGCTGCTATGGATAAAGCACTAGGACTATACTTGCCGGAAGCCGAATATACCGCACCTCATGGTGGATATTACTTCTGGGTGCGGTTTCCAGGTATGGATGTCAGCAAGATGAGGGCTAGGGCCTGGAAATCAAAGATTGACTTCCGTCCAGGCGAGCTTTTTTCGAGTCAAATGGGTTTGCAGGAATATATGCGCTTGAGCATCAGCTATTACGACGCCCCCCAGATTGAACAGGGGATAATGGAACTCGCGAAATGCCTACGAGGGGGTGACTAAAGCAGCTCAGCCATCCTGCTCGCAATGACAGCTGAGATCTTTATATCGAAATCCTCGATGGTAGCAATTCAGGTAGAAGTAGCTACTATGACTGCCATAATGCTGTGGAGTTGATTTGTTGCTTCTTTTAACACCTGCAATGGGGGATGCAAAAAACCCGTCTGTTACCTCCATTGAATCCTACCAAAGATACTCATTGTTTTTTAGATATTTGACATGAAACTCAACTACTAAATTGAAGAACCACTGTGATTGATAATAGGTGTTAAGCGAGACAATGGTGGAGAAATCAACTGGTTGCGCTGATTGGAGCTGCATTCATAAAGTTAGAGCGGGAGCTTTGTCCCCACACCTTGTTTGATCGCCTCAGCAAGGACTAATTTGGCTGCAGCCACATCTGCCAGCGCCAAACCAAGATTCATGGTGATCGTGCGTTCCTGGTCGTGCTCCCTCCCAGGGGCTTTCCCTATAACTATTTGGCCTAAATCAGCATAGGGAACCGGAGTATCATGGAAGTATCCCGTTTGCCGATATGTTTCCAGTAGTGCCAAATCGTCGGTGGCAAACTTGTCAGCATCTCTTAGTGCGGCTCCCTGCCAGTACGAATCGAAATCCACCAGGCTGGCAAAAGAACCCTCTGAGAGCCAGCCGGACTCGATTACTGGGTTCGGGTTTTTCCGGATCGGGCCGCTGGTGACAACCAGGTCTAACCCAGACACAGCCTCCCAGGGATTGTCAACGATTTTGATTTCCCCTGGAATCCTGTTTTCCATCTCTGCGGCAAAACTCTTGGCGGCTGCAGGGGAGATATCATAGGCGTGGACCCGTTCGATCTCAAACAGGCAGGATAGGGCTTCCAGGTTGCTCCTTCCCTGCACCCCGCAAGCCAATATTCCCACCGTTGAACTGTCTTTCCTAGCAAGATATTTGGCGGCGACGGCTGTGGCTGCGCCGGTTCTCTTGGCGGTGATCCAGGTGGCATCCATGACAGCGACAGGAATACCTGTCTCGGGCTCATTGAGAATGATCAGCCCACTGATGTAGGGCAGGCCTTTCTCTTGATTTCTTGGATAGGCGGATATCCATTTCAATCCGGCGGACTGGAATTTTGGAATGTAGGCCGGCATGGCATGGATAAAGGCGTCCATAACTGGGTAAATCCCTAGTTTTGGTGGCATCTCCACCCGACCTTCTCCCTTCTCCCAGAACATGTCCTCGAGTTCATCGATGATCTCAGTCATATTAAGATTGACTGATTCAACATCCTTCCGGCTGAGATACAAAAAAGTAAGTTCATTCATTCTTTCGAATTTCCCAAGGGGTTGATTTAGGAGATAACCCTATAAATAATGGTTTTATACACAGAAAAGTATAGCATAGCATACCGTCCTGTGTCTTTTTTCTTTATAAGTGTATGCATGAAGTATTTCTTTAATCAAAGTAGACTTAAAAAAACTTGATTTCAGTATCAAGTGTCCTGGATGAGCAGTAATAAAAACGGTCTGTGCAGACAATTAGAATCGAATTACCTTTTCAGGTTGAAAACTCCACTTTTGGGTGTAGTTCGGTTGCAAATAGGTAGGACACTATGGAAATAATGGATAAAATGGACTGTTTTTCCCCACTATTTTAGACACAATAGACGCTATTTCCGCCCGTGGACACAGTAGACAACCCCCGACCTGATAATTGCAAAAACTGATCATAGATATCTTGGTTGAATAGAGTAGGGAGACATCGCGGATTTTTTTGATATCGAGTCGCCAATCCGTTTGAATTAATTGTTATTTCTGGTGCAACGCTGGTGCAATTGGGATGGAAAGGATAGATTTTATGCTCACAATGGACAGATTGTTGTCAACTCAATAGAGAGGATGGACGTAGTTTTCCCCCAGACACAGGATGGACACACATCCCTCACAATTCGAAGTCAGACGCTCTATCCATTGAGCTACGGGTGCATGGTGAAGTTATTATACCCCAGAGGTTTTTTCAGTCAATTTACAGGTACATAATATTCATTTTATTGATAATTTGAGAGTTTTCCTCTGTATCTAAGCGCGCGGGTAATTCTCTTGAAGGCGGTTTTTCAGGATCTTCTCCTCTCTCAGCGCAATATTCTAAATAATAATCAACGGAGTCGTAGAAAGCTTGCAGGAGATCGTCTTTGCAATCTGCCTCGAATGTAATTACATCACGAAGATTGATAACCTCACCGTGAAATAATCCTGCATTTTCATCACCATCGATTTTTGCTAAATAGCCTTTATATTCCATCATTTCCGTACTCAAACACCTTCTTAGATATCAAGCTCATAGACCACCGGCATATTCACAGGCTGATACAGCTGATCACAGCTGCTGGCATTGATGAAGGTGGTTGCCCCATTTGAAGTAATCCCATATCCTTCATGAATATGCCCAAAGATATGAACTTCAGGTTTGATCCTCTCCACCGCCTCCAGCAAATCCTGACAGCCGGCATTATCACCGCGTACTGTCAGGTCTCCGATTCCGTAAGGCGGACCGTGGGTGATCAGGACATCTGTCCCTCCCGGGATCAGATCCCACTTAGCCCGGATCTCGGCTCCCCGTTCCAGGTTAAAAGCCCAATCGTAGAACCAGGGCTGCCAGGGACTGCCGTAAAATCTCACGCCATCTATGGTCAATTCCTGGTCTTGCAGGTAGATGCAATTGATCAGGATTTTCTCACAAGCTTCTCTGTTACTCTCAAAGCAGAAATCATGGTTGCCGGCAATGACGATTTTGTGGGGGTGGGGCAGTGACCCCAGAAAGTCGTTGAACTCCCGCACGTCATCCAGAGTCCCGTGCCGGGTCAAGTCGCCAGCGTGGACCAGGACATCTCCGCTTGGAATTTTCAGTGACCAATGCTGGCCGTGGGTGTCGCTGATGGCTACGATTTTCATGGAGAAATTTTCTTGGTGTCTGGATAACGTGAGCATAACCAGTCGGGCGGTGTGAACCAGGAACAACCTTTGCTCGAAACTAATCTAGAAAAATCGCTCTGCTTACCCTCGGGCGGTATCGCGGTCTGCGATAATGCTGGGCCAGCCTGCTTATCTTGCCATGCAATACAGATGTCGTCAGTAATCCACAAAAATCTTTTCCATTTCTGCTTTAAATTCATTTGCACCGCCGTGTGATGGATGACGGACATAAATACAGGGAATATCAATATTCATCAAAGCACGTTCCGCACTTCTCCCAACGGCAACAATCTGGATAGGCTGCATAAGTAGTAATAATTCTGAAAGCAATATCAGATATTTGGCAACCTCTCGATTTGATGGTGTGCGGTTAGAAAGGACATTTCCGGAATCATGCGGGTGAAAAGGGATACAGTTCCAAGCAAAGAAATGCGGGTGATAACTCTGCATATATTTCCAGAAAATTGTGGCTGTATTCTCTTTAAACGGTGATTTGCTGGTACTTGATTGATTTCCTGAAAAAGGGAGTTTTCCTTCGCACAATTGAAACTCGCTAGTAAATGGAACGCCTGAAAATCGGCAGCCACGCCATCCCGGTGCTTCACCGATAACCAATAAAGAAGGACGCTCCGAAAAAGTCCGCAAATAACCCCGAAGATTTTCTTGTCTAGTCTCACTAGCGCCCGGCAAATCTATTTCCAGATTCTCATCGTTGTATTGATTAAAAAGTAAGCTGTTTTTTATTGAAGCCGAAAAGACTCTATTTTCAATCAATCTTGTAACATCATCTAAAACCATCTAAACACTTCCCTTTTTGCCAGTTACACAAACACGATTCTATATCAAAAATAAATGCTTTATCATATCGTCTTTTTGACGGCAAAGATTCCCAATTTCTAACCTGATTTACAACCCAATGTTCCACACTTTTCATAACTTGTTCAAAATCAGAATTATCTGGAATTGCAAATTTTCCGCCGATTTGTTCGTTCCATATGTAAGGAAAAGTCTTTACTAAATATCGCCTTGTGACTCCGCTATCTTTGCTAAGCCTTGCTCCAAACAATATACAGATCACACCATACAACGGACCTGTGGAATCTTCCGCATAAAATCTATCCGGCACTACATAAAACTGATGAAGTCGCGATAATCGTTCCAAATGGTCAAAACGAGGTAGTCTTGGATGAAAATTGGCTATCTTTTTCATTTTCTTATAAAGTACATCAAACACAACTTTTTTATTACCAATCTCAAAAAATGCTACCTGTGAACCATATCTTTCTATAACCTGCTTGTAAGATACCAATATCTTTGCACTGTACTCGACTTTTTTGTCTTTAGGCAAACATCGGAAATATCGCCTATGGTCGCCAATCAAATTGTTTCCAGTGAACTCTCTGCCAAGAATATATTCTTTACAAATTTTCCAGATATACTCTTCGCTGGCTTGCTGGATTTCGTTCCAATTACACTTGTGATGGAAATCAATGGCTAAGTGAACTGAGTCAAAATGAGTGGTAAGAAGAATAAGAAACAGCTTTTCTTCAGCGTCAATAAAAGTTTGACACTTCGAATGTAGAGAACGAAGATTTCTGTCAGGGTCCGATGTAATATTCGCGATGAAATAATCAACGAAAACATTGATGCGATCGTATATTATTCTTAAATCGAATTTCATAATGATATTCCTCATTACTTTCAAAATCTCAGTAGTATTCTAGCAGTAGCAGTCTAACTGAAGATCTAAGCGGCGCGATCCTAAGCGTCCGCTGGAGCGGGGGTTATGAAAAATGGACTATTTATACTTCAAACATAATTCATAAAAATAGGTCAAATCATTTCCGATATCTTGATTGTGATCGCTTATCCACTTGATGGCGGTTTCCCAACTCAAAGAGTGGATATCAATATTTGCTAACGTGGGCTCAAAATGATAGCCAAACCAATCATCTAAATCCCCATTATAGGCATCAACACGCTTTTTCACTTTTGATCGAATTGACTTCTTTTCCAACTCCTCAGCAAACGCATCCTTATCTATTGAGTACTGAGGAGCGAGGACAATAAAGCTTAACCTATCAACGGAAGAAGGATTGATATTTGATTGAGCTAAAACTTCAGCCATACAGGCGACATTTCTGGCAGCCTGGTCAAAATACTTGGCTTTGCTTACACCAGCAGAAAGAGGAGAACCAACTTTGGCCTCTACAACAGTAAACTGGGTAGCATTTGGGTTTAATTCTAGATCAGCTTTATGCTTTTCCCCGACACTTATTTGGACAATTACACCATCGGCATTCGTCCTTGATTCACTAAGCTCATCACCTCGATACCTGGCTTTGAAAGCCGTTGGTAATAACCCTTCAGAAAACCAGGTGCTTTTTGGCAGGAAGCTAATTAAGGAATCTTGGCAATTAATTGTTGAGGATTGGTGGAGAACAAGCTTGATTAACCAGCTCTCATTAAATATCTCAGTTGGGCGAAAATAAGGGTTTTCTGGATCAAATGAGTTTATCAAACCATAAAGTAGTTTCATTGTTATTCCATTTGTTCATACCTGTTTGGTGTGGGGACCCATTCCTGAATATGTCAATATTGGGCAATAATTCTGAAACAAATTCTTATTTCCGACTCTATTTATTATATATGATTGAGTTGCTAATTTGTATCTTTTTCGCTTCCTGGTGCAGTTTTGGTGCAATTAAAGAGAGAAACGATAAGTTGGCAGGGATTTGTCAGCATCTTAGACAAAAAACGCTTAGAATTGTCCTCTAAGAGGGGTTATGCAAGGGTATTTTAAAGAGGGCGGCTGATAAACAGTCAGGAGAATTGGCAGGGTCGCCAATAAAAGATCAGATGAATGAATAGACTCGCTGATGAATAGACCAGGCCGCTCTATAATGCAGCCAAGAAATCCACTGGTTTCTGAACCGGGATGAGGGGAGGTTGGTAATCGGAGATGTCCCGCGTGAGCAAACACTCCGCTTTGCATTGCAGGGCGGACAGCATTTTCTTCAATGTTACTGTAATAAAAACAATGGGTTTAGCTGCCATATTTCTCAACCAGGTGTTCTTTATAATCTTCGATGTTAACTTGCTGGGATAATATGCCGCTTAACCGACGGGTAATAGGCGCATCGGCGGGCAAATCCTGATGGGGAACACGCCGAAGATAGGCCTCAATGAGGGAGGTCATAGTCGTGTTTTTCTCTTTTGCATACTGCCTGAAGTTATCGAGCACTTCTTGAGGGATGCGTACGGTTAATTTTGTTTTTTGCATAACAACTCTCCTTCCTTATGTAACGGCTCGTTGCTGTTCGGCTGCCATGCCTTTTTTCTGATGCGTTTGGCCCAGTTCCGCAGTAAACCAGGTTTTCATATTTGCACTCATAAATATCCAAAACTATGGGGAAGGATTTTGGAATTCCATCCTGCCGTAAAAGAGTTATTCTGAAAAGATAATTTATGAGGCGATTTTATTAGTGAGAAATAATTTGGATAATGTAGGCGATCAGCAGTTATGGCATTGTGTGTTCTGTTACTTCTGTGACAACCGAACTCAGTGCGTCTGACACCCAGGAATTGATACTCTTGTCCTCTAGTTTAGCTCTAAGATAAATTTTTCGATGAAGCTCTTTATCCAACCGCAGAAGAAACTTACCTGAGAAGGGTTTTTCAGGATCTTCACCTCTCTCTTCGCAAAATTCCAGATAATCATCAACGGAATCGTGGAAAGCTTGCAGCAGATCATCCATGCAGTCTGCCTCGAATGTAATTACGTCACGAAGATTAACTACCTCACCGTGAAATAATCTCGCATCTTCATCAACATCAATTTTGGCTAGATAACCTTTATATTCAATCATTGCCATACTCCAGACTCTTCTAAAAATCTTCTTACTGATTTTACAGTGGGCTTGGAAGCCTCTTTTTGGGGGTGGGGCCGGTGGAAAACAGCCCGTACATCATTTAAGGCCACTCTCAATCGTGATCCACGACCCTCGGAACACTCCGCTCCTAAAGCAATGAACAACCTTTCTATATCATTCCAGTGAATGTTTGCCCGGATTGGATCCGAAAATATCGCCTCCAGGATTTTGGTGTGTTTTTTGCTTATGCTCATAGTATCACATTATAGTACCATTAGCAATGCCCAATATCATTTTGTTTTGCTACTCATTATACTCATAGACCACCGGCGGATTCACAGGTTGATAAAGATGGTCGCAGCTGCTGGCGTTGATGAAGGTGGTGACACCATTGGAAGTGACCCCGTACCCTTCATGAATATGCCCGAAGATATGAACTTTCGGTTTGATTCCCTCTACCATTTCCAGAAGATCCTGGCAGCCGGCTTGATCGCCGCGTGCTGTCAGATCTCCAATACCAAAAGGTGGACCGTGGGTGATCAGCACATCCGTACCTTCCGGGATCTGATCCCACTTGGCCCGGATCTCGGGTCCTCGCTCCAGATTAAAAGCCCAATCGTAGAACCAGGGCTGCCAGGGACTGCCGTAGAATTTCACTCCATCGATAGTGACTTCTTGATCCTGGAGATAGATGCAGTTGGTCAGGATCTCATCACAGGTCTTCCGGTCGCTCTCAAAACAGAAATCGTGGTTTCCGGCGATGACGATCTTGTGAGGGTGGGGAAGTGTTCCCAGAAAATCGTTAAATTCCCGCACATCATCCAGAGTCCCGTGGTGGGTCAGGTCACCGGCGTGAATTAAGAGGTCTCCGCCGGGGATCTCAATTGATCTGTGCAGGCCGTGGGTGTCGCTGATGGCTACAATTTTCATAAGAAGGGTTTTCGGTGAAGAATAACGGATGAGCTCATCAGATACCGGGCTTTTCCTATTCTGTCCTCTGACCCCGGTACTCCGCCTTAACTGGCTGTCGAGTGGAGTGGGGTTAGCTCGCAGGAGAATAGATACGTACTTCCTTCTCAAGACGTTCGCCGAGACGATCTTTTTCGACCTCTAAATCATATCGAGCTTGCAATCTGAGCCAAAATCCTTCAGACAAACCGAAATATCTTTCCAGGCGCAATGCGGTATCGGCGGACACGCCACGTTTACCATGGACTATCTCGTTAATTCGACGAGGAGGAACGCTAATGTCCTTAGCAAGACGATACTGGCTGATCCCCATAGGATTTAAGAACTCCTCCAGAAGGATTTCTCCAGGATGAATTGGGTCAAGTTTATCTTTTATCATAATTTACTCCCTGTGGTAATCGACGATTTCAACATTGTACGCATCACCTTTTCCCCAAACAAAGCAGATACGCCAACGTTGGTTAACCCGGATGCTGTGCTGTCCATCACGATCACCAACTAATTTTTCCAGACGATTTCCAGGTGGGATCCGTAAATCATTAAGAACTTTAGCAACATTGAGGAGTTCGAGTTTGCGACGAGCATTACGCTGGATGTCCGGTGGAAGCTTACGAGAAAATTCCCGGAGAAATACCTTCTCAGCCTCAGTGTCCGAAAAGTTCTTAATCATTGGATATATAATAACGCATTGCGGTAATAACGTCAAGCGTTATTACTGGAGTTCCAAGAGGAGAAGATAGATTATGTCAGGCCACAACAGACTTGGTATACGGAATTCTTTCCTGAATATGTCAATATTGGGCAATAATCAGGAATCAGTGCCTGATATATGCTCCTATTTATTATATAGGATTGAGCTGCTAATTTGGGTCTTTATTGGCTTCCTGGTGCAATTTCGGTGCAACCAAAGCAAGAATAAGCCAGATATTAGGGAATTGATGCCAATATAGCTAAAAATCGCTTAGATTAACCCTCTAAATGCCGGAAAACAGGGGCCTTTTTCAGGTGGCGTCTGACATCAAATCAGTTGGATTCTTGGTGCCATTGACAGCAAGTCAACTGAATTCTTAAAGAAAATTGTTAAAAAGTCAATTGTTTACTTTGGCCACTAACAAACAGTCAGCCGCCTGTCCTGAATACTATGAGCGGAATCCGAATCCGAGTAAATACGAGGAAGAGGGTGAAGACGATGAGGCATCGAAGGGTTCTATCCATTGAGCTATGGTCTTGGATGCTAAGTTTAGATTCATTATTAATTAATGAATAATAAATTTTCTAATATTTTTTTCTCTTCTTTTTCTAGTTTATGCTTCAACTACTTGAGCTGTTCTTTTTCATCAATACCACCATTAACTAAACTCAGCAATTCTTTCGCGCTGAGGTGTTCAATTCCAAGATTCTCAAGCGTCCGGCCAAACCGCCAGTAATCGGTTCGGTTGGCGATGATAGCCATGCGGATGAGGCTGTCCATCGCACGTACCGAAACGCCAAAGCGGTGGCCCATTGAGGCAACGGGAACCAGGCTCATCGGGATATCTTCGTGGATATAACGATGGTCTAGAGTTTGTGGCGCGTTGATCCCACGGTATCCCTGTTGGTTGCGAATAGCTTTATACAGGTTCTCACCAGTGGTATTGTAGGCCATTTTGAGCCATTCGAGCGCCGTGATCGCCTGCACCCCCAGGACAGAAGCCACATTGACACGCTCCCGGTCGATGGCTTCCATGATCAGTGCTATGGTTGGCGTAACACCATCCAAATAGAACTGGAAATCTCCTCCAGTAGACTCAATCCAACCAGCGTTAAGCAAGCTGATAGTGGGATGAAAGATGCCGCCAATGTTGTTCAATCCGGTTTGCAGCACATTGGCCCCATCAATGAATTGAGGGAAAGCCGGGCTGATGGCTTCCAGCACTTTGGCAGTATCTGATGACGGCAGAGCAGCCAGAGGTACGGCATCTTTGATGCGGAAGATGCGCGCCTGAGCCAGGTCTATCGAGCGTGAGGCGTAAATGAAAGTTTGGGTTTCAGCGACGATGACATCAGCCTCGCAGCCTTGACCACGTAAAATTTGAAGAAACTCCAATGCTCCCAGGGTGCGCCCAGGATTCAGGATCACGATTTGACCATCAACTAAGTGTGGAGCAACTTTCTTGGCGATATCGACATGCGCGTACGCTGGCACGACGACCATGATTATATTGCTATCCTGAAGGGCTTCTTGCATATTTGAAGTCACCTTGGTCAATTTTCCAAACCCTTTGGGACCAGATTCCTGACTTTCTAGCGTAATTCCGCCGCGCTCCTTGATCGCTTCAACATTTTTTGGTGTACGATTGTAAAGACTTACCTTGAAGCCCATCAAAGAGAGGTGGGCAGCCATTGCCCTACCTCCATTACCTGCCCCTACCACAGAATATATAAACTTTTTTATCTTCATCTATTAAATTCCTATCTAAATTCACTTAGATTTAAAAACCTTCAAACGCTCCTTCTCGGTAAACTGTTGGCCGTTATCTGGATTTATTGACACACAGGCCCCGCGGTTATCTAAGCGCGTGATGACTTCACCTCGCGCATAACGATTATTATTTAATTGAGGTGCGTCCAGGATTCCACTGGTGACTGCTTTAGCGAGCACAGCCGCATCTACCAGCGGATCGGAGATGCTGGCAGGGGAGAGGGAGCGGATGGCATCTAAATTAATTCTGGCTTCCTGAATCAATTCCTTCTTGCGAGCCTGCACAGCAAAGTCTTGAGACATATCAGGTTGACCGTGTAGAGCGTTTTCGATTGCTTGGCTAGCCAGTTTACAAGATTCGATCACCTCAGCTTCGGTGGCAGCATGATCGGCCTCAGTGTACCCGACCACGTGCACAATATGGGGCATGAGGGCCATTTGTAGATACACACTGGCAGCCAAATGCCCCCGGGCCAAGTCTTTATCGACCGGATAGCTAAGCAGTCCGGTGCGGGTCTGCCGCCAGATGCGAAAGTCTGATCCTTCCAAGTCAGAGATCATCTCAAGCAAAGCCAGCATCTTGGCGAGATCCATCGCGTCCGAATGCCCTGCAGGACTGTTGAACATCATCTGGGCGATGTAATTATGCACACCGTGTGCGCGGGCGTTGTACGCAGCTAGGTAGGCAGAGACCACATATACCACGTCTGGCGCATCCCGCATGCCCCAATGATGGGGTTCGTTGAGTTCTACCGGGATATCCCGTTCCCCGTACCAGGTCATCAACTGCTGGTGTTCTCGGATCGAACCTTCTAAATCCCAGGGGCCGCGTCCATCCATAAGGTTGAACCAGAAAAGGGGAATCGCAGCCCAGGTGTTGTGAACGGTCTCCACGTACATTTCCGCTAGGCGAATGAAGTCATCTGTGCCTGTGTAGGTACGCATCAGTGGAAAATTACCCTGGCGGCTGGCTGCATAGAGGGAGTTATAATCTTCCTTGCTCCGTACAGGCACTCCTCCGGCGCCCTTGCGGCGCGGATCCTGTCGTTCAGGATGGAAGAAATTTTCCTGCGCCTCCTGGTCAATCCCCAGGGAGATCACATCCAGCACTCCAGCTTCAGCGATTGACTGGATGCCTTCTAAGGTGGCTTTCATAGTGGGCAGACCGAAGTGATGTCGGATCAGAGGGAAGGGCGATTTCCACTGGATACGCTCGATAGTTGTCTGTGGGTAATCGACTTCAGTTTGTCCCTCGACTTTTCCGCCGCGCAGGTAGACCATCACCTGCTCAGGAGCTTCGGCACCATCAAAACAGGCTTCGAAAAAATTCAGTTTACGGGCCAGTTTGACAATCGGAGGTGTACCGCCAAACGCGAAGCGTACCCCCCGAGCGTGTAATTCATCGGCGGCCTCAGCGAACTCTGCCAGCAATCGTTCCCCGTTCTCTGGAGTCAGCCGGTATGACACGCCAACCAGGTCAGCTTTTTCACGATGGGCTACTTCCAATAGCTCTTCAATCGATACTGCTGGGCCGAGGAAGATTGTCCGCCAGCCAGCAGCTTCGGCCAGGCGAAGGAAGTTGGATACGCCGGCTACATGGACGCATTCTCCTAAAGCACCGGAAACAACGGTTTTCACAGTACCTCCCATACAATTGCTAGAATGGTTTTTAGAGTAGTGGCTTTATACTACCAAAAAGGCGATAGGATCGAGAAAATTTACCGAAGTCACAAACTCCACAATACTAGAGCAATAATTTCTTCTGCTAATTGCGGCTGAATAAGTCTTAGAGATCCAGTGGGGTGTGGAATAATTATATCAGAGGTCGTTACTGTGAATGTGAGACCTTATGATAATAAGAACATAAAAGCCTTGATGTTGTTGTCATTTTTAACATTAGTACCATAATGATAGAGGAGAATAGACGATTGGCTTAGTTGGGGATCTATGCCTGGAAAAATACCCCACTACGGATGACAAAACAATGGAAATTACCAACATAAAACTAAGGGAATTGCTCAACTCTTCAACCATGAGAGGTGAATGAGTGATCTTCATGAACCAGAATAAGTTTTGAAGGTTTACCCAGCAATCCATGGAAAGGATTTCAATAACCCGACCGCATTATCCCGGATGGGGTCCTTTATAAATCAAGCCGCCTTTTCAGGTGGTTGTTGGAATTCAAGCCTGGTGCAATGCCGGTGCAATTGGGATGGAAAGGATGGAATTTGTGCTCTCGATAGATTGTTTTTGGTTTGCTCCATCGAGAGGATGGACGGATTTTACCCCTATAAACAATATGTTCAGTCCTCCCGTCCAATTCGAAGTCAGACGCTCTATCCATTGAGCTACGAGTGCATGTGGGGGTATTATACCGCTGCCTGGGGTTAAGTCAATTTTTAGTGATTTGAGGCAGCAAGTAGGAATGTTGAAAAGTAAGCAGTAAGCTGTGAAGAGTAACCAGCATTCGTAATTGTCTGACTTCTTGTTGTATTCGAACATCTACCGCAGATAAAACTGTTTACTGTTTAATAACATACTGCTTACTGGGCCGAAGGCCCCGGGGGCGTCTGACATCAAGTCAGTGGTGAAAAATTAATTCCCTGGGTGTCAGGGGACAGATCTCAAACCGGCAACGCCGCTCCCATAATTATGAGTGATTATCATTGATTGAGGGATATATTTTCGACAAATCTTTCATAAAATTAAAATAATACATCCAATTTGGTGTAACATGATAATATTGGCCTCTAAACAATGTATTATTGAGTATTTTTATGGCTTCTTCTCTTCTCACGACCAAACTCTTTATCCCCCCTAAACGGCCGGAACTCGTCTCCCGCCCGCGGCTGATTGAGAAGTTAAACGAAGGCCTTCATCGCAAACTTACCGTCATTTCTGCGCCGGCTGGCTTTGGAAAGACCACGTTGGTGACTGAATGGTTGGACAATTTACGGGTTGATGCCAAAAAAGAAACCCAAACCGAAAATAAGCGATTTCATCCCTGATTGGTCAGGCTTTGGTTTGAGAAAGAATTCTTACACGGGTTATGAAGAGTGGAAAGTATAAACTATGAGCAAAGAAAAAAAGACAAATAATTGGATAATCGGGGCAACGGTTTTGCTTTATATTAGCCCCGTTATTGCTGATCTTTTAATAAATGGGTTTAATCGTGTTTTTTCATATTTTGCGGCGGACGCATTTTATTACCTTACCATTGCCCGTAATTATACTCAATATGGTTTCTATACATTTGATCAACTTTATCCCACAAACGGATTTCATCCTTTATGGCAATTTTTCCTGGGATTCCTCTATCAGGGATTGTCAGTATTCCATGCATCTGATGAGGCGTATCTGGTTGTAGTTATACTAGTTAATTTACTGGTTATCAGCCTGGCAATTATTATTTTGGGAAAATGTTTTGTCCTGATAAATGGCCGCGTTCCAATATTATTCATCCTTTTACCGGTTGGCGTTTATAGTCTGATCATTGCGCCAATATATTCCCAATATGGAACCTTGTGGAGTTTTACCAATGGAATGGAAAGTGGCCTGACATTATTGTTTTATGCAATTCTGATGTGGCTTACCCTGAAAACCGAAATATTAACCAGACCTTCCGTAAAAAATGCGGTGCTGATAGGGGTTGTGCTTAGTTTTGTATTTTTATCCCGCCTTGACCATGCTTTTCTAACCGTAGCTTTTCTTAGTGTGCTTGGTATCCATTACCTTGCAACGAAGCAGTATAAATGGATCTGGTATCTGGTATTGAGCGGAATGATTGTCGGTTCATTTTTAGTTGGTTATTTGGCTTTCAATTATGTCACGGCTGGTGCTTTTTTGCCGATAAGTGGTGCTACTAAAAGCTCTTTTCCGCGCCCCAACACTGAAAAAATATTTGGTATCCTCTCTTTGATTAAAGACCCTGGTCAGGCCTGGGCTGCACAAAGCATAACGAGGCATGCCCAATTGGATATCCCTGCTGTGACCGCTTTTATCGGGGTAATTTATATTATTATTGCCTGGGTGAAGAAAAAACAACAGGATATAGCGCTCTTCGTTTTGGAAATCAACGTGCTTTTTGTTTTGTTATTCTGGGGATATAATTTTTTCTTTGTAAACCTTTGGAGTCAGGGGCACTGGTATTATCCGGTATCAATTCTGTTTGTTTCTCTATTCGTTTGTTTTCTCACAGATCGACGGCTGCAAAGTAATATTTCCTCTCCGGCAACCATTCCGGTTTTATTTTTACTTGGCACACTATTTTTTAGTTTTGTGTATAGGTCAGAAAATTATAATTCACACTACGCAAATTTATTTAACCAGAGGAATGAAATCAGGGATTTCTATGGAAACGATGCCCCGAAAATTATTGAGATTGATGATGGCATCATTGCATATTCTACAGGGTTTGAGGCCATGTCCGGATTAGGTTTTGCTTTGGATAAAGAAGCGATGTTGGCAAACGAAGAGCATAGATTACTTTATATTGCCCTCGAGAGAGGATTTAACAGGATCGCTACCCTGAATTATTTTAATTGGAAAGGGGTGACGATGGATATGTCATCAATGGATATCCATACCGCGATTAAAGACAATATGTTGAATATCCCGGGATTGGATGATATGGACTTAAAAGTGGAGTACATTTCCACCAAATGTAAATTTGCGATCATTTACATCATTCCCCGATAATGCGCTTACTATACTCGCAACAATCCGAAAAAAGATAGGCGGTCATCGTTAGCTTCGACAATAAAAATCACATTTGGGATGATCATATTAAATGGGGAACCATTTATTAGGACAATCTTAGATCGCTCAATATATTTGCCCATTAGTTTATTATTGTTGAGGGGGCATCTCTATCTGCGATAGCCATAACCACGGCAACGGCCACTCCACGGAAAATACCTGCAGACCATCCGTTCCTTTATCCGTGATGAAGATCCGGATCACAAAATCCAACAGGTAATCGAATGGAACGATTATCTATCTATAAAATTCGCTACACCCAGTGATCCTCTGGCAGTGGCCGGTGATTGGGACTAAAGAATAAATCAAAATATTGAAAACCCCGGAATTTATCTTGGAAAATCCAGGTTTTTTTGTTTTATTAAAGCGAGTCGCCAATCCAGTTGATAGATAGATTTCCTGATGCAGTTTGGGTGCAGTAGGGATGAAAAGAATTTATTATCATACTCGAAGCTCAAGGTTGCTGTAAACCCTTGACTGGTATGGAGCGATGAATAAGATATGAATATCAAAAGGTTAAAAACCCCAATGGTCGCAAGAAATCGAGTTTCATTTTGGCATCAGTTGAGCCTGGTAGGGAAATGAAATCCAAATGGCGATCACAATCTAGGAAGGAAATAGAAAAACAAAACTGGTTTCCAAAGATACCTGAAATAAATATGTTTTCCCTTCAGCCTAGCCAATCGGATTCCTCTAGTTTGAATAAAATCGAATAAAATGATTTGCAATTTTTTGGAATGGAGACAATATTTCTTTAGAGATTTAGTTAGGAATAAGGCGTTTTCAAAGAAGTTTATGTATATAATTTTAAGTGGATGATAAATAACCTTATTGAAATCGCAATTTTTTCTAGCGAAGTAATGATGTCGATCTTTGGTGCGAGAATAATTCAGCCAAATGGCCATGATTAATAAACAAAACAAAAATGCAACTCTTCTGATCAGTCTCTTCTTTCTGTTTTCTTTTTTGTTCATCATTTTAAACATATTTCGATCTTGGACAGGGATTCGTGCTGATTTTCCCTCATTCTATTACGCCACAGAATTGGCTTTCAATGGTCTATCACCTTACAATATGAAAAATTGGAATGCAGTAAAATTAATACACCTCCCTAACCAAGACCTATATCCGTTCCTGCATATTCCTTTCAGCCTGGTCCTCTTTTACCCACTTAGCCTTGTCGATTTCCAGATTTCTCAATCGATCTTGTTCATTGCAAATATAGCAGCTACCTTCTTATTGATTTACCTTGTATTCATCAAGATTCTTAGAAAGACAATTTTGGATCCCTTTGTAGTTATCGGAGGAATTTTTTTATTATTATTCTCCCCTGTTCGGGAAACAATCTCCCATGGCCAAGTTAATATTATTGTTATTGTATTAATATGTATTTTTTGGTGGGCCCATAAAGAAAATAAATCTTCACTTGCCATTAGTTTGCCTCTAGCAGTTTCAATCCTACTGAAAATATATCCTGGCATATTTTTATTATTTTTGCTTACAAAGAAGAATTTTAAATGCATATTATTAACTGTTGGAATTATCGTGCTTTTTTCATTAGTTGCATTATCAATATTCCCACCAGAGATTTGGACAGATTGGTATTCAACAATTGGATCAACAAGTTATGGAGGGATTTTTGCTAGAAATATACTATCCTGGAAAGTTGGAAACCAAAGTATAAATGGATTTATATCCAGATTCTTTTTGGGGGTTCCAAATCGTCAAATTGCCAGCATTTCTGATTATATTTTCCTGCTAACGCGGTGGCAAAAAATGATTGTATCCGAGGCATTGGGTTACATATCATTTGGTTTTTTATTGCTGATTTGGATATTCTTGGTTCTAAGAAAAAGGATGGACGCTAGCAATGAAACAAGATCAGATTTAGAAATTTCAATGCTTTTACTTACCATGTATCTAGTTGCACCTATATCATGGGATCACCACCTCGTTTTCATTCTCCCCTCAATATTTGTGCTGTTGAATAATTTTATTAGTAAAAATTTCTTGGGTGGATCTTTTTGGGTCGTGATTGTCCTATCAGTGACACTATCTGTAAATTTCAATCTTAGCCACCCATTTTTCCAGAATGGAATTTTTGGAATCTTTGTCTCAATGCACTTCTTATCAGTTCTAGGAATTTGGTTTATGAACCTATTAACAATTTATAATTCATCCAGAATAATTGAACCAGAATCCCTTTGATATTGCCGCGATAAGTATCACAGCAGACCGTAATTTAAATGTATACTGCTAAAGTCCTAGGAAACCTATAAAGTGTTATTAGCATGACTTGACCGAACTTGAGACCGGCCAGCTTTCCACATCGAAGTAGACAGCGAAAGTAATTCAAGAGGTATCCGCTGAAAACAGCGGCTGCTTTGGCGGATATGGTGTTGTTCACCACAACTTGGGAAACTTGGGGGTTAAAAGAAATCATCCCGACCTCACATTCAAATGATGGGCAATTCCTCTAACTTGCTTCGTTGCTCAAATCGCAGAAATTCAAAGAATTGCTCAACACTCGGTTGATACGGTGTGGGATGGGTCCAAAAGAGTTGGCGGTATTGGTAATATCTTGATCCAGCTGTGCTGTTCCAGGCAATTTTTGTAAAAAAACACCGGGGTTATAAGTTTAGCTGAAATTAATGTGTTCTATTCTCCATTAATATCCATTATTGGTTCATTTCCAAGGATGTCATTTACTTGAGCTTGTTTTTGTTTATCGGTACAGTGATGATCGCCATATGAACAGAAAACGCAACAATCCCCGGATTTAGGACGAATTTGTGTACTACAACTAGGACACGTGTGAAATACCAGTCAGAAATCCTGGGGAATATCTAGTTCTTCCACAAATCCGCAATGAGGACAAGTAAGGTTCGTTCTAGTTGTTATTTCCATAGCTTAAGAATACCTCCAACGATAAGATTATACTCACTGATAATGATATATTTCATACCTTGAATCTTTCTAATGAAAAATCTATCAATGGAATTTTTTGAATTGTGTCGTGCACATTCCTGTTCAGAAATACTTTATCTGATAGAGAAATAAAAAACAAAAAACCGTTCTTCTTAATTGAAGAGCGGTTCCGTTTCATGTGTGGGTGATATTGGACTCGCACCGCGGTTATTTTTGATATGAGTCGCCTTTCCTGGAAAGTAATTTGAATAAGTCTTGATGTAAATAGGGTGAATAGGATAGATTCTTAAGACTTGTTGGACTGATTTTTCCTCTTTTAATAAACACAATGGACTCAATATCCCCTCCCTGAAACGGATAAAATGATTCTTCTTTGATTCAATCGAAGTCAGGAGCTGTATCCATTGAGCCGCGGGTGGGTGGTGAAAACATTTCACCACAGGGAAATATTTTCAATAAAAGGAGTTTCTAGGAGCGATTTTCCCCAAAACTGCCCTGATCTTTTGGAGTTAAAATAGCGGCAATTGGCAAAACTGGAACTATGTGTTAAAATGCCGTCCGGCAGAGCTGTTTTATGGCTCTGCTGAATTATGTAAAGAAGTAGATTTAGATAACAAATGACAGAGCTGGAGATAGTTTAATTACAGCTTTCCAGTTTGGTTGGTTTAGAGGTGTACGATGCAGATCGGTATTGTGGGTTTACCAAATAGCACAAAAACAACCCTTTATCCTGACGTTTTTTTCGGAAGTCTTTCTCAATTAACAGTCCACTTCATCAAGTTTGACCAGTCTAGTCTTCAATAAGCGCTTGATAAAAATAAGGCCCCATTTATACACATATTCAGAAAGAACTCGTGTATAATTAATCTCAAATATCATTAAATATCAACCTCAAATTTGAGCACTATCTTCCCTGCAGTTTAGGGTAATTAAGTTCGCTTAAATAGGACCATCTTACCTGCGTCTTTGTCAAGGCAGTGGTCCGGCTTTCAGCGCCAGATCCAGACCGCCATTCACAAAGCGTTTTCGGACACGTTCTACCGTAGGACAGCTGACATTTATGGCAGCCAAGGATGCAGAGCCATAAGGTCTTCTGTTATGTTGAGTACTATCTGGTTGTGTTTTATTTTTTGGGTTTTGATATCGCCTTTGCAGGGTTTGTATAATAGTAGCTGGCGCTTGTTTGAACATAAGTCAATAAGTTTATTTTTCTCGAAAGCTTCAGGACCTCTCTCTTGGTTCTGAAAAATTCGCTTAGAAGGTGGCAGCCCATTTTAATCTGATGGACTTACCACCAGTTTGAACGGTCAACCACGATTGTCCGTTCAAGAGGAGAGTATGCCGATGGTTCGCAGAGCCTATGTCCAATGCGTCGTATTCTTGTTGCTGGCAGCCATTCTGCTGCCGGCTTGTACTGGTGGTTCTGGGAGAGAGGGTGGGGTAGGAGGCATAGAGAGCGCCAAAGACGCGACGATAAGAATCGTCGCCCAGGGCAGCTTTATCGACCCGCAGGTTGGCATGGTAGTGAATGCTGCAGGCTCGGGATCTGGTTTCATTATCGATCCTTCCGGCATAGCAGTGACGAACAACCATGTTGTGACTGGTGCAGCTTTGCTCAAGGTATATATTGGAGGGGAAGATAAAGCTTACAACGCGAAAGTTATTGGTGTTTCAGAATGTTCGGATCTGGCGGTAATTGATATTGAAGGGGAAGGATTTCCTTATCTGGAATGGTTTGAGGGGGAAATCAAGGTCGGCATGGACGTTTTCGCCGCGGGTTTCCCCCTTGGCGATCCAGAATTTACGCTCACTAAAGGGATCATCTCAAAAGAGAGAACGGCAGGTGAGACACCTTGGTCATCGGTCGATTACGTCCTCGAGCACGATGCGGTGATTAATCCCGGGAGTTCAGGTGGGCCATTGGTGACGGAAGATGGCAAGGTTGTTGGGGTGAACTACCTCAAATCCGCCGCAACACAATTTGTGGCCGCTCAATACTTTGCCATCGCATCACCTCAAGCGCAGCCGTTGCTTGAAACGCTTCGGAGTGGTGAAAATGTAGATTCTGTCGGCATCAACGGTGAGGCGGTTAACAACGGGGAGGGCTTATCCGGGATATGGGTATCTTCCGTCAAGTCAGGATCTCCTGCGGATACTGCAGGAATCCAAGGTGGAGATATTCTTTTAACCATGGAAGGGCTGGTTCTGGCAACAGATTACACGATGTCGCACTATTGCGACATTCTCCGAACCCATCAATCCGATGACGTTTTAAGCCTGAGTGTTCTGCGCTTTTCATCCCAAGAAATCCTTGAAGGCCAACTTAACGGTCGCTCACTGGTAGCTTCCTATTCGTTCGGGACAGAACTGGGACCACTGGTTAACGTTCGTGAAGCTGAGGAGGAGCCAGCGTACCAAGCGTTCAGTAGTGTCACCGATTTTACCGGTTTGCTCCGGGTAGAGATACCAAGCGAGTGGGACGATATTGATCCGGGTGAGTGGGCCGAGTTGATCGAGACTGTATACGCAGCTCTAGCAGCCTCTCCGGATATTATCGATTTTCAGAATACACGTTTGCAACCCGGAATTAATTTTGTGCTTTACAACCGGGCGCGTGTCGGCAGTGTAGAATCGGAGTTAAGCAGGGATGCGCAATTCTACCAAGATTGTACATACGTGGACCAATATGAATTCCAGACAAGTAGGTTTTCCGGAAAGTATAATCTCTATACGGACTGTGGAGGACCAGGAGGCGCGTTAAACATATCCCTCTATGCAGAACCCAGGGAATCACCAAATGATTATTTACTCTGGCTGCAAGTCCAGATTCTCAGTGATGCCGATTTATTTGCCTTGGACCATATTTTACAAACCATCGAGGTTTCGAACTCTCTTCCTGGGGGAGAGTGAAATTTGAAACGAGGTACATTCGTTAGTCAACTGAATGGTTGGAATTCTATTGCGATAGAATCACCTGTGTGTGGTTTTAGATTTAGACCATTCAATTGAATTACTTTTTCTGATCAACACTGACGTTATTAACAAGGAGGAGTGACATGCATTGGTCTAAACGATACTTCATTATGAGTACATTTTTACTTCTGGTCTTATTGCTCGCGTCTTGTGGTTCAGAAGGCTCTGGTGGACTAACTGTTAGTACACTAGAAGATGTAAAAGGGGCAACCGTGCGGGTGGTTGCTCAAGGAACGTTCATTGATCCGCAGGTGGGGATGATTGTTAATGCGGCGGGATCGGGGACGGGCTTCATTATCGACCAATCCGGGATCGTGGTGACGAACAACCATGTGGTAACCGGGGCAGCGTTGCTGCAGGTATATGTTGGGGGTGAAGACGAGCCCCGTAATGCGAAGATCCTCGGAGTGTCAGAGTGTTCGGATCTGGCTGTGATCGATATCGAAGGGGAAGGATACCCAGCGTTGGGTTGGTATGAGAAAGAGATCAGCACGGGGATGGATGTATATGCAGCAGGATATCCGTTAGGAGATCCGGAATACACCCTAACGAAGGGGATTGTGTCGAAAGAGCAGACTTCCGGGGAGACACCATGGTCATCAGTAGACCATGTAATTGAACACGATGCGACTATCAACCCTGGTAACTCTGGGGGACCATTGGTTACAGCAGATGGAGAAGTGGTGGCGGTGAACTATCTAAAATCGGCTCAGGGGCAGTTTGTGGCTGCGCAGTACTTTGCGATTGCCCGTGACCAGGCGGTGCCGGTAATCGAGGAGTTGAGGGCTGGGATAGATGTGCATTCAATCGGGGTAAATGGTGAGGCAGTAAACAATGGAGAGGGCTTGTCGGGGATCTGGGTGGCATCAGTGAAGTCAGGATCAGCGGCTGATGTAGCCGGAGTGAAACCGGGTGACATCATCCTCTCGTTGGAGGGGTTGGTACTGGCGACGGATTACACTATGGCAGATTATTGTGACATTTTAAGGACCCACGATGCCGGTGATGTATTGAGTATTGAGGTGTTGCGATTCAGCACGGGTGAGATCCTGAAAGGGCAGTTGAACGGACGGCCGCTGGAGACATTACTCTCCTTTCTAAGTGAAGCGGAAACCGAACCTTCAACACCTGCTTCCGATACAAGTCAGACGACTGTTGCAAATCCGACACCCGCGCCTGCCCTGGAAGGTTATCCAAGCTACCGTCTGGTGAGGGACGACTACGGAGCACTTGAAGTAAAGATCCCATCCTCCTGGTCGGACATCGACGGAAGGGCATGGGCTTGGAACAACCAGAATGTTGGAGTCTCGATTTGGGCTGCTCCTGATCTCGAATCCTTTGAGTCGGGCTGGACGACGCCTGGAATGAAGTTAAATGTAACTACGGACACAGACGCTATCGGGGGATGTCGCAATGTGTTCAAGAAATACGAACCAACTTTCTTGGATGCGTGTTTGAACTCCGAAAGCAAGGATCTGGAACAGCGTGGAATGCTTTTTCAATCAAAAACCTATTCCGATTGTGGCGGCAGGGGTACCATAGTCATTCTGCAATGTGCAGTTCCTACCGATGGTTCACAAGATTATCTTATCTGGTTGCAAGTTACATTAGTTAATGAGCCTGATATTGAGGCATTAATCAATATTCGTGAGACGTTTAATATCGTTGGTGATATTCCATTTGATTAGTAAATATCCTCGTTACATCTTATGAGGATGTTGTAAATCGACTTTCCAATAAGATGACATTCATATTCAATGGGTCAAGGAGTTGTAATGAATAGATTAAACACTCCCCCCGATATATTCTGATCTCAATGATGTGGTCAGGGGTGGGAATTTAGGCGGAATCCAGGTCAATTTAGAACCCGGTAAACTCTCAGAGAGTTAACCAATGTGTCCTCTCTGAGTTGGCTTCTCCGGTTAGGACATTGAAGCGGGTTATGCTAGGGGAAGGAAAAAATAGTACCACTGGTTCACTAATAAATGCATATTATTAGAAGGTGCCTCGTTTGCATGGACCTCAAGCATTCTTGTACCATTTCCAGATCAGATTCTCGGTCAATTTTCAGAAGAAATCCTGTCCTTATTGAATATCAGCTTTTATTATGATCACATCCAATCAGAAAGAGAAACCCTGTCATGAGACGTCTATCCTTCGCTCTTCTAATCTTTATTACTGCTTGCACGCTATCCTCTCTAAGTCCTACTGAGCTGACTGCAGAGCCTGAGATTTCAGCGCCTATAAGAGAAGACGTCGAAGAAGCCCAGGAAATAGTCCCTCCCAAAGAAGAAGCGGCGACTGAAGTTTCCCCTGTCATTACTGAACAAAATGGGCTCTTCAAACGCTATCCGCCCTCCGAGCTGAGTCTGAATGGACCATGGTTTCTTTACTATGATACATTCTCTATGAAGATGATTGTGATGAATCAGGACGGGACTGGCAGGACGGAAATGGACCTTCCTCAACCTCTCCCTTCAGGTATTGAAATCGAAGGATCTCCGACAAAGGGTCTTTTCGCCTATATCAGCGGTGATAGTGATCAAAGCAGCCCCGATCTAGATCTGGTCATCGTTGAGCTTCCCGGTGGAGAAATCTATGATCGGATACCGTTGATCGCGCCGGGTTGGTTTGATAAAGAGCTGCCGACTGAAGTCGAACATAAAGAGCTCTACTTAAGCGACGTTATACAATCTATCACGGAATATGGATCTTTCGAGTGGTCTTCAGATGGTCGCTACCTTGCCTACGTCGGAGCGATTGAAGGTCCAAGCGGCGATGTTTATGTCTATGACACAGATAACAACGATTCATTGCGTCTGACGACAGGATCGGGGCAGGCAGCTCTGCTCTCCTGGTCACCTGGCAGCAAATGGATTGCCCATCTCGCCATAAACACTTTCTGCTGCGGTGCCGGGTGGAACGTCGATGCCCTCTGGGTCGTCAATCCCACCGGTACAAAAATCGAGCAGGTGATACCTGGAGGAGAAATGTTCTTTATCCAAAAGTGGCTGGGAGAACAATCCTTCATTATAACGACCTGGACCGCTGCTTTTGGATCAGAAAATCTATGGACGGTCAATATCACGGATAAAGACAAAACGATGTTCTTCGACGCCCCGCTGAAGAAACGTGCTTTTGAATCTGGCGGAAATGTTGTTGCCTTATATCTGGAAGAAAATGGAGCGAAGGACTACGGTGTTGTTCCTGGCCTCTACATTCAACCCAGATTTGGGGGAGCACCCATACTTATTCGCGCAGGTGTCGAGCCGCTCTCAATTGATTTTTCGGATGAAAAGGATCGGTTTGTGGCCGGACTGCCAGAAGAGACGATCCTTTTCACTCGCTACGGTACTGGCGAAGAACGCATATCTGCTGGCGGGTCCGCACTTGTCTCCCCGGATGGGAAATGGATTGCCATTTATGGCAATGGCGAAAACACTCTGCCCGGTGCACAAGTTTACTCGTTTTCTGATCACAGTCTCAATCTATTAACAGGGTTTCCAGTTCGGGATCTGTTCTGGGGACTTGATTCAAAAGGGTTATTTGTCACGCTGGGGAGTTATAAGCTGATTTATATTCCGATCGACAGCAGCGAATTGATTATCGTAGATGATATCTTCTCGCCATTTGGTGGTGACAAAACCTGGGTTGGGGGGTAGAGTAACTCGTCAATACAGCTGGATGATTTGTAGACGATGGACATATTCATCAAGGGAGATAAATGGATCATGAAAGTGAAACATATTATCCTAAAGGCAGCCTTATTCGTCTTTTTGAGCATCCTCACAGGAGCCTGTTCCACTTCGGCGCTGACTGCTGAGGTTCCCAAACAAATCTCGAGCGAGCCGATAGAGGCACCTCCCACACAAACCTCAAGCACACTGATAGAGGGATCACCTACGACAGAAACTGATAATGTCATTCCTGCTGAGGTCCAGCGAGTTCCCGACCAGCCTCTTTCCAACCAAGGACCTTGGTGGATCTTCTCCACAACTGACGGTCTTTTTGCGATTAACCCTGACGGCAGCGGTCTGACCCAGTTTTACCACGAACCAATTAATTTCCCGCATATTTTTCGCATCATCACTGCACCCAGAAGTGGGTACATCGCATATCTCACAGGGATTGATTTTTATAACACTACACTCAGAGTAAATGAATTCCCGGGGCACACATTAGTTGTCGAGATGCCTCTTACCTCTGAGAAGAGTGAGCCTGGCAGTGATTCAATGCCAGGCGACCTAGAAGTGGAGGCCGTTCGAGCCATGACACATGTTCCAAGTATGGCTTTCTCACCTGATGGGCGCTATCTGGCATTCATGGGTGCAATCGAAGGTCTGACATCAGATCTCTACCTGTTCTCGCTTGAGAATTATGAAACTACACAGTTGACCGATGGTCCTTCCCAGGCCTACCAACCTGTCTGGTCGCCGGATGGAAAATATGTCGTGAACACCGGTGTAAGTACGTTTGGGGTAGGCGCAGGCTACTCCATGGATGGAATCTGGGCAGCACGAGCGGATGATTCCGAAGTAGTGACACTATACGATCCATCCGGGTCTGGTTCCGAGAGTGTCGTTGGCTGGGTCGATAACCAGACTTTCATCGTCCATAGTTGGAATCCCGATTGCGGTCCGAACAACCTGAGGACGTTCAACATCGAAACCAAAGAAAGTAATGAGGTGTGGTCGGAGAGTTTCCAATCCGTCGCGTTCGACCCATCGAATGCGGTTGCAGTTCTCAGCAGCAATGTCGAAGAATGCAGCCCCAACCGTGGAGCAGGCATATATCTAGTTCCCACTGATGGAAGGGCACCCCTGCGCATTTTAGAAGATACAGGATCCCAGATCACCTGGACGCCGGGTGCCAATCTTTTCCTAGCCTCGACAGAATTTGGGATTCTCGCGATCGATTCAAAGGGTCAATTCATCAACTTGGACAGACCGCAGGGAGCCGATCCTTTCCCAGCTGTCGCGCCTGGCTCAAAAGATCTCGCCTGGCCCGGGAATTCGCTCTGGATTGGACCCTTACTGGGTTCCATTGATCACCCACCGCAGGAAATCTTCACTGAGCCGGTTTATACAGTCGCCTGGGACCCCAGTGGACAATATGTGCTCTTTTTTGCCGACAGCGGTCTATATACAGCCCAACAGCCTGATTTTGTACCAATTCTTATCGCCGAAAACCTCAATAACCGAAATGGATTTTCCGGTTGGGTGATGCCCTGACTAAATCCGGTAACCATCCCGGTATAGAGCCAATCGAGGATTTGTGATTTTAGTGAGCCAACCGATCTAGCGAAGGTGAGAAATCGACTTTTGATGAATTTCATTTTAGGATGTCAGTGAAGAAGGAGTGGGAATTGTTATTTAAAAGAGTTCTTCATATGCTGGTTTTCCTGGCTATTAGCCTGGTTGTCTCCAGCTGCAGTTCAGAGACACCAGTCTCAACAGAAATGTTGGTTCCATCTGAGACGATAGAACAAACTGAGACGATAGTACAAAAAACGGAACCCGTGGAAAATCAACCTGTCGCGTCACCAACGGATTACATAGAACCTCCTGCCACCCCCACCACAGCGCCTCTAACTGAAGCCCTGCCAGCGATTGATTACGAGAATGCTATGACACATTACACGGCTGGCACTGAAATAAGTATTTCCCAGATCGCAATGACCGAGGTAACAACAGGCTGGGCTATCGGACAAAAATCCAGTGATAGTGATCACATTCTTAAAACAACTGATGGTGGCAGGGGATGGTGGGATGTCACCCCGCCGGAGGCAAAGCCTTCTTATGGAGAAGTTTTGAGGGCTGAAGCATTTTTCCTTGATAAGTCGACAGCCTGGGTAAGTTATGAACCTTATGAGATTGTTTGGCGCACGACGGATGCAGGCATTACCTGGAGGTCTGCCCGTGTGCCAATGGCAGGGAATCTTGGTGCCACGTTGTGGTTCCTGGATGCGGAAAATGGTTGGATGATGAAATACCTCGATGCTGGGATGAATCATGTCTACAGCGCACTTTTCCTAACATCCACGGGGGGTCGATTTTGGGTAAAAGTCTTTGATCCCTATTCTGATGGAGATGTCCAGAGTTTCTCGAAAACCGGTCTGGTTTTCGCCGATCGTGAAATAGGCTGGTTAACCAGAGACTCTCAAGGTGTGCAGCCCGGCGCATTTGTCGACGCAACGTCGGATGGCGGCTATACCTGGGAGAAAGTTGACATAACCCCTCCTGTGGACGATCCTGAAAAATTTAACCAGGAATATTGTGGAATGTACGAACCCGAGTTGTTCTCTACCTCATCTGGTGTGCTTGTCGTCACCTGCAGGCGCTTCGACGACGGCGAGAAGATCACAACTCATTTCCTCGCCCGGACCTCTGATGGGGGAGCGACCTGGAAGCTCTCCGATTATCCAGGAGGCGACCTGCACTTCATCAATCAGAATTTGGCATATGCTCTAGGACGAGATATCTACAAGACGACTGATGGGGGCACGAGCTGGATTAAAATTAAGGAAGTCGATTGGGACGGTCAATTTAACTTTGTGAACGAAAATACTGCCTGGGCTGTTGCACAGAATGAGAGTAACATAGCGCTTGTTCTTACTACGAATGGATGCCAGACGTTTTCCGAGATCAAACCGCAAGTCATCAAGCCACCGGATGAGTACCTGGTAACTACACCAAGCTCCTCGTCCGAGATCGATCCAGCCGCTATCGGCGGCGGATCTAAGCAGGTGGCGTTTATCTCCTATCGTGAGAACCCAGATTCTCTTATATCAGATATCTATTTGATGAACATCAACGGAACAAACCTGACGAAGATCACCGACAGCTCAGGTCGGATAACCCACTTCTCCTGGTCACCTGACGGCCAGATATTAGTCTTTGATTTGGATCGGGATGGCGACTCTGAGATCTATACCATTAAAGCCGACGGCACGGGACTTACCCAAATCACCTCTAACTCGTTCTACGAAAGTGATCCTGACTGGTCACCCGATGGGACAGAAATCGCGTACGTCTCTCAAGGTTCTGGCGATTACCAAATTTATCTCATGAATACAGATGGCTCAGCAGTTCGTACCCTTGTAGACGGACGTACACCAGCCTGGTCACCGGACGGATCCCGCATCGCATTCAGCCGCATTGATGATGGAATCTATCTAATCGACAAAGATGGCAGCAATCTTACTCGTTTGACCGACAGCTCCCAGCATGGTTGGGAGCATTACCCGGTATGGTCTCCCGACGGTAGTTTGATTCTCTTTGGCTCAAACCTTCACCAACCAGGATGGGCTGCGGCCGAATCCATTTACGTAATGAGGGCAGATGGAAGCGGCATCGGCAGCTTATCAGAAGTATGGGGAATGCCCCCTTATACATGGTCTCCTGATGGACAATGGATCATCTACACCCAAAGCTTTGGAACCGATACAAAGCTGTACATCATGGATAACCAGGGTTTTAACGTGAGTCCCCTGATGGAGGATAACGGAGGTCTCCATCCGCTTTGGCGGCCTTGAGGATAGAAACGGGGCTAACGGAATCTATCCGCTGCTCTGCGAACGAGCAGGGGAAGTTATGGTGGCTTTTCAGGCGGTGATGACTATAATTGTAACCGCCATCCTGGATTGCTTTGATGGCTTGATTTCCCAAACCGTGGATGGCGTCTATGGCAACCAAATCGCCTGCCGAACATAGCCACCCAGGTTACCCATTAAGAGCAGGGCTATTCCCATCGAGTAGGGAGAATAAACCGGTTTCCTTTGTTATTTTAATTTCACCGGATGATTCCAATACTTCTCCTAGAAACTTCCTGAATAAAGCTTCTCTACCTTTGGGTAGATCTCCCTCAAACATGGATTAAACGTATTGAATAAGGGGCTCAACATCAGTAACAGAAAGATGATCCTCAACTAGATGGAGATTTACTTGTGAAAACCAGCGCATAAGCTGTTTTCCTCCATTTTCCAAACTGAATCTTTCCGATGGGGATCCCCAACTGGGCACGCTTTCCTCAGGAAAGAACTCCTTTTTTCAATTTTGAACCTCAACCAGGTGATTTTTTCCATTGGTAGCTGCGTATAGCCTTCCATTAATACACCATATTCTTTCAGTGGAATATTTTTCTTGGGTATTCGACAATACAACCAAATGTTTATTTACGGGCTGAATGGTGGTAAAAGGTTTTATTTGGATCCAGTGCGATCAAGGATGACAGAAAGATAGAAATTGTTATCTTTCATGGGACCTCCCTGGAAAAATTTACCTCAATACGATGAAAAAATGAAAAAGTTAGAAAAACCAGCTGGATTTATTCGCAGTTGAAATAATCTTGGAAGTAAAATCCGCCGTCACATACCAGTTCCCCCTGGGCGTCGGTGATACATTCAGTACCGGCATAACCTTCACCTTTTCCAAAGACAAAGACAGGATCTTCACCCAGGATTTCCACCTCATCAGATACACGCATGCAATCCCCCAGCCAGGCAAAAGAAAAATGCCAATCATAAGAAACAATTTGGAATTCTCCATCCAGTTTGATGAAGGAATAAAAGCCCAACGGGCATGACTCGCATTTAATATCACCGTAATTGGTCACTTTTCCACAAGCCTCCAGGATATTGCCTTCATCATCAGCTGTTATGGAAGAAGGGTTTCTACAATTATTTATAAAAGCTCTAGATGTTTGTGGAGAGGAAAGAGTAGTTGTGATCTCTGTGGAATTCTCCTCCTCCTGGTTTGGATCTGGCGTGGAGTTGGATAAAACAGCTGAAAGTTCTGAACTGGCATAGATTTCTGTAATACCATCAGGTGCGGCATAGATTTCTGTAATATCATCTGCGGTGGCATAGAGCATAATAGACATAATGATTGCGGCAGCAATACTGGAGACCGATAATATGGATATGTGTTCCTTACGGATCATCGTTTTTGAGGCATGATGGAATGAAGATAAAGCTGCGATGGGGATGAACGTCATGAAAAAGGCGCCAATTTTTTTACTTGTAGTTTGATCCTTTTTAATAGATACTTCTTTGAAAGCCCAGAATCCAATGAGAGCACGGGTTAATAATTGGGATGTTATACAGGCGATCAAGATATTTTTTGTAGTTCCGATATGGATGAATATCGGGAGAACAGTGATGGCAATATTTATTCCCCAGAAGAAGATCAACAAAAGCAATAGGCTTAATATCGTCTGTTCAGGCGGGAGATAAGAATCGGTTTTGGGTGTTTTTAGAATGTGAAGAACCTCATCTTCTGTGCCATTTCCTGTTTTATAGCCGCAGAAAGGGCAGGATGGAGAATCAGGAGGAAGCTCCTTGTAACATTCAGGGCAGTATTTCATCATGTTCATAAATAAATTCAACTTTCTATAAATTGAAAGAATATAACTCTGAGTATAGCATGTTCGACATAGTTCGAGAGAATTTTTACTATACTGTTTTGTTAGAATTGGGGTTCTTAATTGGATTTTACGCTGTGAGATTAAGTTTCTTGTTAGGTTGTCCTGTTTACTGTAAAGAATTGGCTCCAATCTGCCTTCACAAAATCAGGCGTATAGTTTGCTTGAGCACGGGTGTTTGCCCAGTTAATGACTTTTTTATTTTTGGCTGCATCCGTACATAGGAAACGGGCGTTGGGACGGATCCCAACCCGGGCAAGATCAAGGCGATCTGAATCCCAGCAGATCCGGACAGTAAGGTCTCCTTCTGTTTCTCCATCTGTATGTTGAATGCAGGCAAACTTCAGTAAATCAAGTTGGTTGTCTGTCACTTCAGGATTTCCGCGGAGCAAGTAGTCAGCTAGCTCAGCGCCCCGATAGCCATGGCCGGGATCCAAAGATTGGTTGTGGCGGCAGGCATCGTGAAAAATAGCAAACAGGGTGATTACAATGGTGTCTCCACCTTCAATTTTCGCCAATCGTAAGCCGTTCTCAAACACCCTTCCCCAGTGGCTCAAGCCATGAGCGCCGTCTGGGGGTAGTTGATATTGAACTGCGATTTGAGAGAGCAGGGGTGATAGATCCATAGGTTAATATTAATTAGATAACGGAAAATTCATTTTCAGTATAGCATGAAATGAAAGTGAATTATTTAATCACCAATATTTTTTCTGATAATAACAGGTCGGAACCTTCCCATCCTTTTAAATGCTGAAGCTCAATAAAAGCTCTCCTGTACAGTAGTTGTACATCTACTCGGATGGTTTTGTTGGATGGTGACTGGAAAGTATACGAGCTCTGAGCTGTTTCCAGAGCTGGGATTCGATTGTCTGAAAGTATGCGGGTTTGGTTCCAGTAGGAACCTGAAGGAAATTCCTGGCTCCAAATCTCTTCCAGTACCTTTGCATAGGCTTCACCAGGAAGTCCGGCATAATGACCTGTTTCTGGATCACCAAGTCCCGCCCAATCTGGAAGAAGAGGACCCTCCAGGAGATCTAGTGGGACCCCTTGATCGTCAAAGGCTCTGACGATCAAGATCAAGTGGCGTAATGGGGAATCCGTAGGTATGTGATGCCCTGTATGGCTATTGTGGATATTAACATTGACGACTAGTAAATTATCATCTCGTATTACATCAGCCGTTAGTGAGACTGAGTCCCTCATAAAATCAATGTCAGTGATACCCAATATTTTATGGCTGGGGATTGTTTCGGGATCGCGAATTAACCCGCCTTCGTTAAGTAAGGCGAAGTGATCTGTGCCGTTGGGTGGCATATGGCAATCCTGGCAGGTCTGGTATAAAACAGAGTTGGGATCAGCGTATTCACTATTTATCCATTCTCCAAAGGAATTATAAATTACAGTATCTGAAAATACTCCGAAGTGACAGGCTGCGCACAGCTGGCTTTCACTTTGGAGCGGGGAATAGGTATCTTCACCGGGAGCGACATCATCGTAGGGACCAATAAAAATTTGATGACCTGGTGGAGGACGTAAGAACTCCAAAGACAGAACACCGGGGTTGTTGGGGAACGGCAGGCCTGTTTCAGGATTTAATTTCACATTCCAGATTTTATGGCAAAAATCACAGGTGATGCCTTCCAACCCCACTCCACTGACAGAAGTGGGATCAACTCCATAAGGATCGTTAACTGCTGCTGCAGCCAGGTGGCAGGCACCGCAGTTGCCTGCAGAGTTTGGATAATCCAGCTTATAGCCGGGACCATAATAGGGCTGATCTGGATCTGGGGCAAGAGGGTAGTTTCCATAATCCCTGGTAGTGCCAAACTGTGTCGGTTGGCCAGGATTCCCTTCTACGTCTTCTCCGGTATACATAGTCAGGAAACGGATATTAGATGCTGATTTTGAGTGGGCATCTTCTATCCATTCGTCAAAAGGTAATTGACCATTTGCGCTTGAATGGCAATTTTCACAGTAAGTATCTTCTCCTGAGCCGATTTTATCTTCCTGCTGATAAGCACTTAACCATTCATAATCAGGGTTATCGACCAGGGGTAATGGATGTAATTCAATCACCAGATCTTCTGTACCGGGTTGAATTAGAAGTCCGCCAGCGATATAGTAACCGGGTGCCCAGGCTGAGATTCGTTGCGGTTGATTGGTGGGCAGTCCTTCAAAGTAAAAAGACCCAATCTGATCTGATAAAGCTATCATGTCAGTCGTCTGGATGCGGACGATTGCGTCCTGGTATGGTTTTCCATTAACAAGTACTTGACCGGAAATTCGCGCAGAGGGAGCACTGCAGGCATAGAAAAAAAACACGAAAAATATCATGCAATAAAATCTATATTTTTTCATTTTCCTTTCGTTTCCGTTTTCTTAAAACCAGGACTGCAGCTCCACAACCAATTACGACGATCGTTATCCCGGCAAAGAGAAAAGTAGCGGATGATATTGTTTGATCTATAGAGTCTTCTATAGAAAGGTCAGTTTTGGGCGAAATTTCTTCTCCACCGGAATCAGTTGGGGTGTTTGTTTCTTCAGCTGAGGGCTCATCATGATCGCTGGTAGTACTCACGCTCCCTGCAGGAGGAGTTCCGTTGAGATCCAATCGGAAAACACCTTCTCCATTTGTGCCGGCATATAGATGCTGACCGTCGGAGGAGATAGATAGGCTGGTGACCGCTCTGGTACTTAAACCATTATTAATTTTTTCCCAAGACATACCCCCATCAGTGGACCTGTACACACCGCTAAATAAATCGGCCAGATATACGATTTGAGGGTTGGAAGGATCAAAAACCAGATCACGATGGGAGCCATTGGGCTCCAGCCCGGATGAAACCTGTTGCCAGGAAACACCCCCATCTCGGCTTATATAAAATCCAATTTGTTCAACCCCGACGAATAGAGAGTCTGAGTTTTCGGGACTGATACCTACTGTGCGTGTGGCTCCCACTGGCAACC
>JAUWEC010000148.1 GCA_030608465.1 Chloroflexota bacterium
GCAAGGAAACAAAGCTTATTCTTTTGAGTAGTGAAAATGCAAAGCCGGAGCTTATTCGCGAGATAAAACAGCTCAACATGCGAGAAGAACCATGGTATGGGCAGATTTCCAAAGAGAATCAGCGCCTGATGGCCAGCCACGGCAGGAAGCTGATAGGGACGTTAATGCAGTATACCAGTCGGGACGATGAAGGCGAAGTATATCTGCAACGGGGCAAAAAATTGGCCGAAGGTTATGGACAGCTTTGTCAGAGATCAGGTCTATCAATAATCCAAACCGTTAAAACGTTTGTGATGATTCGCCACTCCATCGTGGATTCGCTTTGCGAAGCCGGCATGGTGGTTGAAGATTCTGGAGAAGATACCTGGAAGCTATATCAGCGCGTAAATCATTTTCTGGATGCTGTTCTAGTGGCCATTCTTGAGTCTTCCCAAAAGGGGATCTCTGCAACTTCTCGAATAACAGGATGAGCAGTTCAATTCGTTTTGCTTTATTTGGAGTTTCGTATCAATAATTCGATCTGCTCGCGTATTAGATTGTTCTTTTCGCTAATCCGGACGGGTATGTTGCCCAGTTCAAAGAATTTACTTTATTAGTGAAGGACTATAAGAAATAATTGGTTGTCAAATCCATTGGAGTATGTTCTAAAATTTATTGGCGATTGTTTCCTTTAGAGAATAAATCTAAAGTTATCTCCAAAACTTAGCTTACTTCGGGGGGATGAGTTTTGTGGGAATAAAAGACCTGTGTAATAAGTTACACAAGTGTTTTTTAGATTTACTTTTTATATTAAAAATGTTTACGAGGTATTATGCGACTTCACTGTTTAGGTCTAAATCACCGCACTGCAGAAGTTGAAATAAGGGAAAAACTGGCCTTCGAAGCTGGTCAAATCGAGGAGTTTTGGGGGCATTTACAAAAAACAACCAAAGGATTCCTTAGTGAGTTGGTAGTTTTATCTACTTGCAACAGAGTTGAGATTTATGCGGTTTCCGATCAACCAAGTTTCGGAGAACTGGAACAAACCCTGTTGAAATACCGCAATTTAGTGATCGAGCATGTTCAGGGGCTCTTTTATCGATTTGTGGATCAGCAGGTTATAAGCCATTTGATGCGAGTGTCAGCAGGACTGGATTCAATGGTATTGGGGGAACCCCAGATTTTGGGACAGGTGACGGATGCTTATGAGATCAGCTTAGGGATAAATGCCTGCGGGAAGGTTTTATCAAAACTTTTTCAAAGCGCAATCCGGGCTGGAAAACGAGTTCGGACTGAAACAGAAATCAGCAAGGATTCTGTTTCAATATCTTCATTGGCGGCTAATATGGCAGAGCAAGCAGTCAGCGATCTCCTCGGAGCTCAAATAACCTTGTTGGGGGCAGGTGAAATGGCTGAACTCGCGGTAGAAGCATTAAAGAAACGGGGAGCAAATAAATTTGGTGTTATCAGCCGGACAATAAGCAGTGCCTGCGGTTTGGCGGAGAAATGGGATGGTCAGGCAGGGACGATGGAAAATCTTTCAGGGGCTTTAGAGGCTACCGATATATTAATCACTTCAACCAGCGCACCTCACACCCTTATTCATAGGGGGATGATTGAACAGGTCATGGCAGAGCGCAAAGAACGCCCAATGGTGATTATTGATATCGCAGTTCCCCGTGATGTTTCCCCAGATGTCAGTCTGGTTGAGAACGTTAGGCTATATGATATTGACGATTTAAATCGCGGCGTTGAAAAAGCAATTGAAAACCGAGAAAATGAAATCCCTAAAGTAGAAAAAATCATTGATGATGAATACCAGGCACTCAAAGAGTATTTTGCGACATTATATGTTGTACCGGTTATTGTTGAAATGAGACAGTATGCGGATTCGATTCGGCAAAACGAATTGGAGAAGACATTGCGGAAATTAGAAGGTTTGCATCCAGAAGACAAGGAACAGATCAAAGCCTTAACTCACTCAATTGTCCAAAAAATCCTGCATGGGCCAACTATTTGTTTGCGTGAAGAAGCAAATGGCCCAAACGGGAAAAAATATGCCAATGCTGCCAGTAAGTTATTCGGCTTGAATAGATTGGAAGACCGGGACAAGGCAATCAGAAATGACTAAGATTGTTTTTGCTACCCGGCCTTCAAAGCTTGCACGTTGGCAAACAAATTATGTAATCCAATTACTGCAGCAAACTGTGCCAGACTTGGTTTGTGAAGTAATTGTGATCAACACCAGGGGAGATAAAGAGCTGGATAAACCCTTGCCGGAAATTGGCGGTAAGGGTTTGTTCACTCAAGAATTGGAGGCTGAATTATTGTCTGGGCATGTGTGCGCTGCTGTCCACTCTTTGAAGGATTTGCCTGTGGAAAATACGGCTGGGTTGACCGTTGGCGCAATCCCCGTTCGAGTTGATCCAAGAGATGTGTTGGTTTGCCCTCAATCCTGTTCGTTGGAGAAGCTGCCTTCAGGTGCTGTAATAGGGACTTCAAGTTTACGGAGGCAGGCTCAGGTTCTGCGTTACCGACCAGATTTGAAGATTGAACCAATTCGCGGCAATGTAGATACCCGTATTCGTAAAGTGGAAGAAGGGCAATATGATGCGGCAGTGATGGCTGGAGCTGGAATCACTCGATTAGGGCTGGATAAACATATTGCGACCTGGCTGCCATTATCCATAATGCTTCCCGCGCCAGGACAGGGGGCGCTTGGAATCCAATCCAGAGCGGATGATAAAAACACCTTAGCAATTTTAAAGAAAATCAGCGATATCGATACAACTAAATCAGTTCGTGCTGAAAGAGCCTTTCTAATGGCGCTGGGAGGAGGGTGTTCAATCCCGGTCGGCGCGCATGCTGTTATAAAGAATGAAGGGATCGTTATGCAGGGATTGGTGGCTTCGACAGATGGATCACGGGTTATTGAGGTTAGCGGACAAGGGGAAGAGCCGTTGGCCTTGGGTGAACTGTTAGCACGAAAGGCATTATCTCAGGGGGCCGGAGAGTTGCTAAATGACTAGTTTATCCGGAAAGAAAGTGGTGGTTACCAGACCTGAAGCACAGAGTCAAAGATTTGTTGAAATGCTGGTTAATTTAGGAGCCAACCCGGTTTGTCTACCTGTGATTGAAATATCCCCAGCGGCAGATCCACAAGATCTGGACAGGTTACTGAAACAATTAGATCAGTACGATTGGTTGGTGCTTACCAGTGTAAATGGAGTGGCAGCAATTTGGGAACGCTTCGATGCATTAAATGTCCAAAGTCTACCTAAAATGCTCAAAATTGCCTGCATAGGACCCAAAACTACCGCGTCTTTAAATGAAAAAGGATATCAGGCGGATTTTGTGCCCGAGGAATACATTGCCGAAGCGATCCTGCCTGGCCTGGGAGATTTGGAAGGATTAAACGTGCTGCTGGCTCGAGCTGATATTGCACGTCCTGATTTACCTGAGGCAATCAGGGCAGGAGGAGGGATAGCCAATGACATTTGTGCTTACCGCACAATACCCGCCAAATCCGACAGGAAAAGCATAGAGGCAGTGGCAGAGGGAGTGGATTTACTCACATTCACCAGCCCTTCAACTGTTGAGAATTTTTTTCAGATAATCATTTCTGAGGGATTGGATCCCTTGAATCTGCCTGGTGAACCTATCGTTGCCTGCATTGGACCAATTACTGCAAAGGCCGCGGAAAAGAAGGGATATCAAGTTAAGATAATTCCTGGGGAGTATACAATAGAAGGATTATTAAAAGCAATGAAAGATTATTTTAAGGAGACCGTGAATGGGTAATAGTAATCTACCTACGTTTCCTATTTCAAGACCCAGGCGTTTAAGGGGCAGCGAAAATATCAGAGCAATGGTCCGAGAAACGGAGTTGGGTCCAACAGATTTTGTTTATCCTTTATTCATAAGGCATGGAAAAGATATCCAAAGAGAAATTAGCTCTATGCCGGGGAACTATCAATGGTCTGTAGATAAACTTGGCAAGGAAGCGAGAGATATTGCTGACTTGGGGATCCCAGCCGTAATTTTATTTGGGATACCGGCTGAAAAGGATTCTCTTGGAGAGGAAAATTTCGCTCCTGATGGGATCGTCCAGCAGGCCATTCAAGAGATCAAGGCTGCAGTTCCGGAATTGATCGTTATTACTGACGTTTGCCTCTGCGAATATACAGATCACGGACATTGTGGGATTTTAAACCGGGGGGAATATTTTTCTTCTGCTTTCCCAAATGATTATATGCTCAACGATCCAACCCTGGAGATATTGAGCAAAGTTGCGGTGTCTCATGCTCAAGCAGGCGCAGATATTGTTGCACCCAGCGGGATGATGGATGGTATGGTGAGAACGATTCGGGCTGCCTTGGATAATGAAGGGTATATAAATCTACCTATTCTGTCCTATGCGGTTAAATATGCTTCAGCTTATTATGGGCCATTTAGGGATGCGGCTGAATCCCCACCCAGCTTTGGGGATCGAAAATCTCATCAAATGGATCCTGCGAACAGCCGTGAGGCTCTAAAGGAAGCAGCTATAGACGTAGCGGAAGGGGCGGACATGCTGATGGTAAAACCAGCTTTGCCTTATTTGGACATTATCTATCGAGTAAAGACGGCCTATCCTGAAATACCTTTAGCGGCTTATAACGTCAGCGGTGAGTTCAGTATGCTGAAAGCTGCAGCTGCAAAAGGTTGGGTTGATGAAGAACGCGTAATTTTGGAAACATTGACCAGCATCAAGCGTGCTGGAGCTGATTTGATTTTAACGTATCATGCCAAAGAAGCCTCTCGCTGGCTGAATGGCTGATGTTTTGATTGGAGAAAAGATGACAAAACCAACACAATTATCAAATAATGCTGCTGCTGAACGGCAGTATCATGACAAACGAATGGTGGTTGCCGATTTTAACCAGGCTCCGTTCACTATTGCCTGGGAAGTCACTCGGGCTTGTGCTTATGCCTGTGTGCACTGCCGGGCAGATGCAATCCCTCAGCGTGATCCAGATGAATTGACCACTAAGGAAGCCTTTAATTTAATTGACCAGCTGACAGAATTTGGGAGTCCAATTCTGATCTTTACAGGTGGCGATCCAATGATGCGCCCGGATTTGTTTGAAATTATCACTTATGCTACCGGAAAAGGCCTGCGTTGTTCTTTGACCCCAACTGCAACAGCCTTACCGACCTTGGAGAGATTACAGCAAGCCAAAGAAGCCGGTATTCGTCGGATTGCACTCAGCCTGGATGCGCCAGGACCAGGAGTACATGATGAGTTTCGAAAAGTAGAGGGTTCCTGGCAAAGGACGATTGATATTCTGCACCGGGCACAGGAAGCCGGACTGAGCGTTCAAGTCAATACGACAGTAACCAAGTTTAATGTCGATTTACTGCCCGAGATGATTCCTTTCATTAAGGAAGTTGGGGCAGTGCAGTGGTCGGTGTTTTTTTTGGTCCCTACCGGGCGGGCTCAGGCGAAGTACATGATCTCGGCAGAACGGCACGAGGAAGTATTCAACTGGCTTTATGATTTATCAAAAGACGCTCCCTTTGATATTAAAGCAACTGCCGCGCCAATGTACCGGCGGGTAGCGATTGAGCGTAAAAAAGCCGAGGTTGGCAATGGCGAAATAGTCACTTTTCAAGGAGCCGGATTCCAGTACGCCGATGGGTTGAACCGCCCTAGTAAAGGGGTTAATGATGGCAATGGATTCTTGTTCATTTCCCATATTGGAGAGATCCAGCCATCCGGATTTCTTCCTTTGACTGCCGGATACGTTCGAGAGGATGATGTGGTAGATGTATACCGCAACCATACCCTATTCACTGATTTACGAGATCCAAGCAAGCTCAAAGGGAAATGCGGTATATGTGAATACATTGATGTCTGCGGTGGTCAGCGGGGACGCGCATACGGATTGACTGGAGATTATTTAGAAACAGATCCGGCATGTGTTTATACGCCGGCTGCAGAACGGAGGTTGTGAGCAAAGAATTATGAATGAGATAAAATCTCGTTTCTTGAGAGCCTGTCACTGTTTACCCGTTGATGCCACGCCAGTCTGGTTTATGCGGCAGGCAGGACGTTACATGGCAGAGTACCGTGCCATCCGAGAAAAATTTACTTTATTGGAAATGGTCGAACGTCCAGAGATCGCGGCTGAAGTCACCCTCCAGCCTGTGGAAGCACATGGGGTAGATGCTGCAATCCTTTTTGCTGATATCCTGCTGCCTGTGGTGCCGATGGGCTTCAACCTTAAGTTTGTAAAAGGTGAAGGCCCTAGAATTGATAATCCGTTTCGCACTGAGGAAGACCTGAAGCGAATCCAGAAGATCAATGCCGTAACTGATCTAGGTCATGTAATGGAAGCAATTAAAATATTGCGCAAAGAACTCTCTGATGAAGTTGCTTTGATCGGGTTTTCTGGCGCGCCATTTACGGTAGCTTCTTATATTATCGAAGGCGGTCCGTCGAAAGAATACCACCATGTTAAATCATTGATGTATGCTTACCCAGAAGTTTGGGGAGAGTTCATAAGTCTGGTGGCAGATACCTTGACAGATTACCTGGTCTCCCAGATTGATGCTGGCGCGCAGGCTGTGCAAGTCTTTGATTCCTGGGTGGGGGTACTCTGCCCCAGTGATTATCAGCAATACGTACTACCCTATTCCCGAAAAATGATCCAGGCAGCGAAAGCGAAAGATGTGCCTGTGATCCATTTTGGTACCAATACAACTACCTTGCTGCCGCTGATGAAAGAAGCTGGCAGTGATGTGATCGGATTAGATTGGCGTATTCCATTGGATGAGGGCTGGAAGCTGCTGGGTGAGGATGTGGCTGTACAAGGCAACCTTGACCCGATTGCTCTCTTTTCTCCCCGGGATGTGTTGGAGGAGAAAGTTAAAGATGTGTTAGATCGAGCAGATGGAAGACCAGGGCACATTTTCAACCTTGGGCACGGCATCTCTCAACATACAAACCCAGATCAAGTCAAAACCGTCGTGGAGATGGTTCATGATTGGACGGCAAAATGAATATTGTCATTATTGGTGGTGGTATTGCCGGATTAGCAGCCGCCCATTATATTGAGATAAAAGCACAAGTAAGTATGAAACCGATCAACATAACCTTGCTGGATGCAGCAGATTATTGGGGCGGAAAGATTAAAACTGTTATTGAAGATGGTTTTGTGATTGAAGGCGGGCCAGATGCCTACCTGGTCACCAAACCATGGATGAGGGCTTTGTGTAGTGAATTGGGATTAGATAAAGAATTGCACGGCACTAGCCAGGAGCACACTGAAACCTATATTTTGCATAGAGGCGAACTCACCTCAATCCCGACCGGATTGACCATGACGATCCCTACAGAATTTGGCCCTCTGTTGAAAACTAA
>JAUWEC010000191.1 GCA_030608465.1 Chloroflexota bacterium
GCCCGGGTGAGACAGGGAATGAAATCTATGCTCCGATATGGATCGGCCTGGCTGGATGTTGAAGACCCGGTGAAGGCAATTACCGAAGAAGGCTTGGATTCCCGCCATTTTATTCTTTGCACAGATGACTCTCACTCTGAAACGCTGGTAAATGATGGTCATATGGACCGGGTTGTTCGCCATACGATTGGTCTGGGAGTAGATCCGCTTACTGTTCTGCAAATGGCAACAATAAACACCGCGGAGCATTTTGGAGTTGCCAGAGATATGGGCCAAATTGCACCGGGAAGATACGCGGATATCCTGCTGGTAACGGATCTCATGGATTTCAATCCAGATAAAGTGATCGCAAAAGGACAAATTCTCGCAGAAGAAGGAAAGTGGATCCAGGATCTGCCGCAAACGACCTATCCTGATTGGGCATTAAAATCAATAAATTTGAAGCGACCCTTGACCCCTGATGATTTCCGTTTGGTTGTGAAAGAAAACCTTAAATCAGATTCTGTGACTGCCCATGTGATAGGCGTCATTGAAGGACAGGCGCCAACCCAACATCTCAAGATTCCGGTAACGGTAGTGGATGGTGAAATTCGTGTTGACGGAAATAAGGATTTGGCAAAAATCGCCCTGGTGGAACGTCACCAGGCTACTGGCGGCGTAGTTGTGGGATTGGTTTCCGGATTTGGCTTGGTAGAGGGCTGCGCAATTGGCTCAACCGTTGCGCATGATTCCCACCATATGATTATCGTTGGAACAGACGATGAGCAAATGGCTCTGGCTGCCAACCATTTGGCAGAAATGAACGGCGGGCAGGTGGTGATCAAGGATGGAGAGGTTATTGGGCAGGTATCTCTCCCGATTGCAGGGTTAATGTCTAATAAACGGGCAGACCTGGTAGCTGAAGAGGCTGCCACTGTCCTGAAAGGATTCCAAACTTGCGGCTGCCCCATTGTCAATCCCAATATGCAGCTGAGTTTACTGGCATTGGTTGTGATACCTGCCTTACGTATTTCAGATCTGGGGTTGGTTGATGTGGAAACTTTTTCACTAATACCGCTCATCGAGGAAAAACAAACGTGATTCGAGAAAACGACGTTTCAAGATCTCTTCATGAGCAGCTGAGCATTTTGATTTCAGAAACCGAATCAGGTGACAGGCTGCCGTCCGAGCCCCGGTTGGCGGAAGACCTGGGTGTCTCCCGGCCATCCCTGAGAGAAGCTATGATGACTTTTGAGACCCGGGGACTTCTGCAGAGGAAGCAGGGAGTAGGCACATTTGTTATCCATCCTGATAATGTGTTTGATAGTGGATTGGATAGCCTTATCAGCCTGGAAACTATGGCTGACCAAATCGGGTTGGAAGTGTCGATGGGCGACCTGGAAGTATGCCGGCAAGTGCTTGATTGTGAATTATCTGAAAAACTAGGGCTACCGAAAGATGAGGAAATCCTAAAAGTTTCCAGGGTTATCCTGGCAGAAGATCGACCGATCGCATTTCTGGAAGATAATTTACCAGTAGATGTTATCAGTGAAGAGGAAGTAAAAGAGCATTTTACCGGATCAGTTTTGGATTTATTGATTAAAAGAGATGATATCCCTCTGGCCAGCTCCCGGTGTGATATCAGTGCCATTGGCGCGACCCCAGAAATTGCCAGGGCGCTGGATATCCAACGGCACGTTCCCTTGCTGGTTTTTTCGTCTATGCTGTACTCGTCCAGAGGAAGGATTATCGATTCATCGTTTAGTTACTTCATCCCCGGGATTTTCCATTTTCATATCGTTCGCCGGGTAGGAGCCTAATTAATGTTTTGTATAAATTTACTTAATCGGTATGTAAAAATGGATAATAAGATTTGTCTATAGATCAATCTGATTTATCCGCCAAGAAAATCATTTTATTCAACAAAGGAGTATGATCATGAGAAGTTTTGCAGGACGTAGCATTCTTTCATTAAAGGACTTTGAACGCCATGAGTTTGAGCGAGTTTTTGAGGTGGCGGACAAGTTGGCCCCGATTGCTCACAATCGTAAGAATATTGATATGCTGAAAGAGAAGACCATGGTAACGGCTTTTTACCAGCCCTCTACCAGAACTCGCCTGGCTCACGAATCAGCCATGCTTCGGTTGGGTGGCAAGGTGACAGGTTTTGCTGACGCCAAGATGACCCGCGCCGGCGACTTTTATATGGAATCCATCAAGGATACCTTTAAAATGCTTGAAAATTACGGCGATGTCATTGTCATGCGGCATTTCCAAAAAGGTGCACCTCACGAAGCAGCCAAATGGGTTAGTATTCCCATTATCAATGGTGGTGACGGTTGGGGTGAACACCCGACTCAGATTCTCACTGACCTCTATACCATCCAAAGTGAAAAAGGCCGCATTGATGGATTAAAGTGGGTTGCTGTTGGTGATATGAGAATGCGGACCATGCACTCCCTGGGTCACGCATTGACCCAATTTGATTGCCCAATCACCTTTATCGCGCCTAAAGAAATGTCCTTGCCTGACGAATACCGGGAAGATTTCAAACGCGGCAGCCTGAACTTCACCGAAGGTGACGATGTTCGGAAAGTCATTGCAGATGCAGATGTCATTCTGGTTGAACCGGTGGTCCAGCCTGATTACACTAAGTCCCGCGATGAACGGGACGGTGATGTTGGGTTAACCCCTCCGGAATTTAAAATCACCAAAGAACTGCTGGAAACAAAAGCAAAATCAGACGCAGTTCTGCTGCACTCGCTGCCCCGCATGGATGAAATTCCTCCTGATGTAGATCAGACCCGCTGGGCTCGCTACTGGCAAGAAGGATTTAACGGCGTTGTGATGCGCATGGCACTCCTGGCCCTGGTATTAGGCGAGATGGAGTAGGATTACTTAAACGAAACAAAAAATTGCTGGTAGATTGGTTTATTATTTACCAATCTACCAGTAAATCGCTATTAATTAGACATCAATTCATTATTTATTGAGATAAGGAGAAAATGATGATATCTGATTTACGAGGTCGTGACTTAATAAGCGACCTGGATTTTACCAAAGAAGAAGTAGAAACTGTCCTTGAAGTAGCCTGGGATCTTAAGAAAAAACGCGCCCTGGGTGAACGGCATGCTTTGCTTCAAGATAAAACTCTCTCCATGCTGTTTTTCTTCTCCAGTACAAGGACTCGGGCTTCCTTTGAGTCCGGAATGGCGCAGCTGGGTGGACACGCTGCTTTCATGGAGAGTCGGACAACGCAGATATCACATGGTGATACCGAGAAAGAATTGGGTGAGATTCTCGGTCGATACTTTGACGGGATCGCCATTCGCCATGTGGATTGGGGCATTGGCAATAAGTATCTTAATAACGTTGCGTCAGCCTCCCGCGTCCCTGTTTTAAATATGCAGTGTGAGATCTACCATCCCCACCAGTGCCTGGCAGATATTATGACCATCATTGAGAAAAAGGGCCGGGATCTAAAAGGAAAAAAGATTGTCGTTTCCTGGGCTTACGCTTCCTCGTACCTGAAACCAATTTCTGTTCCCCAGTCTCTGATTCTGCAGATGCCCCGATTTGGTCTGGATGTCACTCTGGCTCACCCGCCAGAATTTAAATTGATACCGGAAATCATGGAGCAGGCACAAGAGCAAGCTGATAAATATGGCGGCAAATTTGAAGTTGTCCATGATATGGAAGAAGGCTTTAAGGACGCGGATATCGTTTATGTCAAATCCTGGGGACCCCTGCTCACCACCCAGGATCCCGATGAAGGAAAGAAGATACAGGATAAATACAAAGACTGGATCACCGATTCTAAGAAAATGGCCCTGGCAAATAAGGATGCGATTTACATGCACCCGCTTCCTGCAGATCGCGATGTAGAGGTCACCAGTGAAGTAATGGATGGACCCCAATCAGTGGTCTTTGACCAGGCTGAAAACAGGATGCATGCCCAGAAAGCAGTCATGGCTCTAACCATGCGTTAGGAGGTAAGGATGTCAGAAAAGAAAAAAGTAGCGGTTGTTGCCATCGGCGGCAACTCATTAATCAAATCTAAACAGCATCAAACCATAAAAGACCAGTATAAAGCGGCGCAGGAAACTGCAGTTCACCTGGTGGACATGATTGAAGCCGGATGGGATATTGCAGTTGGACATGGAAATGGACCCCAGGTGGGATTCATTTTGCGCAGAAGTGAAATTGCCCATAAAGTGGAGGGAATGCATGAATTACCTCTCGATGTGTGCGGTGCTGACAGTCAGGGCGCAATTGGTTACTCCCTGCAGCAGAATATTCAGAATGAGCTGAAAAAACGGGGTATCAATAAATCGGCTGCAACAATAATCACCCAGGTCCGAGTGGACCAGAACGATCCTGCTTTCCAGGAGCCCGCCAAACCCATCGGCACTTTCATGGAAGAGGATGAGGCGCAAAAAAAGAAGGATGAACTTGGCTGGAATATGGTAGAAGATGCCGGCCGGGGTTGGCGCCGGGTCGTGGCTTCTCCGCTCCCGGTTGAGATTATGGAATTGGAAGCCATCAAAGCGTTGATCGATTCCGGTACAATCACCATCACTGTGGGCGGCGGCGGTATCCCTGTCATTAACACAGATCAGGGCCTTGCTGGAACCGCAGCGGTGATTGACAAAGATTTTGCCTCTGCCTTCCTGGCCAATGAAATAAATGCTGATATGCTGCTGATCTCTACTGCAGTGGAAAAGGTCTCCTTGAATTTTGGCAAACCAGACCAGGTTGACCTTGACCAGATGACTGTTGCCGAAGCAAAGAAGTACCTTGATGAAGGGACACATTTTGCAAAAGGCTCTATGGAACCCAAGATTAAAGCCATTGTCCGATTTTTAGAACAGGGCGGTAAAGAGGCGCTTGTTACCAACCCTGAAAACATCGGCCGGGCACTGAAAGGTGAAACGGGTACCAGGATTGTGCCCTGAGCATGGTTAAATTTTGGCTCGTCCAAGAAAGTAGGTTTTCTCGATGAATAACAGGATGTTGTTCTTAATTTGAAACAATATTCAAGTATACTTACCATATAGTTTTTCGATCATATTAAGGAAGGAGGTTACATATCTCAATAGAAATACTGAACCACAATCGTTTGTATAAACCTATTTTGCAGAGGAGAAATATATGAAGAAGAAAAGTTTATGGATAGTGATTAGCTTGATGCTGGTCGCTGCATTCGTCTTCACCGC
>JAUWEC010000055.1 GCA_030608465.1 Chloroflexota bacterium
CAACAGATAAAAAAACCAGGCTCCCTTCGATACAATTTACACCTAACGGTGAAAATTACTCAGGATGCCTGGTTTGGTGAAACCTTAAAACTGATTACTACTTACTGTGTACTGGTTTCCGGGTCGCCCTACTACTTACCCCTTACTGAATCGGCTCCCCACAGTCTGTGAACCACCGCACCGAGTCGTCGCCCGGCAGGGTCAGGTGCAGCTCCTGCGGGAGTGTTTGACCTTGGGAGGTGAAGTTGCCTTGAACTGCATAGGCAAACTCAACCGGAATTGTTACTCCATCCCGTTCCCAGTCCCAGGCACCGACCTTAATCGCATCCAGATATTCCAATGTAGTTGGGATCTCGACGATTCCCTCTAAATAAGCCTGGCAGGCTTCTTCCCCATAAAGCTCGATCACAGCCGGGTTGAGCAGCTGGTAGAGCGGCTCTGGATCACCATCCTGGAAGGCGCCGTTAAATATCTCGACAAAAGACTCGATTGCCTCTTCAATACCTTGCGGCAGAGGGGCTGGACCTGACTCCGGGACTTCCCCTGGTTCTTCAGATTTCGATCCGGTAATCTCATAGGTAATGGATTGCCCCCCGGGCAAACCCCCTTCAGCACCCATGGTATATAGGCCGGAAAGATTTCCCTCCGCCAGGGTTCCTTCAAAGACTACAGCGATTTCCGGGTAGCCGGCCACCACGCCGCGCCCCTCGGCAAAGAAACTGCCATCCTCTTCATTCCGCTCCCCGCTCACGGTCACAAAGGGATCATTCCCGCTGAAAGTGATGCTGCCGGTTTGAACGAAGATGGAAACGATATATTCTCCTCGCACGAAGGAATTATGAGATTTGTCTCCACTATCGAAAGCCGAGACCACCGTATAGGTTCCGCCCACTTCCAATGGTATTGCCGGACCAAAGACATGATAAATCCCAGGGGTGATACCAACCGTGGCGGATCCAGAACACTGGAGCTCATCCCGAAGTGGAAATATCACGACATAACTCTTTAACATTTCTGTCAGATAGAAAGGATCCGGGACCACGCTCAGGTTCCGATCCTCAACAGATATGCTCCACTCATTCTCACCAACAAGAAACGGTCCAACTCCGTCGCTATTCAGAATTATGGGTCCAGATGGGAACACTTCTCCACCCTCCTCCAGATCCTCGCCTATCAGGATCTGCACCTCATCAACCTCCTCACCAGGGACCAATTGCAGGATATCCCCGACTCTCCTGTCGGTGGGGATTCGCTCCAGGTTCTCACTGGCGAGCAGGCTGCAGCCGCTCGCTTGCCCCGGTTCCTTGTTAGGTAATATCTGTCCGATGGGCTGCCACTCTACGAAGTAGTCCTCCACCTCGCCGACTTTAAATCCATCCTCAGTACCCCTTCCATCCCAGTCCCCCGAACCAAGTTTGCCCTGGATACTTTCGGAAGTGACCATGCTGCGCACCCAGATAGGGAATTTTAAACGACCCCAGGGTGTGCCCGATGTCGGGAAGCGGAAAGCCGGTGAAATCAAAGTCTTGGTCTCTCCTGGTGAGAGATTCACAACAACGTCCTGGGAAACCCACTCGTCACCACCATCCCAGTTACCATTCTGATTCAGGTCAAAAGCCAAGTTCCAATAAATCGGTCCGTCATAAGTCATATTCTCAGAGGCGTGCACCGAGGTTATCCACACTCCCAGCGGCGGGTACCCGAAAAAGATCACCAGGCGGGCGTTCATAGGGATCGACCAGGCTGGCACCGGCATGCAGTTGTTGCCGGCCGGGTCGTGGGATCCATTCTCTTTATCACAATCCGCCCGATCGGTTTGGAGGTTAAGATTAGGTACATTGTCAGGATCATTTACATCGTCCGCATCGTCTTCAATGCTGGGGATGTCTGCTGCTGTTGAGCCGCCGAACAATGGTCCAATCCAGAACTCGTCAACATCAATGGTATATGGACCAGGTATGCGATCATCTCCCATGGTTGGAAAATTACTGGCCACTCCAGCGTTGCCATACGTGAAAAAGAATGGACCTCCGGTAGGTGCATAATAACCGGTGTCCATATTTTGATTCCCATCCGGGGCATCTCCGTAATCACCAAGGACTGGAAGCGGTGTTGGTGTAGGCGTTGGCGTAGGGGTAGTACTCCCTTTGGGAAATGGGATTGGACACGTGCATGTCACAGTCACAAGCACTACGGCAATCAATCCTAACATCGCTTTGGATCGATTCTTCTTGAAGATTTTCATGGTTACGCCTCCTCTGTGTGGATAATTGGTAGTTCAGAGACCATAATGCAACTGTCTTCATTCCTATTTGCTGCCATAAGGGGGTGCTTATTTTAGGTATAAAAGCTCTCCCTTGCCAAAGTAAAAATGGGACTCGAATCTTAATATCATTGTTTCTTGGGATGATTTTATTCTACCCAAAAACAGGGCTCAGGTAATCGCTGGCTTCTCGTGAACCCTCCAGCAGGGGCATCGTTATCAGCCCTTGGGTTTCGCGATGGGTCCTGTAATGGTATCCAGGCGTAATCTGACTCCTGAGTACTAATTGCTTTTTACTGGCTTTCTACCAGGATCGACTCCACCACTCCATCCAGCAAAAGCATAGACGGTACAAACGTATCCAGATCCTGAAGGTCCAGATGCATTTGAGTATCTGCCAAGTAGTTCATAAAGTTATCATAAAAAGGGTCATCCATAACAACATCATCCGGATGCGGCAATGTGGGATGGTTAATTGGGAAAATGGCGCTGATATAATACAGCCCATCATCAGTAAATCCCTGGAAGGCATAAAACAGGTCCGGCCAGCCAATTGGGGAAGCATCCTGTCCGTACTGAGTGATAAACCGCACTCCAGAGCCGTTTTGGAACGTCAGGTAACTAATCAGGCTGCGAAAATATTGAGCCGCGCCAAATAGATCAGCCACAATGATATCTTCGTCATCCACGGGTTGGGAATCAATCACGGCCTGCAGTTTGTCCAGGCTTTCTCCCGCTGTCTCATTGACCGCCCGGAATTCCTCCACAGAATAAATCTTGATAACTGGTATCTGGAAGGCATCCGCCAGGGAGAAGTTGTTAAAAGTAAAACGGAGGTGATCCGGTGTGCCGAAATAGGGGTTTTCGGCTCCTTCACCTGGAATATTTTCAGCATTAACTGATTCCGCCAGGGAGGGGTCAAAAGCAAAACTGATCCCCTGGAAAATGATGTCCGGTTCCGACATTGACTCAGCCTCCGTTTCAGTAGCGGGGGCAGGTGGTGATTCTGCTTGCTCGGCTGCCATCGTTTCTGCTACTGCGGTGGCGACGAGGTCCACGAGGTCCACTTCAACTGCGGGAGGCTCTGCCACCTCGCCCGTCAGGGCACAAGCCATGCTGAGAGAGAGTAATACAGAAATAATCAACAAGAAGTGGCTTCGCTTGAAGGGCATGGATTACTCCTTTTTCGATATTTAATTGATTTATTGATAATTCTAACTTAAAAATGGGTTAGCATCGCCCGGAGATCTGAAATCACACTGGGATTAAGAGCTCCCGTTGAGCAGTCCCCGATCAAAATCGAGGGGGTATCGAAGGGCCTGTTCTGAGTACCTCGATGAAGTTTATCCCGAAGCTTGCCGAGGGGCTACGCTCCATTCCCTTCAATAAATTCACTTCGTCTTCGCTACGCTTCGCTCAGTACAGGCAGGACAGGCAGGACAGGCAGGACAGGCTTGACGAGGGGCTGCGTTTCACTCGGTACAGGCTTGTCGAAGGGACAGCTCTATTTTGGACTTCAGTCCATAGATTCCGGCTGCGATCGTAGAGCCAGCCACTCTTCGATACATGCTTGCTTCACAAACCTTTCTCAGGATGCCTCACTCGTCGAAAAAAAACTATTTACTAATAAATACTTACTTAATACCAAACAGTGGCACATTCTGATTTCTTTCGATAAAATAGAACTACGCCGGCGGCAACCCCGCCAACTTTATAGTTAGTAGAACAGGAGAGATTTATGAGCGACATCATGGTACCCATCCCTTTTAATCATTTATTAACCTGGATGATGGGGGAATACCAATCTGAAGAGACCATCTTCGGGATCCCGAAAGGAAAATTTTATTATAAGAAAGATTGTTCCGCTTTCCAATTATTCGGCGAAACTTGCGAAACCCCGCTCGGTCCAGCGGCTGGACCGCACACCCAGGTTGCTCAGAATATAGTCGCTGCCTACCTGACCGGGGGGCGCTTTTTCGAATTAAAAACAGTCCAGATCATGGACGAGCTCGAGATAGAAAAACCCTGCATTGATGCCGAACATGAAACTTACAACACCGAGTGGTCCACCGAATTGACCGTGCCCCAGGCATACGATGAGTATGTCAAAGCCTGGTTCCTGCTTCACACCCTGAATGAAATGTTCGCTTTCTCGAAAGCCAAGGAACGGGCTTTTATTTTTAACATGAGTGTCGGCTATGACCTGGAAGGTATGAAATCCCCCAAAATTGATGGTTTCATTGAAGGGTTAAAAGATGCCTCAGGATCGGAAATATTCCAAAAATGCCAGGCTTCGTTAATAAAGGCCATTGAGAAGGGAGATATTCCCGGATTATCTGATCCATCCTTCGTGGAGTTGATCTCTCCAAAGATATCCAATTCAATAACGCTTTCAACCATGCACGGCACGCCACCTGAAGATCAGGAAAAAATCTGTAAATACCTGATGGCTGAAAAAGGCCTGCATACTTATGTAAAACTTAATCCCACTTTGCACGGTTATGCCTATGTCAAAGAAGCTTTTCAAAACCTGGGTTATGACGATATTCTACTCAAGGAAGAGAGCTTCTCCCATGACATGCAGTACCCGGATGCTGTGGAAATGCTGCGGAATTTATCCGCCCATGCCCAGCAGGTCGGGGTGGAGTTTGGCGTAAAACTCTCCAACACACTGGCCGTTGTCAACGACAAAGGGACCCTGCCAACGGACGAGATGTATATGAGCGGTCGCGCTTTGTATCCTCTCACTGTGAACCTGGCGCTGAAGCTCTCGCAGGAGTTTAAGGGGGAACTTTCGATCTCGTATTCCGGCGGGGCAGATGCCTTTAATATGATGGACTTGCTCCAGGCTGGCTTAAAACCAATCACCATGGCAACTTATTTCCTCAAACCAGGCGGGTATGAACGCATGACTCAACTGGCTGAGCAGGTCGACGGTCAGAGCGAAATCCTCAATCTGGAATCAGTGGATCTGGAAAAATTAGCTCAGGTTGCTGAAAATGCGCTGAAGGATCCCCGCTACGCCAAAGAGGGGAAATCCTCAGAACCAATGAAAATAAACCAATCTCTGGAATTGTTGGATTGTTTTGTGGCTCCCTGTACTGTGGGATGCCCCATCACCCAGGATATTCCCGAGTACATCCGCTTGATCGGAGAAGAAAGATACGCTGAGGCTTATGAATTAATTATCGCCAAAAACCCGCTGCCTTTTATCACCGGATATATCTGTGATCATGGCTGCCAGCTGAAATGCGTCCGGAATGATTATGAGGATTCGGTTTTGATCCGGGACTTAAAACGGATTGCTGCGGAGAACGGATTCGAATCTGTACTGGAGAAAATTCCGGTTGGGAAAATAACCCGGGATAAAAAAGTTGCAGTAATCGGCGCCGGCTCAGCCGGACTCTCGGCAGGCTATTTCCTGGCCCGGGAGGGGTTTGAGGTCACGATTTTTGATAAAACCGACAGTCCCGGCGGCATGGTGGCCCACGGCATTCCCGGTTTCCGGATTCCTGACTCCGCCCTGGAAAACGATCTGGCGCTGATTAAACGCTCCGGCGTCAAGTTTGAACTCAACTGCGACCCCAAGCTGGATATCGACCAGCTGAAAAAAGACGGTTATACCTATATCATCCTGGCCATCGGAGCCTGGAAGTCTCGCTTGCTGGATGTGGAGGGAGATCAGGAGAAAGTCCAGGGAGCGATTGATTTCCTTTTAACCTTCAAGCGCGACCCCGAATCCCTCCAGTTAGGAAAAAATGTGGCCGTGATAGGCGGCGGCAACAGCGCCATGGACAGCGCTCGAGCAGCCCTCCGGGTTCCGGGTGTGGAATCGGTCAGCATTCTCTACCGTCGGACAATAAAACAAATGCCGGCCGACCGGGAAGAGCTGGAATTTGCTCAGGAAGACGGGGTGATTTTCCAGGAGCTGGTTTCCCCGGTCTCCCTTAAAGACGGAATTCTGGTCTGTCAAAAAATGCGCCTGGGTGAGGTAGATGCCAGCGGACGCCGCCGTCCAGTGGCTGTGGAAGGAGAATTAGTGGAGTTTCCCGCGGATAACGTTCTCGCTGCAATCGGGGAATTAGTTGAGTATGATTTATTAAAAGCCAACGGAATTGCAGTGGATGAGCGGGGGGCTATTCAGGTGAATTCGTTTAACGAAACCAATCTCGAGAATGTCTATCTTGCCGGAGATGCCTATCGAGGTCCGGCTTCTGTGGTTGAGGCAATTGCCGACGCCCGGAAAGCAGCCAATGGAATTCTAGAGAAAGAGGGCATTGATGAGCTCCGGTTAACCATTCCCCAGGTGTTATTTAATAAAGAGATCCAGAACAAAGAAATCGGGAAGAAAAAGGCGTTGATAACCCCCAGCCTTGCTGTAAAAGTTTTTGATGAGAAGTATCTTTCCGAAACCAACCGCTGTCTGGAATGTAATTTCATCTGCAATAAGTGCGTGGAAGTTTGCCCCAACCGGGCCAATATAGCGATCCAGGTTGAGTCCCCGCTCTTGGTTGACCAGAATCAGATCCTGCACCTGGACGCTCTCTGCAATGAGTGCGGCAACTGTGCGACTTTCTGCCCCTATATGGGTGCGCCCTATAAAGATAAATTCACTCTCTTCTGGGACGAAAAAGCTTTCCTGAATAACGAGAACGACGGTTACCTGCCGCTCCCCGAGGCCGGATTGCGGATGCGCTATTTAGGTGAGATCTACGAGTTGAGCTTTGCCAACGGCCGCGTGGTACCAGCAGACGACTCCCTGGCGGTGGATGACAAACTGGTGGGCTTGTTCGAGATGATGCTGGCGGTCCGCGATCGGTACTCCTACCTGCTGCCCGTGGAATAAAATCGCGATTTCCATTGCCCAATAAACGGACCTCGGAGGGGTTGAAAACCTCCGGGGTCTTCCTTCTTTAAAGAGCGATATTGGTTACCGACCAGCGATCTGTAAAGTAGGGGTGACCTCTGTCCTGAGTGGACATCGAGCGAAGTCGAGATGGAAATCGAAGGGCTCAAGATAACAAAAGAAGAAGTCCCATCTCAGTGGGACTTAAGTACCATAGCTCGCGAATTTATTCGCCGAGCGATGATGGATACAGCTTCCTTACCTCTAAACAATCACTCTGGTTAACTGATCTCAATATGTATCCTTCGCTGAGCCCGTCTGAGTAGCATACACAAAGTGAATGCGTATCGAAGGGCTCAGGATGCCTTGGCTTCGACCACAAAAAAGGCGTCCTGAGTAGATTGAGTGAAGCAAAATCATATCGAAGGGCGCAATGATAGATGATATCAAGCCCCCTTTAGGGGGGCCCGTTATTAGCCCTATGATTTATCATAGAGCGGACTGTATATCATAATTCAGATAGCCCGGTGGTTAAAACCACGGGCTATCTAATACCAAACCGCCCTTCAAGGCGGTTTCTCTTTACATATTATGTTGTGTCTGGTTTTGAATCTCTACAAGAAGTCCCATTTCAGTGGGACTTGATTTGTATTGCCCGCGAATTTGCGAAGCCCATCGACAAACCTGTACCGAGTGAAGCGCAGCGAAATCGAGGTGCTCAGGACAGAAGTCTCCCTGTGCCGTCCTGAATAACGTTTACAACAAATATTATTAAACACTAACCACTTCTAATTCCTCACTGCCCACTACTTACTTCTTACCTCCTTACCAAATCCCCCCTACAGATAAGTTCCTTACTGTTCAAGCCCCCCACAGATAGGGAAAATATGATTTTCCTCCCTATCTTCCCCCACCCTATTGAAATCCAAAACGTTTTGGTTTAGAATAGAAACATAACTTAAACGTTTTGGATCAAGGATTTATCCCACTTATGTCCGTTACACTCAAAGATATTGCCAAACGGGTTGGAAAATCCGTTACCACTGTCTCCCGGGCACTACACGATTTTGATGATGTCAGTCCCGACACCAAGGCCGAAGTGCGCTCTATCGCCGAAGAACTCGGATACATCCCCAACATTCACGCCCAGCGTCTACAGTCAAAGCACACCGATACCATTGGTTTTATTATGCCTACCTTCGGTCCCCGCTTTTCTGACCCTTTTTTCAGTGAGTTTTTAGCCGGGATCGGCAACCAGGCTGCCAAAATGGGATTTGATTTACTGGTCTCCACCTGCCCGCCGGGAACCAAGGAACTCCAGGCTTATGAAAAGAACGTCCGCAGTCCCCGGGTGGACGGCTTTATTATCGTCCGCACCCGTCAGCAGGATCAGCGCATAAAATTCCTCTCCCAGATGAAGTTCCCGTTTGTGTCTTTTGGACGCATGTTGGAGCATAATGATTATGCTTATGTGGATGAGGACGGAGAATACGGCATGGGGTTGATCACCAATCACCTTGCGGACCTGGGTCACAAGCGTATCGCCTACCTGGACGCGCCCGGGCATTTCATGTTTGCCCATTACCGCCGCCAGGGATTCCTGGACGGGTTAAAGGAAAAAAGCCTGGAAATCGATCAGGACTTGATCGTCACCGGAGATATGACTCAACGGGCAGGTTTTCAATTGGCTACCGAAATATTAAAGCAGGAATCGCCGCCCGCCGCGATTGTTGCCTGCAACGATTTAATGGCTTTAGGTGCCATCAGCGCCGCCCAGCAGCTGGGGTTAACGGTAGGAATAGATGTGGCCATTACCGGCTTTGACAATATTCCCCTGGCTGAGCACTGCCATCCACCGCTCACCACTGTCCACCAACCGATTTATCAAATCGGGGAAATGGTATGCGAGATGCTCATTAAAAAGATCCGGTCTGAACCCCTGGACCAGGAGCAGATAATCTTGCAACCTTCCCTGGTAGTTCGGCAGTCAAGTATAGGAAATAAAAAATCACTGTAAGGAAATCATAAAGGAGGTGGTTGCATCCATGTAGATTATTCTACCCATTTTGTCACCCCTAATTACTACCCATTTACTTTAAGGATGGAGGAAAATTATGAAGAAGTTTTCAGTACTTATGATCATTGCGCTGCTCGGCGCTGCTTTGCTGACGGCCTGTGCACCAGCGGAGACGGTTACGGTTATTGAGACCGTGATCGTGGAAAAAGAAGGCGAGACCATAATTGAAACAGTTGAGAAAGAAGTAGAAGTGCCTTCCAAGACCCTGGTTCTGGACTCGGAGATGTTTTCACCTCCCGCAGAACAGATTTTCTTTATCGATGAGATCCTCAAACCCTTTGAGGAAGAAACCGGCATTACCGTTACCTTCCAGATTGTCAAGGGCGAGGATATGTTTGATCGGCTAACAGCGCAGCAGGCAACCGGCCATGTGACCACCGACATGATCCTTGCTTTCAACGGCCGCTTCGCTTGGTACACCGATGAAGGTTGGATGGGGTCGCTGGATGAAACCGTAAATACTTGGGATGACCGCAGCATTCTCCCCGCCTTCGACGGACAGGCAGTCGTCGACGGCACGCGCTACTTTGTACCTATCAGTGCGGATGTCTACTTGACCATTGCCAATAACAAAGCTCTGGACTACTTGCCCGTAGGCGCGGATATGGACAACCTGACCTATGAGCAGTACGCCGATTGGGCCGTGGCTATAGCAGCAGGAGAAAACGAAGGTAAAGTCTGCATGACTGGTATTCCCATGAAGATGTGGATCTACCAATTCAGCTCTTCAGCGCTAGCCTACGGTCTACCTGGGGCTGGAAATCCAGAACCGGCTTTCCCCAACCTGAACGCCCCTCAGACCGTAAAAGCCTGGGAACAGTGGGCTAAGATTGGCGCCGGTGACGGTTTCATGCCTACCATTCTCAGCGTAGACAACTGCGTTGACTTCCTGATGAGGGAAGAGGCCTGGCTGAGTGTGACCCACAACGCCCGAGTTGGACAGGTTTACGCCTCGAACGAAACCCAGTTCACCGTTGGTCCCGCTCCCATGGGTGACACCGCTATCGGCAGCATTGCCGGCGCCCACGGGCTTGGCATTGTTGAAGATTCCGCCAATGTGGAAGCGGCCCTGCTGCTACTGGAGTACCTGACCCGGCCCGAAATTCAGTTGAAGATGAACAAGGGTACAGGCGGCTTCCTGCCCGTCGTGGCTGAAGCCCTGGATTACCTTGGCGACGATCCTACGGACGAAATTATCCGCAAGGCTCTGATCGTTCTAGATAACGCCAATGGCTCCTTCCTCCCCGTCTCAGACTTCCAAGACTGGGGCGCGGTCAAGCAACTCTTTGATGATGTCTTCAGTGAGATGGTTCTCAATGGTGACGGCACTATCGATCAGGCGTTGCTGGATGCCAAACAGGTTGCTCTCGAAGCTTTGAGAAAATAACTTCCTTGGCAAAATGAATTAATGTGATAAAAGTAGAGCTGGGATAATTCACTCACAAATCCTGGCTCTATTTTTCTTACAAAGGAGAGGATAATGGCTCTCGCGATAAATACGGAACGTCGGAGGAAGATCGGAAAACAAATAGTCCCATACCTGTTGGTCTTGCCAGTCCTGTTCTACTACATCGCCTTCTGGGCCCGGCCGGTGGTACAGCAGTTGGTACAAAGCTTCACCAGCTTGGAAGGGCAGTTCACACTTAACAACTACATCATGGTATTTACCGATCTGAATTTTCTCCCCGCCCTCCGGAACACCTCGATCATCGTTGTTTTCTCGGTTACACTGGAATTTTTTATCGCTTTATTATTAGCTTTGCTGATCAATAGAAAATTTCCAGGATCTGGCATATTTCTTTTCTTGACCATGATTCCCATGGCTCTGCCGGCAGTGGCTGTCGGCGCCCTCTGGAAGACAGGACTAACGACCAACGGATGGATCAACAGCCTTCTGACTTACCTGGGTATTCTTACAGAGGGGGGTAAGATATACTGGCTGGCCGGATCCATCTGGAAATTGCTCGCCTTAATGATCATAATAGATGCCTGGCAGGTCATCCCCTCGATTATGATCATCCTGCTCGCCGGTCTCCAGAATATCCCCAAGGAGACAGAGGAAGCCGGGTATGTCTTTGGCGGCAACTACTTCACCGTACTGCGGAAGATCACCCTGCCCTTGCTCAGTTCTACCATCCAGACCGCGGTGATCCTTCGGCTGATTGCTGCCATCCAGATCTGGCTGATTGTCATTGTCATTGTCGGCTTTTCCAGGATGCCGGTTCTTGTTGAGAGAATCGTCTACTATCACGAAGAAGTCCCTCGCTTAACGATCAGTCCGGCGATGGCATCAGGATACACCATTATCGTCACAATCATCGTCTCCATCGCTGCTCTGGCTTACCTGTGGGTTTCCGGAGCCTTTAGACGGAAGAGAAAGGAGGTATAAGATAATGGCTTCAACCTTCAAACCCTTGATCAAAGCATCCCGAAGGACAATGTTCTACCTCTTTGTGGTCTCCATCACGGTAATGATCATCACACCACTATTCTTTCTCATCTCTCTCTCATTCCTTTCTACAGATGCGTCTTATTCATATCCCCTCCCCTTACTGCCATCCCTATCGGAAAACTATGAGCTGACAACCGGGGAGAGAGGTTACTTGCTCAGTCTAGAGCAGCGGAACGGAGAATATAAAACCATGCTGGATACCGATGACATGGAAAAAATGGCGGTCTATATGAAAACTCGCCTGAGTACCCCAATCTCCATCCCGGAACTTGAGGAGCTTACCGCCAGAGTAGACCATGAAGGAACAGTATACTTCAAGCGCCGGTCGGACCTGCTGAATAACTACTATACATTTTTCCAAATCACTAGGGATGCCGGGCCGGCATTCATCCGCAGTTTACAGATCGCCGGGATGACTATTTTAATCTCCCTTTCCATCGGGGGATTGGCGGGGTATGCTTTTGCCCGCTACACCTTTATCGGCAAAAACCTGCTGAAATTCAGCACTCTTTTCGTCAGGATGTTCCCAGCCATTGCTATTGCACTACCTATGGTGATCATTCTGGCCAAAATGGGTTTTTACGACCAGCCTATCGGGCTATCCCTGGTGTATTCCATTGGATCCATCGCCCTCACCATTTGGATCACCTCCAGTATCTTCATGGGAATTCCAGAATCACTAGAGGAGGCCGCCCAGGTATTCGGGGCTACTAAATTCCAGGCATTTTTAAGGGTTACCTTCCCCTTAGCGCTGCCTGGACTGGCCGCCGCGGCCATGTATGCATTCCTGGGTGCCTGGAACGAGACGGTTTCCGCCATCATCCTGACCCAGTTCAACCCCACTTTTTCCGTTGTGGTCTACCAGTCCCTCGTCGGTGCCACGGGTCAGGTCAACCTGGCAGCCGCTGGTGGGATGGTGATGGCGATACCATCCGTGATTTTTACCTTCTTCATCCGCCGCTACATCCGTCAGATGTGGGGGGGCATGACCATTTAGGAGAATCAAATGACAACTTTAACTATGGAGAAAGTCACCAAACAATTCGGCCGTAATGTGATTGCCGTCAAAGATTTTGACCTCAAGGTGAAAGACCAGGAGTTTCTAGTGCTTTTAGGGCCATCAGGATGCGGAAAAACCACAGCCATGCGGATGGTTGCCGGCCTGGAAGAAGTCACCTCTGGACAGATCTTTCTTGGGGACCGCAATATCACCGATCTCCCTCCCCGCAAACGCAACGTAAGCATGATCTTCCAAAATTACGCCGTCTGGCCCCATATGACTGTATATGAGAACATTGCCTATGCCCTCAAGCTTAAGAACATGGACAAGCAGAGCATTGACCTTGTTGTCCAGAAAACCTCCGGCATGGCGAAAATTGACAATCTGCTCGAACGTTACCCCTCTCAGCTTTCCGGCGGACAGCAGCAGCGGGTTGCTGTTGCCCGGGCAATTGCTGTAAACCCGGATATCTTCCTGATGGATGAGCCGCTTTCCAACTTGGATGCCAAACTGCGGGTTTCCATGCGCACTGAACTCAAGACCATCCATCACAAAGCCGGTGCCACCACAGTTTTTGTGACTCACGACCAATCGGAAGCCATGAGCATGGCGGACCGAATTGTGATTATGAAGGACGGCGAAGTGGTTCAGATTGGCACTCCAGATGATGTCTATCACCGCAGCAACTCTCTCTTTGTGGCTGATTTCATCGGCACACCGCCAACCAACTTCCTTAAAGTGGTAATCAAAAAAGATCAAGAGGGTACCCACCTAAAGAATGCCCATCTCAACCTTCTCCTGGAACCAGGGACCGCTAAAACCCTCGATGGTTACAGCAAAGAAAAGCTGATTCTCGGCATCCGCCCTGAAAATATCATACTCGTGAACGAAGAGGATGCCTCCCTCTCTACCAGCTGCCTGGTTACGGAACCTCAAGGATCCCATCAGATCATCGCCATCCAGCTGGATGACAAGATCATCAAGATTGTGGCGGCAGCAGATCTCAAAATCAAAACCGGGGAGGATCTCCACCTAAACTTTAAGCAGGAAACCCTGCGCTTCTTTGACCCGGAGACTACCCTGGCCTTAAGCGACTGACGGCTTATTTGGGAGTGAAAGAACCACTTATCCTGCGAATTGTGAAATTGAGGTCTTATGCGTCACCAAATCCGTTTCACCCTGGAAAAAATCAGCCTTCGTGTGAATGAATTAGAGAGGTTGGTTTACAGGAAACGAAAACCTATCCCTCCTTTTTTCTATCTGGAACTGGAGAGCCCTGAGCTGCCTTCACTCTCAGCCTTGGAGTCTTCGGATCGCGATTGGATTGAGATCTCCCCCCATAGTTACTGGAGCTTGCCCCGCACAAATTTTGTACTCCGAACTTCTTTCATCATACCTTCAGACTGGGACAAGGACGGAGTTCCCTCTTTGTATTTGCCCATTGGAAAATCGGGGGGTTTTTCCCATCCGGAAGCTTTAATATACCTGGATGGCGAACCTTATGCTTCCTGCGACCGCCATCACCAGGAAATACTGCTCCCCGCGTTTGTTCTGGATGGGAAGGAACACTCTCTCCTGCTCCACGGTTGGAGCGGGATTGGCGGGCAAACAGTTGGAGATATGACTCAGCGCTTGAAAATGGGTACCTGTGAAGTGGTTCAGGTCCATTCCCAAACTCGCTCTTTCCTGGCTTCAGCCCGGGTCGCCGCCGGTATAACCCGCCACCTCGATCAACAGAATCCAAAACGCCATCATTTATTATCCGCATTAGACGAAGCCTTTCGGCTGATCGATTTGCGCCTGCCGATTGGAGATTTATTTTACGAATCCATCTCTTTAGCTCAAACAAAATTACAGGAAGGGATTAAGAAATCCGGTCCGCCGCTGGATGTAGACCTGACCGCAGCCGGACACGCCCATATTGATCTCGCCTGGCTCTGGACTCTGGCACAAACCCGTCAAAAATCCCGCCGCTCCTTCACAAATGTGCTGCGATTAATGGAGCAATTCCCAACCTTCTCTTTCACTCAGAGCCAACCCCAGCTCTATGACTACCTGCTTGAGGATGATCCTGATTTATTCGAACAAATCTCGGACCGGATTAAGGATGGCCGCTGGGAACCGATCGGAGGTATGTGGGTTGAAGCAGACTGCAACATATCCAGTGGAGAATCCCTGGTGCGCCAGTTCCAGCTGGGTCGTGAATTTTTCAAAACTCACTTTGGTCCCGATGCGGAATCCCCCGTCCTCTGGTTGCCGGATGTATTTGGTTATGCCTGGAATTTGCCCCAGCTGATTAAGGAAGCCGGGCTGGAATATTTTTTCACCATTAAAATTGGTTGGAGTCAGTACAACCGTCTGCCGTTTGATTCTTTCTGGTGGCAGGGTTTGGATGGAACTCGGGTGTTGACCCATTTCAGCACCACAAAAAACCCGGAAAGTAAACATGCCTCAACTTATAATTCCGATGCTTCACCGGATCAGATCCTGGGAACCTGGTTGAACTTCCAGAATAAAGAGGATGCCCCTCCCGGTAAATCCCTACCCCTGCTGATGTCTTACGGCTGGGGAGACGGTGGGGGCGGCCCCACCCGGGAAATGATTGAAAATATCCTGGAAATGG
>JAUWEC010000178.1 GCA_030608465.1 Chloroflexota bacterium
AATACGGCATGGGTCAAAGTTCTTGCCTTTCAAAGATAAGACTTGACCCTATTAGTGCGACAACAATGATCCCCACGCTCACCCACAAAGCTGGCCAGAAAACCTCGGCTTTCCCCGCAACTAGTCCTTCTCCCCACGCAAGTAATTGTCCTGGTAAGTATTCACCCAAACCTGGGATAGAACCAGCAAGACCCAGGATAAACAAAAAACACAGAGCCAGCCCCCCAGCCGCCGCCTGCGATTTGGTCACCACACTACAGAACAACGTCAGCGCGATATAGACTAGCATCAACACAAGCATTAAACCATTAAGTGCCATCCAGCGCAGTATATCAAGCGCTCCAAACAGCAGCCATGTATAGTAATAGCAAGCCGCGCCTGCAATTGCGATAGTGACGGCGAACATTAGTGCCATTGCTGCGAATTTGGCGACCAGAAACGTCACTCGTGGTAGTGGCTTGACAACCATCATGGCAGCCGTGCCCTTATCTTTTTCTTGAGCTATTGCGCCCATGGTCAACAACAGGGAAAGGATGATGCCAAACTGACCGACGTTCTTAATGTACTGCGTCACTGCATCCTTCACCGTTGGCGCAGGAATTAACTGTGCTATGGACTCGCCGTTGGGTATTAGCTTGATTAACTCAGGTGTGTATTTCGCAATCAACGGCGATAATAGACCAAAGACAACCAATACCACCCCCAGCATGAGTAGACGATATGTCCGCCACTGTTCAAGCCATTCTTTTCGAAAAGAAGCCAAGAAGATCATAATCTCCTTCCTTCGCCTACAAGCCGCAAGAAAACGTCTTCCAACGATGGCCGCAGCATTTCGTAGCGTGTCACCACCAGTCCGGTCTTAATGGCCGAAGGCATCAGTTCTTGCTTAGCCACTTGTATTTCATGGACGATGATCCGGACCTTCAATCCACTGATTGAAACAAATTGGACCCAATTCTTCTTACGGAGAGCCTTAACCCAATCGTTGAGCGGCGCTTCAAAACCGCTCTCGATCTCTACTTCAAAGGCGGGTATTGCATACTGGGCTAGCAAATCATCGCGGGGCGCCTGTTTCACCAATTGCCCGCGCGCGATGATGGCGATAGTGTCGCACACTCGCTCTATATCCGCAAGGATGTGAGTAGATATAAACACTGTGCACTGTCCGGATAGTTGTTTGATCAGTTCCAATATGTCTTTTCGCCCAGCCGGGTCCAGCCCGCTCAGCGCTTCGTCGAGGAAAAGTACCTCGGGTCGGTTGACCAGTGCCTGTGCCAGGCCCAACCGTTGGCGCATACCACGCGAAAAACCACCTATACGTCGTTTGCCTACCTCAGACAACCCTACCAGCTCAAGCAGTTCTTTGACACGCACCGCGCGTTCACTTGTCGAAAGTCCAAACACTCGCCCGACATGATCCAAAAACTCACTCGGGGTCATCCAGGGATAAAACGCTGGTTCTTCCGGAAGATAGCCAATGCGGCGGGCGACATCCTGACCACCAGCGGTAATTTCCTCTCCCATTACCCAGGCACGGCCTTCTGTAGCATGCGCTAGACCGGTGAGAATGCGGATGGTTGTTGTCTTGCCGGCGCCATTGGGGCCGAGAAAACCAAAGACCGTACCCGGCTCAACCTTGAGATCCAAGCCATCGAGCGCGTGCACTGGGCCGTAAAACTTCCGTAAACCTTCGATGCGAATTGCAGCCAATTATTCCTCCCTCCCGACTACGAGATAGACAACCGAGCCGATGAGATTTACAAAGATAATGACGAGAGCCCAGACCCACTTGGGGCCTTTGGTTCTTTCGCGTCGGATCAAATCCACAAGAGCAAAGACCATCAACCCGAGTTGCAGCAGAACGATGGGGATAAGAAAAGGAATCAGTGATCTAATGGTTTCCATAGATTTCTCCATAATAACTTTGATCAGAGTCCTGCCTGTTTAAATAGTACACGCAACCCAGGCTACCAGATCAACTAGGAGTAATTAATTCAAATAGGCGGCGAGCTTGACGTATTTCACCGAAGGGCTGGCTAACATATTGATAACACGCAGTATTGCCTATCATCTGCTTATATCAATTATATAATGTTAATTAGCATGTAATATTCAGTTTTATGGATAAATATAAAGCCTGCTCAATGAACAGGCTTTATAATCGTAGAACTCGGAAAATTAATCAGTCAGCAACGATTGCATTTGCTTGCTGATGTAGGCAGCTGCTCGTTTGGGGCTGATCCGGTACATCAAATCCATCATTTTCGAGTCTTTCCCAACAAATACTCTGTACTTGTCTTTTTCAATAGCGTCAATAATAATCCTTGCTGCCTCGGAGGCTGGCAGTGCTTTCATAGCCGCGGATTCAGAGTCTGCTTCTTGGTTCATAGAAACACCTGAGTTTTCACTTATATTGGTCTCTGTAGCACCAGGGAATACCACAGTAACCCTTACATTTGTATCGCTCAGTTCAGAATTCAATCCTTCACTCAATAATTTGATGGCTGCTTTTGTGGCGCCATACATGGTTTGCCCAGGAAAAGGAAAGAATCCGCCCATACTGGATACGTTTACAATATGTGCTTCAGGTCTCTCAAGTAAAAACGGCAGAAATGTTTTTAACACATAGACTTGCCCCCAGAAGTTCACATTCACCACTCTTTCAATTGCCTCGTAGCTCAGATCATTAATCCTGACAAAGGGTTGGATAATGCCAGCATTGTTAATTATTCCGTCTATCGCTCCATGATGAGTAATAATCTTTTCAGGCAGATCCTCAACTGATTTCCTATCAGTAACATTAACAATATGTTTGGATATTTTATCCCCCAGATTTCCTGCTAGCTCAATTGTTTCTTGCAGAGATTCAGCGTTGATATCAACTGCTGCGACCTCGGCTTCCATCTTTGCTGGCTGGTTGATCTTGGAAGGATTTGGCAGGGAAATTATAGAATTTTTCCGACCGGATCAACCCCGCCTTCCCGGAACTGACCTCAGCTATTCTCGCATCGCTGCTGGTGTGATGATCCTTGTGGGTATTTTCTGGCTGCTGATTAAATATGAGATAATTAAGTTGCCTTTCCTCGATCCGGGGCCTGAGAAATACCGGCTGTCAACAGGCGGGAGTAAAGATCAACAGGATTAATCATAAATAAGGGAGATTAATAATGCAAAGTAATACTGGTATCAAACTAGGATTAGCATTAAGTGGCGGCGGAGCACGAGGATTGGCGCACATAGGTGTGCTCAGAGCTTTGGAAAAAGCAAATATCCACCCAGATTACCTAACCGGCTCGAGCATGGGTGGCGTGATTGCTGCCGGGTACGCCTCCGGATTAAGTTCTGCTGATTTGGAACAGATTGCCCTGGAGTACGCTTCAGCTCGCAAGCTTTTAAGACTGGCTGATCCCACCTTGCCTCGCCGGGGTATATTTCAAGGCGAACGACTGCGAGATTTCTTCGAAAAACACCTGCAGGGGTGTACTTTTGCAGACTTGCATATTCCACTCACTCTAGTTACCGTAGACTTGAATAGTGGACAGGAGGTTCACTTAAGAGAAGGATCAGTGGCGGAAGCTGTACGAGCCACTGTCTCTGTTCCGGGCTTGCTGGCCCCGGTGGAAATTAATGGGCAAAGGTTAGTGGATGGTGGCTTGCTCAATAATTTGCCAGTTGACGTGGTGCAATCAATGGGGGCAGACGTGACACTTGGCGTGGATGTTTTCACGACAATCGAAGGCCCGTCTTTCTGGCAGGAGCTGGGACAAACGCGTGTTCTTTCCCATACAATTGGAGAATTAATCACGGTGCTTGGAGATTCGCTAAGCCTTTTAATCCACCAACAAAGCACGAACAAGCTTCAAATATCCCCGCCTAACTTTTTGATCCATCCTGACATACCTGTGGATGTTACCGTTGTGACTGGTTACAATCGCGCCGCCGAGCTTATTTCCTTGGGGGAAGAAGCAACAACCCCTATTTTGCCAGATTTACGAGCTTCTCTTAATTTAAATAACCAGGTCTAAAATAATACAGAAGCGGAGATAGAGCTTGGCAAAGCCAACCCGAGTGTTGATTTCTACGGAATAGATAGCTTCTTCATCCATCTTTTTTCCGAAACCATTGACCAGCTACTGGAAGCTAAGTTGATTGACGAGCCAGGTCAGTCAATCAAGATAGAATACGCTGTTCCTAATCCGATTAAGCAATCCTCAAACGCAACACCCATTTGTTGGCACCAGGCGGGCTCGCCCGTTATCTACTAAAATGAAATAATGAGAACAATGAATGTAACTACCCAGGCCTCGCAGCTTGTTCCTCTAACCAAGACGACATTCATCGCTCCCTGCGGTCACCCAAATTACATATCCGATTTGGTGCCAATGACTTTCCATAATAATCATGAGAAATAAAGAGTTAAGGAAAAAATTATGCAAAAAATGATCACTGAAAGAGATAGATTGCTCGATGAAAAAGGAATGCTTAAAAACACAGGGTGGGCAAAAGATTTATTGCTTGACTATAACCGGACAGATATTCGAGCATCAAAATTAAAGATCAAAGAATGGGATTATTATTGTGTTTTAACAGAGAATCAAGGCGTTGCCTTTACAATTGCTGATAATAGTTATTTGGGGTTTGTCGCTGTCACTATTTTTGACTTTGACAAAGCTGAAGAGATTTCAAACTCCATAATACTGCCGTTCACAAGGGGCTCATTAAATATGCCCCCAACTTCAAAAAATGGAGATATTGTTTTTAAAAACAAAAATATCTCCCTCAAATATATCCGGGAAAAAGAATCAAGAACTATTGAAATAGATTACCTTGGTTTTTATAATAATGAAAATCTGACTGGCACAATAGTGTTGCAGCAGCCAGAAGCATTAGAATCGATGGTGATTGCAACACCATTTCCCAAGAACAAACTGGCATTTTACTATAATCAAAAAATTAATTGCCTGGTTGCAAAAGGTGAGCTAACTCTTGGAGATAGAAATATTACATTTTCACCTGATAATTCTTTTGCTGTTCTGGATTGGGGGCGTGGTGTATGGACATATTCAAACACCTGGTACTGGGGATCAGCTTCAGGGAAAATTGAGGGGAAATTGTTTGGATTTAATATCGGGTATGGGTTTGGAGATACATCAAGAGCTACCGAAAACATGATATTTTATGAAGGGAAAGCACATAAACTTGATCAGGTAGAATTTCATATTCCTGAAGATGATTTTTTAAAGCCCTGGAAATTTACGAGTAATGATTCCAGATTTCAAATGGATTTCATGCCAATTCTTGACAGATATTCAAACACGAATCTGTTATTGATTAAATCCACACAGCATCAGGTTTTTGGGAGATTTTCAGGGAAAGTTATCCTGGATAACGGAGAGGAAATTATTGTAGAAAACTTGCTGGGATTTGCAGAAAAAGTCATGAATAGATGGTGATGCAAATACAATTACTGTGCACGATGCAGCGAATGAATAATGGCGCTAGAATTATTGGGTTTGAGTGAAACAACAAGAAATGACAGAAACAGATAATAAATCGTTGCGCCTGACTCTTCTATTTCAATTCGCTTCACTCGAGCAGGTGAGTTTTTCCGTAAGGCCGCCCATCGACAAAAATACTGGAGGTTTGAAAAGAAAATGAATAGCACAAAAATAGAAGTAAACATTCCCCCTGTTTCAGTGATCATTCCTGCCTACAACGAGGAGAAGTGGATTGGAACAACTGTATCTTCTGTTCTGGAGAGTGGCTTCCCCTGCGAAGTGATCGTCGTTGACGACGGTTCATCTGACAAAACTCCGCAAATTCTAAAGACTTTCGGGGAAAGTATCAAAGTCATTTCCCAGCCGGTAAATAAAGGCAAGGGGGCAGCATTAGTCTCGGGCATCAATGGTGCATCTGGTGAGATCGTGATCTTCTGTGATGCTCATCTCCTGGGGCTGAATAAGTACCATTTAATGACTTTAACCCTGCCGCTTGTTTATGG
>JAUWEC010000033.1 GCA_030608465.1 Chloroflexota bacterium
TCTGCAGGAGAAGGTGCGCAAACTGCTGGATGACATTGAGGAAATTGAAGCGGAAGAGGAAAAAAGATACGGGGATAAAGATTACCCAGAAGTTGGGGAAGGAAAAACGATAGACTCGGAAGCTTTGAAAAAAGCAGCTGATAAAATCAGTCAGAAATTGAGGAAAGACCCCAAGAACAAAAAGCTGAAGAAAGCCAAGCGCGATCTGGAGCAGGATTTCATCCCCCGAGAGGAAAAGTATGAGCGGTACGAGGAAACCTTAGGGGATCGGAACAGTTTTTCAAAGACAGACAAAGATGCCACCTTCATGAGGATGAAAGAAGACCACATGAGAAATGGGCAGCTGAAACCAGGCTACAACATCCAGATGGGGACAGAGAACCAATTCATCACTGGCTTCAGCATTCACCAGAATCCGGGGGACACCAGCTGTTTGAAAGATCATTTAGAACAAAGAAAACGCTGGCTGGGTGAACATCCGCAGGTTTTGGTCGCGGACGCTGGCTACGGCAGCGAAGAAAATTATGATTACCTGAAAGACAGGAACATTACCGCTTATGTGAAATACAACACCTTTCATTATGAACAGAAGAAACGGTATCAGAAGAAAAAAGCCTACCGGCAGGAAAGTTTCCGCTACCAGCAGGAGCTAGATCAATATCTCTGCCCTGAAGGGAAAGTTCTTTCCTATCAATTTACAAAAGACGTCACCAGCTACAACGGATACCAATCCACGCGCAGGGTTTACGGATGTGCAGATTGCGAGGGATGTCCGGTGAAGACTGACTGCACGAAGTCAAAATACAATCGCAGAATTTACATTGGCGTTGAGCTTCAGGAAATGAGAAAAACGGCCCGGGATCTGCTCACTTCTCCTGAAGGAGTGAAAATGCGGTCTCAAAGGCCGATTGAAGTGGAAGCTGTTTACGGCAGGTTGAAACACAACTGGGGGTTTCGGAGGTTTTTATTGAGGGGAGTGGATAAAGTGAAAATCGAGTGGGGGCTGCTCAATATTGCTCACAATATTGCCAAAGTGGCCGTTCAATAGCGGTCACTTTTTTTCCATTGGCATCCTTTTCTCTCTTTTTTCATCCGTTAAACTGAAAAGGGGCTGACTTTTTAGACAGCCCCTTTCTTCGATAAAAATGCGTATTGCCTGGATTCAAACCTGATCAAGAAGGGGCTCTTTGGAGGGACTTTGGTAAATTAGCCCGCGAATTAATTCGCCGGGCAGTATTGACTGGTAAGGGAGAATTCAGGATGTCGGATTCAAACATTGCAAAAAAATCTTGTAATAGTTATGCTATTGACAGGAAAGGATTATTGATGTAAACTGGAATTACGTCCCGGACAGAAAGGGGAATTTCATCAGTCCGGGACAATCTTTATCAGCGACCCATAAAAAAAACTCATCACAGCTGGATTGGGTCCACATGGTGAGGGGAATCCATGGGAAAAAGATTTGGTTTTCAGGGGGTTTTACTTTTGTTAATGGCAGCGGTTGCCGGTCCGTCATTGGTCAGCGCGGAGGGGGATTCTCTCGCTTCACCCACTCCACTGCCTCCGGAACGGGTTACCGCACCAGAGATTTTCGGGGTTAACCCGGACGTCGTATTGTCGGAGGGAAATCAGGGGGAAACCCACCCCTCCGACATTCTTTCAGCTTTTGAGATCCAGCTGCCTTTTCTTGTTAATCAACCCGAGTACGTTCAATTAAAACCTCTGCCAATCCAGGACTCCATGACAGCTGTCAAGAGCCTGGCAGTGCCGCTCCGGACCCAGGACACAGGTAAAGTGACCTGCGGTGTCCAGGCGTTGGGCATGGTGATGGATTTTATGGGCCTTTTATCCGGAGAAGAGGTTCCGACTGATGATCAGTTGGTCTCTTACGTTTCCAGTCGAGGCTTGCTTTATGAGTGGGGAACTGGGGTGGAGGAGTTGGCCTTTACCGCCCGGGCATTCGGATATGCCGGAAGTTACGCTTTCTATAACTGGACCTTGAAGCAGTTGACCGAACAACTCCAGCTGGGTATACCGGTGGTTGTCCCCCTGAGTGCAAATGGCCCAGATAGACCAGGACATTTTGTGACCGTCATTGGAATTTCAGATGACGGATGCTGGGTGGTCTATAATGATCCCCTCCTGGGGAGAATGACCGTACCAGCAGATGAGTTCCTTGCCCAGTGGAGGAACCAGGGGAATCCTGGATTGATCGTGCAAAAGGAAGCTCTGCCTGAGGGAGTAGATCTCATGCTGCCCTGGATGGGATTTTTCAGCGCATTATCAATGCTCACGCTTGTTTTAAACAGATCCGGAGCTTCTGGAAAAAACCGGGGTTTTGGTGATCTTCGACGTAAATTAGCCGACCCCAAAAGAAAAGGGATTGGAGGGGGACTCGCTGCCCCGGTGGATCTGGAACCGGAAATAATAAAGGTGCCGCGATATGAGACAAAAATTGTTTACCGGGGACTTAAAACAGTGACACTGGAAGTCCCGGTGTATGAGACTAAAGAAATTAAGGTAGGTTTTCGGGGTATCAAAAAGAAGATCCCGATTTATGAGACCAGACGAGTTCAGGTTGGTTTTGAAACAGTCTCCAAAAGGATACCGGAATATATCACCAAACGGGTCATAGTCGGGACCAAAACAATAAAACAACAGATTCCAGTAACCCGCTATCGCAACAAAAAGGTGATGGAATGGAAAAAGATCACCAAGAAAATCCCTGTTTACCGGAAAATTGGTTCCAAGAGAATCATGATAGGAACCCGGAAAGAAACCCGCTGGAAAAAAGTGCCAGCGATAAAACGCGTGCGGTATCAAAGCACCAAAACCATCACCAGACAGGTCTCGGTGTACGAGAACAGACGGTTCCTTAAGAGATACCGGACTGTGACGGAAAAGGTGCCCAAATATGAACAAAAAAGAATATTGGCAGGGTACAAGATTGTTACCGAAACCAAACCGGTTTACGAGGAACGACGGATCCAGGTTGGCACCAAAACTGTAACCCGGCAGGTGCCGAATTATCAGACGGTGCAGATCCAGGTGGGATATGACCAAATCCCCCGTCATGATGTGAAAGATTCGGATGTCACCAAAAAAGATCAGCAGAGATTGGATGAATTATTTGGAATACCTCAACTGAAGGCTTTTGATAAAAAATTTGAACTGACCGATGTGGTGTATCTAAAAGGGGGACCGGGAGCTAAATCTTATGGAGAAATAGCAGAGGATGGATATACAAAACATTCCTCTGGTGGGGAATCCCTGCCTGCCATGCGCGCTTTTGGTTTATTGAGCCAGATCCTGGTCTGGATCAGGGATAATACCAAGATCATCGAGCGCATGGGTGGAAAACCGGATGCCCAGGCTATGATTCTTTATACTGAAAATGGCACAAATAAAGTGATTGATGAGATCCAGGTAACAAATACGGGAAATGAGGTTTTGGCTATTCAAGATATACGAATAAATATTGGAAATGGGGCAAATGAAGATGATTCAAGCCAAGTGATTATTATTTATCCTCCAGAAACAACAATTATCACCAATATAAATTATTCTATTATCAATCCGAATACTATAACAAAGATTAATGTAATCCCTCCAATAATTATCACGACAGGATCAACGGGGAAAATCATTATTCAGTTGAAGTCTGAATCAGAACGATTTGGGTATATTGTCCATGATTTTTCTAATGAAAAATAGGATAAAGGCTAAGTTAATCCTAATTATTTTTGGAGCATTGATCATTTTTCTTTTTCCTAGTTGCCATACAGTTCAAATCTTGAGCGAGTTCCCAGGTTATGAAATAGATCATAGTAATATTAATTCTCAAATTGTTATTTATGCTCCAGATGGTTGGAATACTTTTACAATAGGAGAACCAATATCCTTTGCAGTAGACGTTATGTGTGATGATCCAATTATTTTTCCACGGAACTATAATATAGTTGCATATCAAAAAAAGGAATCTATCTGGGTTGAACTTGATAATGTGCCAGAAATTCGAAACGATGGTGAGGTATTGTTATACCCACATAGTGAGAGTCCATTTAATAATGGAACTGCATCAATTATCCCAATCATTATGGATCAAACCAAACCTGTAAAACTGCGAGTGGTCGTAGTAGGTCGTATATATAAAGATGAAAAGAAAACCGACCAGTTAGTTGGGGCATATGCGGATGTGTGGTTATATCCCTGATCCTTACCTGACCGGGTTACTTAAAAACCCATGAGAATAACTGCCAATTTTTGCAGGGGGAAGGGGGCAAAGCTCCCGGAGGTTCTAAACCTCCGGGAGCTTGTTCATTAATATATTAATTCATATTAACTCAGTCTTTGGACTGACAGTGTAGATTCCCCCATTTTCATTGACCGACTCTTAGCCAACAGTTATAATTTCCTCCATAAAATCCCCACAAAAAGGAGAAATTCAATGGAAAAAGAAGACAAACTCAACGATCGAGGAGAAAAGGGAAAATTTATTGATCCCAAGCCGCTCATTACCTCCCAGACCTATACTGTCAAAGCCGGGGATACCCTGAGCGCCATTGCCGTGAAATTTTATGGTAAGGATTCTGACTCAACTTATCAGGACATCTATGAATCCAACAAAGACCTCATTGGTGACAATCCGGACCAGATTAAAATTGGTATGGTCCTGAAAATCCCCCGCAAGAAGTAAATTCTTTATTCATAGTCCAGGAGGAAATAGAAAATGAGCAGTAATATTGACCTTGTAAAAATATTTTCGGCTGTCGCAGAGACGATGGTAGAAAATCAGGCATCTCTCAACAAAGCTGATGAATACAACCAGGATCACGGCGACCATATGGTGGAAATTTTCGAGTTGGTCTCCGGCGCCATGAAAGATAGCCCCAGCGGCGATGTGACCAGCGGGCTTGCCAAAGCCAGTGAACTGCTCGCCGGAAAACAAAGCGGATCCGCGGCGATGTATGCCAAAGGTCTGGCCCAGGCAGCGGAATATTTCCAGGGACAGGATCTGGATGCCACTCAGCTGCTGCCTTTACTGCAGACTATGCTGGGCGGAGGTGAAGCGTCCGTCTCTCAGGGAGCCAGCGGCTTGCTGAATTCTATAGTGGGAAGTTTGGGCGGAGACGATGGCCTGGATTTAGGCGATGTCCTCAGCGCCGGCGCTGCTTTTATGCAATCCAAACAGGAGGGGGACAGCAATCTGGAAGCCGCGGTGGATGCGGTTATCTCAGCCAGTAAAATGGGAGAAACACCTCACCGGGCTCAGTCCAGCAAGTTGGTTGCTGATGTGCTGCTTCAGACCTTGATGAGTGGTATGCAATAACTCTGGGAAAACCAGCTGTGAATTAAGAGACCCCGCTTTTTGCACTGAACCCCAAAAACAGGACACAAAATAAAAAGCACCTCTCGTACAATATAAGTAAGGGAGGTGTTTTTGTATGGCCAGAAAAAAAGGAAGTAAAGATTATCCGCTGGAGCTCAAGCTAGAAGCAATACGGTTATTCGAAGAGGAGGGACTGCCATATAAGGAAATCACTGAAAGGCTAGAAATACGCGATCCTGGACGGGCGAAAGCCTGGATGCGGATCTACCGTAAAGAAGGAGCTGCGGGGTTGAAAAAACCACGCAAAGGCAGGCCCAAAAAAGATCGGGATAGTCCTGAAGAGCGGATCAGACGGTTGGAGATGGAGAACACCATTTTAAAAGCATTGGCCATCGAGCTAGGGGAAGAATTGCCAGAGGGGCTCGATATAGAGCCATATACCGATTACGAGGGCAATTCAATGTAGAGGAAGTCAGTAGATTTTTAGGCGTTTCTCGTGCTGCCTACTATGCCTGGATAAAGAGAATGGACAGGCCAGACCCGGATCATGAAAGAATGAACTTAGTGCTTGAAGCGTTTGAAAAGTCCAGAAAAACCTATGGCTATAGGAGAATCCAGATCTGGATCGAGAGAGAATATGGGATCAAAATTAACCATAAATCTGTATTGAGGCTGATGAGAAAGCTCGATATTCGCTCAGTGGCCCGGAAAAGGAATCCGTACCGTCTCATTCAGAACCAGTATGGATCAATCCACACCTATCCCAATCGATTGAGACAAGACTTTAGTGCTGAAGGTCCCAATGAGAAATGGGGTACGGATATTACCTACATCCCAACCCAGCAGGGATTTGTCTATCTGGCTGTCATCAAGGACTTTTTTGATGGAACGATCCTGGGGCATGCTTTATCAAGGAATAACTCAATTCAGATGGTATTACAAGCCGTGCGTGTTGCTGCACCAGACCTTCAATCGCAAATTGGCGTGATTATTCAGAGTGACCAGGGATCCCAATTTCAATCCTCTGCTTACCGATCCCTGACTGCTCAACTGGGGATCATCCCGTCCATGTCCAGAAAAGGGCGTTGTCTGGATAACGCGCCAACTGAGAGTTTCTTCTCTCAGCTGAAGGAAGAATTAATTAGACATATCAAGATTGACGACTTTTATGATGCTGTTCGGGTCGTGGATGATTACATCCACTTTTACAACCATGACCGAATCCAGCTAAAAACAAAACTGACGCCTATCGAATTCAGACGTCAGTTTGTATAATTACCCAAGAGAGGGTTTTTATTTATTTGTCCACCTTATGGGGTGCACTCCATTTTTGCGGGGTTTTTTCCTTAAAAAGAAAAGGCAGCGGAAACCGCTGCCTAATATTTTATTTCAGGACGAGTTTAGTAATAAACTTTGCGAGGAAGTTTTTTGGCGTTATCCACCCAATCATTAACCATCTTTTTAGACGGTGGCCGGCGGACTAATTTCTTCCTGGCATTGGTTTCCAGGATGGCCTTATGCAGGTTTGCGGGGTCGCGCTGAGCCAATTCAACCACGGTGTCCACACCGGCTTCTTCCAGCAGGTCGGAATATTCTTCTCCCACTCCTTTAATCCGGAACAGATCGACATGATTGACCCATTCCAGAATCAATTTACCGCTGATGCCTGCTGCCCGGGCAATTTCATCACGGCCTCTGGCGCTGGCGCCTTTTTCCAATAAACTCTTAGTGCTCCGGACGCCTGCTTTCCGCAGCTGACCGGCGTATTTTGTACCAATTCCTTCAACTTGTTCCAATTTTGCCATGACAAACTCCTTATTACGCCAAATTTCAGCGTAAACCTTTATTGATAAAAAAACCTTCCCGGGTTTGGGGAAGGTTTTAGGTATTTTTATTGTTTGGGAATGACCAATTCCATGCCGGGCTGGATCAGATCCGGGTTATCTCCAATGAGCTCTTTGTTGGCTTCGTAAATCGCCAGGTATTTGCCGGCATCGTCATAGTATTTTTTAGCGATCCCGCTTAAGGTATCGCCGCTGACGACAACGTGTTTTTTCACAGCTTTTTTCTCTGCTTGCTCTTTGAGCATTTTTTCCTGTGCCTTGAGAATTTCTACTCGGCCTTTGTCCAATTCATCTTTCCGAAGTTTTCCTTCCAGGTTCTTGTCTCGGGCATCGGCTTTTTTAAGTTCTTCTTTCTCTTTCTTGTCTCCGAATAAACCAAATAATCCTTTCTTTTCAGTCATTATCTCTCCTTTAATGTCTAGTATTGATCAGGTGATATTATTGTAACACCCGTGTTCACACATATATATAAGATTTCTGTACGGATTTCCTTACTTACCAGGGAGAGTTTATTATTCTTGTCTAAAGTATTCAACAAGCTTATTTAAGGGCAAAATTGAAGGTGAGGTCAAAATTTATTTCGCCTTGTGTTGCTGTTTCCAGCGTGATTTCACCAATACCATCTGTAACCAAATCGCGGAATATTTCAACCGGGCTGTCCGCAGAAGCACTCAACCTGATCAAGGTGCCGTCCTGACCAATTAATGTTACCTGACAGCTGCTGGTTTCCACGAGCAGGCTTGCTGTCAAAGAAACTCTTTCGCGGGTGTAATTTTTCGTTGATTTCCACGCAGTTTTGATCAGTCCCATCCGTTTCATTCTTCTTGACCCGGATCTCACCCGAATATCCAGAGATTTTTGAGGGCGTCCTGCAGCCGGTTTCATAGGCCAGAACAGCCAGGGTTAAAACTAGTGATATAAATCCCAGGAAAAAGAGTTGATGTTTTTTAAACCATTGGAATTCCCGATGTTCAATTATTAAGAACGCAGGTCTTTCCGCTCGAAGTGGACTGCATTAAGATAACTGGCAGCAAACAGAGATATTATCAGGATTTGCAGCATCCAGGTGGGGACCATTTTACCCAGGGGTATGAATCCGCTGGCAACTGCATAGATCTCCGTACCGAGTAAACCAAATATTACAGGAAAGACCGTGATCAGCAGTACGCCTTTCCGGGCCAGGGGATCCTGGTCTGCCCAGAGCAGCAGGGTTGTCCAACCCAGCATCAGGGCTGAAGCCATGCCCATCGCAAACCGATAGGCAGGATCCGGTATGGGTTCGAAACCTAGAATAATTTGGGTGAATTTTGGAAACAGCATGGCGATGGCAGCGATTAAATCAATTACTACACCAATCCAGAAAGAGACTCGCAGCCAAAATACCGCATTGTGTTTATTCATTACCTCTCCTCAAAGGGCTGTACCAGGTTCAGAAATTCCTGGTATCGGGTTCGTAAAATCGATTCCTGGTTTATTGGGGAGCTGATAGAGCTGTAATCGATAGTCAGGAAGTTGACGGATCCTGCCAACTGGAAGGGAGTCATACTCCTGGACAGGTCCCTAGCAATGGTTCCCGAAAACAGGTTCCTGAGGGTATATTTATCCCCCCCGAAAACCACAAATTTTTCATCAAAACCTGGTTGGTCGGGGAATTCTACGCGGGTAAGCCTCTGAAATTTTCCAACCCAATCGAAAAGCTTTGTTAACATTTTATCCATCAGGTTTCCCAGCATCCTTTGGTTGTTCAGGGGAGGAAGTGAGGAGAGGGAAAACCGAGGCAGCGCCAGCTGGCGGGAGATTATTCGAAATACCTCAGTTCCACTTGAAGTATTCTCATGGTGAGTATTCACCAAATCAAACAAATACAAATCCCGGGCAAACTCTCTCTGGTGGTAGAGGTTGCGGAGTTCCACTTTTTTGTTATGCTGGTTTTGAAAGAGTTCTTCCAGGCGTGCCAGCATTTCCGGAGGTTGCTCTGCCAGCAGTTCAAATCCCAGGGCATGCGCCTGAATTGTTTTTTCTTCCCCGCTCTTTCGAGAGGCACGAATTACGAACAAAAAGATAATAACAAATAACAGGATCGACAGGATTGTTAGAAGCTCAGTATTTCCTATCATGGGATTCCTCTTTTAAGTGTGAGTTTGGGGACCGCTCATTTATTATAGTTGTCCCGATTGATCACTGGTTAGCTTTTGATATAGGTTAAAAGGTCAAATAAGTAACTTGTAATATTGATCATACCCTTAATCAAATTTGATTTAAATGGGAAACAAGTAGACTTTGTTTATTATCGCCAATCAAGACGATTTATCAGTATTGGAGGATGCGGTTTTGATGAGACCACATCAAACGGTATAAGCTGTTTCCCGAAAGCAGTGCCGATTCGGTTCCCCTCTCAACGATTCTTCCCTGGCTCAGAACCAGGATCTGGTCCACCTGGGATAATCCGACCAGACGGTGTGTCACCAGCAGGGCAGTTTTATTCTTCAGGATCTCAAATAGCGTATCCAACACTTCCCGCTCTGTCAGTGGATCCAGGTTGGCAGTAGGTTCGTCCAGTAAAAAAACCGGCGCATCCTTAAGAACTGCCCGGGCAATCAGGATTCGCTGGCGCTCTCCGGCGCTCAACCGCTGACCGCGTTCACCGACAATGGTGTGATATCCATCCGGGAGCGATTGGATCATTTTATGAATTCTGGCTTTCCTGGCAGCAGTGATGATTTCCTCATTCCCGGCACCTGGATTACCTAGATTTATGTTTGCCCGGATTGAATCGTGGAACAGATAGCCAGTTTGGGATACCACACTGATTTGCTGTCGAATTGTCTCTTGAGTCAAAGAAGATAATGATATCTTCTCCTCCCCAAGCAACAGTTTTCCTTGATACTCTCCCCAGAAACGCAGCAGCAGATGGGTCAAAGTTGATTTGCCACCACCACTTGGTCCGACGATTGCCAGAGTTTCTCCCTCGCGAAGCCGGAAGTTGAGCCCATCCAAGGCTGGCTTATGGCTGCCGGGATAAAAAAAGCTCAGATTTTCTACTGCCAAAGAGAAGTGTGCAGGGAATGAATCCGGGTCGACCGGGTCAACCACAAGGGGTTCAGCATCCACTACTTCGAACAGCCTGGAACCGGCTTTCAGGGAGCTAGAGAGTGTTTCCATCGCCTGGGGCAGAGGTTGAACAGCTTCAAACGACGTCAGAGTTATCAGAGCTAGGGCAGCCAGCATCACTCCAGGAATCTCGCCGTTTTGAATTAACGGGATAGCAGTGATCAAGGCCAGCCACATAGCCAGATTGCTTAATAGAATCGTTAATCCTGCGTTCAGACCGCTGATTCGCGCTAATCTTAATTGGGCGGTGTTATATCGCTGATTTATATCTTTTAGCTGATTTTGTTTCTCCTCTGACTGACCATAGGCTATTAAATCGGGCAGACCGTGGATAAAATTGACCAGACCCTCAGTTAACCGGGAGCGCTCTAAGACCAACTTTACTCCCTGGTTCCGGGCCAAAATCCGAATCAGCAGGGGAAGGATCAAGCCGCTGAGTATAAAAAATCCCGCCAGCAAGATTCCAAAAGTGGGATGATAACTGTTCAAGAATAAGGATGTACCCAGTCCGATAAAAAGGGCAACCAGAGGCGGGGCAGCCGAGCGGACATAAAAATCTTCCAAGGATTTGATATCTGAAATAATCCGGCTCAGCAGATCACCGGACCGAAAGTAAAGCAGCCGAGCGGGTGCCAGCGGAACGAGGGACTTATAAAACCACACTCGCAGCTTTGTGAGAACTTTAAAGGTTACATTGTGCGATACCAGGCGCTCTAAATATCGGCTGATGCCGCGTAAAATGCCAAAAAAACGCACTCCGACAATGGCTATTTGCAATGTCGCGATCGACGGATGCAATGCAGCGGTGGAAATAAGCCAAGCGGATGTGCCCATCAATCCGATACTGGAGCCAATGGTCAGAAACCCGAGCAGCACCGATAAAAGTACCTGGCCCCAATGTTCGCTTAAAAAACCTACCAGGCGCTGCCAGCTGGGCGGTTGGGGAGTGGTCCGAGATTCGGGGGTTGGTTGGACAGAGAGGGGGAGAGGTGAAGACGTGGAGGCCTGGAGAGGGGGAGATGGTGAGACTTGGAGAGGTGGAGACTGGGAGACTGGGTGAAGGTGGTTCGGAGGTGAGATTAATTTATTCCCCGTACTTTCTGGGGGGAAGTGAGTGAATGATTCACCAGTGTAAGCCTGGACCAGATCAGTGTAGATTCCATCCTTCCTCATCAGTTCCTGGTGGTTTCCCTCTTCTACGACAGAGCCTTCCTTGAGAACCAGGATCCGGTCTGCCCTGTAGATAGTGTTGAGCCGGTGGGCGATGGTAATCACAGTCCGCCCCGCCATTAAGCTCCGGGTTGAATCTGCCAGCTGTGATTCTGTGACTGGATCAAGCTGAGAGGTGGGCTCGTCCATCAAAAGGATTGGTGCGTCTTTTAAAAAAGCCCGTGCCAGGGCGAGGCGCTGTGCCTGCCCGCCGGACAGGCGGGCCCCACCTTCGCCGATTAATGTCTCGTAACCCTCGGGCAGGGAGTCGATTAACTCGGCGAGGTGGGCAGCGGAAGCCGCTGAAGCCACAGCGCCCAGATCTGCGTCAGGTCGAGCCAGCCGGATATTTGCAGCAATAGTGTCCTGGAAGAGGGCCGGCTCCTGGGGCACCCAGGCGATCTGGCTCCGCCATCCCGCCAAATTATCTTTACTCAGCAATTCTCCGTTGATCCGGATTTCCCCTTTTTTGGGGGGGAAAAATCCCAGGATCAGATTGGCCAGGGTGCTTTTCCCGGCGCCGCTCTCTCCCACCAGAGCAATTTGATCTCCTTGATTAATGGTTAGGGAAATATTATTTAGGGCGATTTGATCCTCTCCCGGATAGACAAAGCTGACTTTTTCCAGAGTCAATTGCTGCCAAGGAGGAGAAGATTTATTATCTGAGGAAGTCAGAGATAATTTATAGTTAATTGGCTCTGTATCAAGGATTTCAAAGATACGCACCGCCGCGCTTTGCCCTTCCATCCCGGCATGAAAACGCAGACCCAGCTGCCGCAGCGGGATATAAAATTCAGGGGCGATCATTAATAGGAACAATGCCTGTTCCAAAGTAACACGGAAATACAGCAGCCGCAGTCCTATTTCCACTGCCACAATGGCTGTGCTGAGGGTTGCCACCAGTTCCAACACCAGGGCAGAGAGGAAGGTCACCTGAAGGACCTTCATGGTGGTTTTCCGGTACTGGTCGCTGGTCTCTTTGATCTTCTCCGTTTGTGACTGAGCCTGGTTAAATAATTTCAGTGTCGTTAAGCCGTGCAAACTGTCCAGGAATTTGGCAGCCAACCGACTGAGGGTACTGAACTGCCGATCTGTGATCGTTTGGGCACTTTTCCCAATCAAGTACATGAAAAATGGAATCAACGGCGCAGTTACCAACAGTACCAGGCCGGAAAGCAAATCCATAGGAAAAACAAAAATTAAAATTGTCAGGGGAACCAGGGCTGAAAGCACCAGCTGGGGAAGGTATTGACTGAAGTAAGCGTCCAGCGCTTCTACTCCTTCCACTATGGTAGCGCTGATTTCCCCGCTTTGCTCCTTCTGGGTGTACGTGGGTCCTAATTCTTCCAGATGATTCAGCAGCAGGGTTCTGACCCGGCTTTTAACCTGCACGGCAATGGTTTTTGCACTGACGCTGCTTAACCAGGAGAGAAGTGCCCGCAGTGTGAAAAATGCCAGAGTGAGCTGCATCAGTCCCCAGATCTCAATCAAACCTTCTTGATCCAGAAAAACTCTGCTAACGATTTGGCTGATAAATCGCGCCTGTCCAATGATGAGCAGTCCGGAAAAGAATCCCAGACTGATAGTGAGCGCCAGCCAGAGGCGGCTTTTTTCAGCCAGACGGAGAAGACGAGAGTTTGGAAGCATATTTCAGACCTGAAACATTCTTCATTATAGTATCACATTCGTTTATCTCGCAAATTGACCCGATTTGGGGTGTTATTTTTTGATTGAACCTGAACAAATGGGGAATCGTGCTATACTTTTTTTAGATCCTTTTAAGTGTTCACCAGGAGGCAGCATGCCCGAAGAAAGTCGGTTTTTAATATTGCTTGGACCGCCGATGTCAGGGAAAGGCACCCAGGCCGCCCGTCTATCCCAATTGTTTGGCATCCCCCAGGTCTCTTCCGGGGATTTATTCCGGGACAATATAAAAAATCAAACTAATCTGGGATTGGAAGCAAAAAAATATATAGACCGCGGAGACCTGGTGCCGGATGAGGTCACCATCGGGATGGTAAAAGAACGGCTGCACCGGGAGGATTGCCTTGGAGGTGCCCTGCTGGACGGATTCCCTCGGACCATCCCCCAGGCGGAAGCTTTGGATGATATTCTGGCAGGTGTAGGCGTATCCCTGTCAGCAGTGATTTCAGTAGCCGTGCCGGAAGATGTCCTGGTGGAGCGAGCCAGCGGCCGGCGGATTTGCCGGAATTGCGGTCAATCCTACCACTTGAAGTTTGACCCACCAAAGGAATCTGGAATATGTGACGAAGATGGGGGTGAACTGTACCAGCGGGAGGATGACAAACCGGAGACTGTCAGGAACCGTTTTGCGGTTTATCAGGCTCAGACGAGTCCTTTGATAGAGTTTTACCGGGCACGTGGAATTCTGCACGAGGTCAACGGAGATCAGCTGATAGATGAAGTCGCAGATGATATCCTGCAGGTGGTCAACGCGCTATAGTCTAATTTTTTTTATTGATGAGTCTTAGAAAAAAAATAAATAGTAAAAAACGAGGTTGACTAAGCCAACCTCGTTTTTATTTAATAGTGCAGATCACTGCTTTCCGGGCTGAGCCTTTTTCTGAAGATCCAGATAGCCCACCCTTGGTAAATCAAGATAATCGGCATGAAAATCGCCACCACAATGGTCAATACTTTCAGTGTGTATTGACTCGAAGAGGCATTGTAAATGTTCAGGCTATAGGCGGGATTAATTGTAGAGATTAAAATCCGTGGGAAAAGACCGGAGAATACCATGATTGTGACCAACAAAATGGCCAATCCACCGAAGGTGAAAGTTAGCCCTTCCTTTCCTTTTAGCAGGAACCAACCATAAGCCAATAATGAGACAGCTGCCAGAACAGCGGGGATCAGCCCGTCATACCCTGGATTGTTAAGAATGTCCGTTTTAAAGTAGGTCCAAACCAGGAATCCTACTGCCAGGACCACTACGGGAATCCAGATTTTTCGGGCGATATCTTTTGCTTTTTGATTGAGCTCTCCTTCCAGTTTTAATCCCAGGAAGCTGGCTCCGTGAAGCGTGAATAATCCCAGGAAGACCAAACCGCCCAGCAGGGAGTAGGGATTAAGAAGAGGCAGTATCCCCCCGTAGTAATTCATATCAGCCTCAATAGCAAATCCTCGCATCATATTGGCAATAGTCACACCCCAGAGCAGAGCGGGAATCAGGCTGCCGATGAAAAGTGCCCAATCCCAGCGGTTACGCCAGGCTTGATCCTCCCGTTTGCTGCGGAACTCAAAAGCCACACCTCGCATGATCAATCCCAACAGCATGATGATCAGCGGGATATAGAAGCCGCTGAAGAGGGTAGCGTATACATGAGGAAAAGAGGCGAACAAAGCTGCTGCGGCGGTAATCATCCAGACCTCATTGCCGTCCCAAATAGGTCCAATACTGTTGATGACTGCTCTGCGCTCGTTATCCTTTTTCGCGATTATCAGGAGTAGGATGCCAACGCCGTAATCAAATCCTTCTAAAAAGAAGAATCCCATAAACAAGATTGTGATCAGAATAAACCAGATAGTGTTTAAGTCCATGATTACTCTCCTATGACATCCGCTGGAGGTGGGTCGCTTTTACCGTATTTTAAAGCCAGCGATACACCCACAATTAGCATCACCCCATAAATCAGTGAAAAGCTGACCAGGGAGAAGATGATATTTCCAGAACTGACATTTGGGGAAACTGCATCCTCAACTTTCTGTAAGCCGTGTACGATCCAGGGCCAGCGACCCGTTTCGGCTATCAACCAGCCTGAAGTGATAGCAATTGTGGGCAGCAGCCCGGCAGGAATGAGGAGTTTAATGAACCAAGTCTGCTTTTCAAGAGTATTCTTTTGGGACCAGAACACCGCGAGTCCGGATATCAGGACCATCAGCATTCCGATTCCAATCATGGTCCTTGAGGACCAATAGCTCAAAGTGACTGGCGGAATATAGTTTCCTGGTCCATAGAGGGCTTCTGATTTGGCTTGCAGCTCCTTGATTCCCACTACCTCGCTGCTGAAGTCATTATAGAGCAGGAAAGATAGCGCGTAAGGGATTTTTAAATCAAAGGTGTTTTCTTGATTCTTTTCATCAATAATTGCGATCACGGAGAAGGATCCCGGCTGTTCAGTATCCCAGTGTCCTTCCATGGCTGAGATTTTCATTGACTGGTTTTCCGCCAGGAATTGACCTTGAGCGTGTCCGATCAATCCCGTCAGCACTGATCCCACCAGTGCAAAAACGGCAGCCCAGCGGAAAGAACGCTGGAAAAAATCCTGAGTCTGAGGATTTCTCTTTAATAAGTGATAAGCGCTGAATGCCATCACCAGGAAACCACCAACTGAGATGCCTGCAGTCAAAACGTGCGGGAATTGATGCCAGACATTTGGATTCCCGACCAGGGCCCAAAAATCTGTCATTTCTGCTCGGCCGTTGCGAATGGTGTAGCCCACAGGATTCTGCATAAATGAATTTGCTACCAGGATCCAAAAGGCGGAAATATTGGAACCAATAGCGACCATCCAGATGGCAGCTAAATGGGCTTTTTTCGAGAGTTTATCCCACCCAAAGATCCAGATACCGATAAAAGTGGATTCCAGGTAAAAAGCCAACAATCCTTCAATTGCCAGAGGGGCGCCAAAAATGTCGCCCATGAAGCGGGAATATTCCGACCAGTTGAGTCCAAATTGGAATTCCTGAACGAGGCCAGTTACAACACCAATGGCAAAGTTGATCAGGAATATTTTCCCCCAGAACTTGACCATTCGTTTGTAGATCTCATCGCCGCTGATTACATAGCGAGTCTCCAGCATCGCCAGGAAGAGCGCTAATCCCAGCGTAACAGGGACAAAAAAGAAATGGTAGATGGTGACGATTGCAAACTGCCATCTAGCTAATGTAACAGGAATCATAAGCAGCTCTCCTTTTTAGATATATTTCAGTCCGCAGAGGATCTTAATGTTTTCATCTCAGCCAATACTGAAGGAGCAGACCGTCATGGTAATTATTTTACCTTATTTAGAGGGATCGAGTTTTCCTTGTCAGAGTCGTTTTTTTGATGTTGGGGGTAAAACGGATTTGAACCTGGAGCTTGGTTTTTTTCCGTAGAAAAAGTCATCCAATACCAGCGCTGCCCTTCGGAAGGTGCTGGATTTGGTTATTCCCCAGCGAACCAGGTTATGAGCCCAATTATCAGGATGTGAATAGGGACAGACTGCCAAACACCGCCCGCAGTCAGTTCCGATAATTGTCCAGTAATGGTAGCAGGATTCCGGGTTAATTTTCCAACGCAGAACGCCGTTGTTTATTTCCCGGTCTCCGTGGGGGATAGATTGACTGGGGCAGTTGTCGGCACATTTTTGGCAGATCCTGCAGAAATCGAACAAACTTCCTTCCGCTTGGTAACTGTCCGCAATCAGGGGCAGATCAGTTGTCACCACGCCCACTCGCACGCGGGGACCCTGACGGGGAGTCATCAGCAATCCCATCCGGCCGATTTCTCCTAAACCTGCATCTCTGGCAACCAACGGAGCAATAACCCGATAGTTTCCGTCAATGTGCGCCCGGGCAGGAAAACCCAGGGAGCGGATTGCAGCCGCCAGCTGCACGGCAACCCGGGCTAACTCAACATACTGCCGGCCGGATTCCATGGTGATAGGCGGGTAAGGTGCTGAGCTGATCATTTGATAATCCATTTCGACAACGAAGGCGATAGCGAATTTATGTTTTAGCTCAACTGGCGCTCCGTATTTTCCACTGCCGGGGCCGATATGGGAGTAGATATGAGCAGATTTAAGGACAGTTATTCCGCAGTCCCGGGCGCCGTAATATTTCGTTAACTGTTTCACTGTCCGGGTCAGGATTTCCGGGGAATAATCCTTTTTCTGCTCGGCAACCGGACCATCCACTGCCTCCTGGAGCGCTTCCGTCAGGTAAAAACTGGCTCCTGCAGCAGCCGAATGCAGGGGTTCTGTATAGCTGGCTTGGGGAGAGAGCAACCCCGGCTTCTTTCTTGAGGCATCATCCTGCTCCTGGTGTTCGGGGTGGAGCTGGTAATATGCCTCATATTCAGGGGAACCCGGGATTAATCGGGCTCGGGCGAAGATGATTTCCCGTTCATCGACCTGATGGTGAGGATCAGAATCCTCACCGGATTCTTTCCCCAGCGGGAAGTAAAAGACCAGCACTGTGATCAACCCTAAACCCAACAGAATACCGATAAAAACCATTCTCCCCTGCAAAGGAAGCATCAGGGAGCTCGAAAGCAGTATTGTTCCTGCCAGGGTGATCCCCGCTGACCAGATTGAAGCTTTTTGTTCCCTTTCCCGGAGAGAGGTAATCACAAAGGCAAAGCCAAGTATAAAAAAACCTGCCGAGATACCTAAGAGGATGCTCGTGGTGGCGAAATTCATAATTATTTTCCCTGTAATCCTTGTTCTGATCAAGTAAATATTTTTTTGTAAGGCAGTTTAATTATAGCGGGGTTTGCCAGGCTGAGTAATAAATTTCCTTTCTTAATTTAGAAGGGATTTGAGTTTTCTTGATATTTCCTTGATTTTTCCCAGGTTGACTTCTTATCCTGGAAGTCTCTGATATTAGGGTAAATAATAAATTTGTATGTTTAATTCTTCATTGTTTAGTTGACGATCTTATCCGTTCATGCTATATTAATTCAATGTAGCTGGAGAAATCCCGCTGCAGGAGCAGAACGTACGTTTCTTGAGCAATTATTTGTTTAGAACGAGGGGGAACGCCCTGCTGAGTTCATATCATTTAGTACGAAGGAGATTTTTTATGGCAGAGCGTGAGACCGG
>JAUWEC010000221.1 GCA_030608465.1 Chloroflexota bacterium
GCTCATCAAGATGGGATCGCTTCCGAAATTTTCTTTCAGCTCTGCCAAAATCATTAACGCTTCCGGGCAATAATTTTGACCGGGACGGCTGAGAGCAGCAAGCACAGATCCGTAACGGGCATAATAATAAGCAACATCAAAATTATTGAGTTCCAATGCTTGAACAGCAGTGCCGCCTACTTCGTTTTCTTCAGCCGAGCATCCCACTACTGCGCATTTCAGAACGGGCAAGGCACCCTCGTAATTCCTGGCCCGGACATAAATATCCCCCAGTTGACCATAGGTATTCGCGTTGGTGGGATTGATTGCTATGGCTATTTCTCCATTTATGGCTGCAATAAAGAATTCCCCATCCCGGGAATAGGTTTTGGCAATTGCGATATAGGGGAGCGCATCTTCAACCCCGTTGGACTTATTGATTGCGATTGCTTTGGCAAAATAATCCAATGCGGTGTCATATACTTTTAATGCCCGGTATAAGACCCCGATCCGAATGTAAAGAAATGTCAAATTGGGATTGATCTCGGCTGCCTTCTCAAATTCCTCAATCGCATACCTGTATTCGCCCAGTGTTTCCAGCACAGTTCCGTAGACCCGGTGGGTATCCATTAATTCCGGACCCTGGTTTACTGCCAGCCGGGCATGTTCTTCAGCCTGGGCTTTTTGATTTTGATCCAAAAGCACTTCCGCATAAAATGCCAACGCCAGGCTGTTATTCGGGTCCAGGGTAATTGCCAGGTTCGCAGCCAGTTCAGCTTCATTCAACCAATCCTGCTTTTCCTGATCACTGGCTGCTGAAGAAGTTGAGCTCCAGTCCAGCACCAGAGCGCGGATGGCCTGGACTGTGCTGTCTTCTGGGGCCACTTCAACCGCGAGTTGGATTTCCTGTCGGGCCAGGGATAATTGTTCCGTCCGCTCTTCAGTGGTGGATAACAACGCGGAGGAATACGTCAACAGCCGTGCCAGTTCAGCACGAACCTGGGCATTTTCAGGATGGAGTTCCAGTACATCATAATAGGCATCAATGGCATCTTTCCCCTCGGGATCGAATATCTTTCCGGCTTCAAAATATGCCTGTCCTTCCTGGACGAGAGAATCCACTGTCCTGGTCGCTGTCGGCGTGGGGAGAAAGAGGGGTTCAAACTGACCTTCAGGGTCGTTTACCTCATAGGCAAACCATAAACCGGCCGCAATAACAGCAACCAAAATCAGGATGAGGTTGAAATTAAGGGTTGGCTTATTTTTACTGAAAGTGGGTCGTTTTCCGGTTAGTTTTGGATCCATCAGATTTATGATTGGCGCTTCTATTCTGGTTTACGGCTTTTAATTGTATTTCCTTTGTTGTAAAAAGAATTCTGCAGGGAGGATTGATGGGGTGAAGATCAAGGTGTCGGCGTGATTTCAGCCAAGTTTTCTGTGCAAATGGACAAACCTTCATTGGCGTTGATTACAGCAATGTCATTTTCGGAAACCTGGCTGAGCATGGTTTGAAAAATCGGTACAGCTTCCTCGCATTTGTTCATCCTCGCCAGAGTGATACCATAGGCGGAAAAAATTTCTATCACCCGGGTTTTATAGGAAAGCGGTACACCCTCCACAATATCACCATTTTCTGTTGTGCCGCCACGGACTGCCAGAGTAAGGTATATTAGAGCTTTATCATATTCCCTGTTTCTGAAATAAAGCACGCCCAGGTTTCCCTGCATGAGCGGATCTGTAGGGGCATCCCTGACCGCCAGTTCACCGTATTGGATGGCTTTATTATAGATGCCATCCAGGAGATAGATGCGGGAAATTTCAAAATCCGGAGTAGGATCCGCGGGATTGAGAGCATTTGCCTGACTGAAAGAGGTTACTGCTTTGTCATTTTCCTGATTAGCATAATAGCAATACCCCAGCATTAGATGGAGATTTGGAATGGCATTGTTGATATTAAGGGCGCTTTGATATTCCCGAATAGCTTCACTGTAATTTCCTGTCCAATACAACACGTATCCCCGCGCCCGGTGGGTTTCTAATAAGTTTGGACCTAACTCCAGGGCTTTGAGAGATTCTGCGCTGGCTTCTTCGTAGTTTTCGCTGTCAATCAAGATTTCCGCATACACTGCATGAGCCAGCGGGTTTTTTTCCGCCAGAGACAAAGCCCGTTCGATAGAAATCTCAGCTTCGATCAGATCACCTAAAAAATCAAGGGCCCAGGCTTTCATTACGTGACCAAGGGGATTGTCTGGGTTGCGAAGCAAGGCTAATTCAGCATTTTCAAGAGCTGCTTCCGGTTGTCCTGCCAGGATTTGAACTCTAGACAAAGAAACATAGAGGGAAGAATCTTCTGGATTTGCCAGAATAGCCTCCCGGTAAGCTTCGATGGATTGGCTTAGCTTGCCTTCTTTAAACAGAGCTTGCGCTCTGTTGGTATAGGTTTCAGGATTCTCTGTTGGGGTTACAGTTGGAATGAATGACAGCTCAATGTCAGGAGCAACTTCCTGGTTAAAATATACAACAACCGCAATGAGAGCTACCAGGACAATAATCCGCCAGGGATTGGATCTCTTGCGCGGTTTTTTGGTCATTTTCCAATTACTTCCGCTAAGGTACATGCGCACATCTTACCACTGTCGTTAAAAATGCGTCAAGGATTTCATCCAACCCCTTGAGTGTATAAACCAGCAGGAGAAACAGGTATTCACTTGCGCAACAACCTTCTCTCGGCTAGAATGGGACCATGCAGTTTGACGTTTTTACTCTCTTTCCAGAAGTTTTTCCCGCTTATTTGGATTCCAGTATTCTTCATCGCGCCCAGGAGATGGGACACCTCCGGGTGGATCTGTATAATATCCGGGATTGGACAACGGATAAACATCAAGTAACGGATGAGCCTCCTTATGGGGGAGGTGGAGGAATGGTCATGAAGCCGGAACCAGTGTTTGCGGCGGTGGAAGGGATCCTGGGTGATCCACCCTGCTGTCCGGTGATTTTGATGACACCCCAGGGAGAGTTGTTGACCCAGAAGAAAGCCAACAGCCTGGCAGGGTATTCCAGGTTGGCTATTGTTGCCGGGCATTACGAAGGCGTTGATGAGCGGGTGCGTGAGCACTTGATTACCGAAGAAATCTCCATCGGAGATTATGTATTGACAGGGGGAGAACTGCCAGCATTGGTTTTGATTGATATCCTCACCCGTTTGATCCCCGGAGTGTTGGGTGATCCGCAAGCTGCGGAAAAAGACTCGCATGCCAGTGGTTTGCTGGAACATCCCCACTACACCAGGCCGGAAGATTTCCGCGGCTGGAAAGTACCGGAGGTGCTCAGGTCAGGACATCATGCCAATATTGATCGTTGGCGGCGGAACCAATCTCTCCGAAGAACCCTGGAGCGAAGGGCTGAGCTGTTTGCTGATTTTGAGTTATCCAAGGAGGATCTTGAATTTTTAGATCAGCTGAAGGATGAGGGATCATCAGCTCTGGACGATATCCCAGCAGCAGAGTAACCTGTTATTAAAGACATATTTTTCTGGTCAAATTCCAAAAAACCCTATCAATTTGAGAGCAGCGGGGATATCCCCTGTTAATGATCAGCTTGCCTTGAGCCCTTCGACTTCACTGCGTTCCGCTCACTTCGTCTTTGCTACGCGGAGTTTATCCTGAGTTTATCGAAGGGCTCAGTACAGGCAGGACAGGCTTGTCGAAGGGCTCTGGATAAATTCCGCCGAGATGGAATCGAGGTGCTCAGGAGTACATTATAGGA
>JAUWEC010000215.1 GCA_030608465.1 Chloroflexota bacterium
ATGCCCGGCCGTTTAGATCCAGAATTTTTAGGGCAGCAACAGACCATGTTTACCCGCAACGCCCGGCAGAATGACCTGATAAATCATTTGATGTCAGGGTGGCGGGATAATTCCTGGCGGCGATATACAATGAAACAGGCAGCCCTGCCAAATTCCGGACGCTTGCTTGACATTGGTACCGGAACGGGTATGCTGGCATTTGAAGCATGCAAACAATACCCTTCCAGCCAAATCGTCGCAGCCGATCTGACGCTGCCCATGATGGAAATCGGCCGGAGCAGAAATCCCCTGGCTGGTTTGGATTGGACCGCCTCGGAAGTCACTAATTTACCCTTTCCATCTAACTCGTTTGATGCGGTTGTTTCAGGCTTTCTGGTAAGAAATCTGCGCGATATCCACCAGGGACTAACCGAGCAGTATCGTATTTTAAAACCAGGTGGAAGAATTGCAGTCCTGGATACAACCAGAAGACCAAAAAATACCCTAACTCCTCTGATACGGTTTTACATGGCTCATTTAATTCCTACTTTGAGTGGTTTGATCACCGGGAATAAAGAAGACTATATTTACCTCTACGAATCAACTGAGGGATTTCTCCGCACGGAAGAATTGGCTGCAACCCTGGCGGCTATTGGATTTAAGAAGGTCCTCTTCAAACGTTTTATGTTTGGTATGATTGCAGTCCACTGGGGAGAAAAATGACCTCCTATCAACCCTCTGCTCAGGCAGCAGAAAGAGGAGAACCCTCGTATGTCTGGAGAGCAGGCCAGCAGCGCAGACTGGAGATGATTAAGGCTGCCGCTGGAAAGAGAATTAAAGGGAAAATCCTGGAAATCGGCTGTGGTGTCGGACTCTACTTGGAACACTTAATCCCTTTTGGGGGGGAGCTGATCGGAACCGAATTTGACCTGCCGCGGGCAAAACAAGCCCAAGAAAAAAGCGATCAGATACTGGGCGCTGCCGGGGAATACTTGCCTTTCCCAGAGGGCACTTTTGATCTGATCCTCAGCAATGAGGTTATTGAACATGTGGCAGATGACAAGCTGGTAATCCACGATATGGTACGAACTTTAAAACCAGGAGGCAGAATCGTTTTATTCTGTCCTAACCGCTGGTATCCTTTTGAGACCCATGGGATATATTGGCGGGGAACCTACCGGTTCGGGAATAAACCCCTGGTTAATTATCTACCCCTCCCTTACCGGAATCGACTGGCTCCCCATGTCCGGATCTATACCCGGAAAGATCTATATGCACTTTTCCATGATCTACCGGTTCGATTCATCGAGAGAACCGTGATTTTCGGAGGGTATGACAACATCATCGATCGCTTCCCGCGTCTTGGACGCTGCCTGCGGTCAATTCTCTACCTGTTGGAAAAAACCCCGATCAGAGTACTGGGATTGTCACAATTTTGGGTAATTGAGAAAAAGAAGGAAACAGAATAATGAAAGAAAACATTGAACTATTAATCGGTAATGAACTGCGTGATAAGGGATGGCGGTTAGCCATCGCGGAATCCTGTACCGGTGGATTAATCGGACACCGGATCACCAATAATTCCGGATCGTCTACCTATTATCTAGGCAGCATCACTGCCTACGCATATCGAGCCAAAGTGCGCCTGTTGGGAGTATCATGGGATACACTGGAAAAATACGGCGCAGTGAGCGAAGAAACAGTGAAAGAAATGGCGCTGGGTATCAGGCACGCGTTAGCAGCTGATGTTGGACTATCCGTGAGTGGAATTGCCGGACCAACCGGAGGTACCCCTGAGAAACCGGTAGGATTTGCATGGATCGGGCTGAGCACTCCCACTGGAATCTGGACTCTCCAGCATAACGCAGGGGGAGACCGGATTGAAAATAAACAAGAAGTTGCCCAAATTGCGCTGGAGTTTTTATACCAATTTTTAACAGACGATGGAAAAGATTGAAATAACCACAAAATTCAAACGGGATGGATCCCTGATCCCGATCGAGTTTTTAATTGATAATGTGCCTGTCCAGGTTCTGGATGTTGGCCGGCAGTGGGAATCGGATGACGGGAAGCACATCCTGGTGATGGATTTTCAAGGTCAAACATACCACCTCTTTTTCCAACTCCAGGATTTGGGCTGGTACCTTGTTCGTGATATCAAACCGCCAGCTGAGCCATCTTGAGAGGAAAAGAAATGACTAATACAGTAAAAGACAATTTTGTAGTCACACTTGATTATAAGTTGATCGTTGAAGATGAAATGATGGAAAGCACAGAGGATGGAGAACCGATCAAATTTATCCAGGGAATTGGACAGATCATCCCCGGACTTGAAAATGCCCTCTACGGTCTGAAAATCGGGGATCAAAAGACTGTAGTTATCCAACCAGAGGACGGCTACGGAGAGTACGACCCAGAGTCCCTTCAGGAAGCGAAAAAAGAAGAATTCAGTGAAGAAATACCTCTAGACGTGGGTACATTCTTAGATCTGGAAAATGATGCGGGTGATATTCTCAGCGCCCAGATTGTTGCTGCTGAGGAGGATACGGTGACCCTCGATTTTAACCATCCACTGGCTGGGAAAACGCTGACCTTTGAAATCACCTTGACTGATCTCCGTCCCGCTACGAAAGAAGAGTTGGATCATGAGCATGTGCATTAAGATTATTTAAGCAAGGCTCCCGGAGTTTTAAAAACTCCGGGAGCCTCAAGAACCATCAAGGGGGTAATAAAATGCCAATCAGAAAAATCAATCTAATCGAAGGTCACTTCTATCATATCTACAACAGATCTGTCGCAGACAACCTTCTGTTTATTGAGGAAAAGAATTATCATTTCTTCCTTTCTAAAATTAAGAAGTCTCTGCTTGTTACTGCTGAGGTTCTTGCTTACTGCTTAATGCCCAATCATTATCATCTGATCATTCAATTGAAAAACACCGAACTATCAAGATCCATGCAGCTGTTGGCGATGTCTTATGCAACTGCGGTTAACAAAATGTACCAGAGGAGCGGCCATGTGTTTCATGGCCGTTACCAAATTAAACATATCACTGATCAAATATATCCATCTTAATCCATCATCTGCAGGGTTAGTGGTAAAACCGGAAGATTGGGAATTTTCCAGTTACCGGGAGTACATTAGATTACGAAAACTAGATTTTATTAATCCGATGATTATCCTGGATCAATTTAGAACAGAAGATGAAAAAGGTTTGGAAAAGGCAAGATTAAATTACCAGAGATTTGTTGAGGATTATGAATAAGCTCCCGGAGTTTTAAAAACTCCGGGAGCTTTATTCGACTCAATTAACAATCTAACGGGACCTGGCCCTTGGTTTTTTTCTCACGCCACCTCACCCACCATCACTGAGGAAAATTCTAAGCCCTTTTCCCCCACATCCACCCGGATGGTGTCGCCCACAATAAACTCACCGGACAAGATCGCCAGGGCCAGAGGATCCTGGAGCTGTTTTTGAATGGTCCGCTTTAATGGCCGGGCACCGAAATCGGGATCATATCCCTGGTCAGCAAAATATTGCTGGGCTTTTTCGGTGACTTCAAGGGAAAACCCCTGGGTCTGGACAAGTTTTTCCACCCGTTTCAATTGAATGCCGACAATTTCCAGAATGTGCTCCCTGGAAAGGGGGTGGAAATTGACAATTTCATCCACCCGGTTTAAAAATTCTGGGCGGAATGTAGCCCGGAGTACTTTTTGAGTGTATTCCCTGGCTTCTTCCTCATTCCAGTCCTCAGCCTGCCCAGTCCAAGCTTCACTGCCGACATTGCTGGTCATGATTATCACAGTGTTTCTAAAGTCTACTGTTCGGCCCTGACCATCTGTCAGCCGTCCGTCATCTAATAGCTGCAGCAAGGTATTAAGTACGTCACTGTGAGCCTTCTCAATCTCATCAAACAACACCACACTGTATTGTCGCCGCCGAACTGCTTCAGTAAGCTGACCGCCTTCTCCATAGCCGACATAAC
>JAUWEC010000170.1 GCA_030608465.1 Chloroflexota bacterium
AGTAAAAAGCTGAATGAATATAAAGTTTTTCTGATGTAATCTTATTTTTTCTATATTTTTACTCCCGTTTTTTTAAGATTGGTCAAGACGAAGATTTTTCTTATACATTCATATGCCGTGCTGAAACCAAGCAAGCCCCACCCCGATAAAGGACACCGATAAAGGACGGTATTAAGGACGGTGTTTTTGTGATATTATGAAAACAGCCCAATCTTTTGATACCAATTGATATATTTGGATATTAGCAAGATATCACAAATAAGATACGAAGTCTCGAGGTTGTCTAATTAGAATTGGTATTTGTGAAGGAGACACGATTCATTGCTAACATAGATTAAAAATGTATGATTCATTTCCCTTGACTCTAATATTTTTTTGATATTATAATATATTTATAAAATATCATATAATTTACTGAGTTAACATTAATTTTATCTGATGTGGAGAGGCTGTGGACGTTAAATATAACTTCTTGAGTGTTATTGCATTGGGTAGCTTTAACCCTGCCATATTAACTCCTGATTTTCTGAAGGCTCAAGGAATATGGTCTGCTCACGAAAATCCACAAGGTACATCAACTCCGGTTTTTTCTGACTTAAAGTTTGGTGATATATCTTTCTTTGCAGAGTTGGAAAGATTTCAGGTGATGCACAAAGGGATTAAGGATTTCCATAAATCGCCGATAGTGGAGGCATCATACAAGTATTTAGAAATTCTCAAACATACACCATTGCTTGCTCTAGGTATTAATATCAACGTCAATTTGATAAAATACCAAGATAGCTCAGCTATAAGAGCCATTTTTGAAGATCCGATAATGGAAATAGCGAAATATACTGAGAAAATAGAGGAATATCAAATTGACACCAAAGCGAAGATAATGAAGGATAAAAGGGAAACGCTGGCAATTAATTGCAAATATTACATAGATGCTGGGGTTTCAGTCTCGATTGATTTGAAAAGATTGAATGGAGAAATGGTTCTAAACTTTAACCAAGAAGTAGAAAACATAAAAGCTGACAAAAGTAGGGTTAGACTCATATATGATAACTATCATAATATTTATAAAAGGTTTGTAACGTTTCTTGAGACTATAAAGGAATAATAGGCGTATAAATGGAATCATTATCAACAGTTCCCTCTCAGAATGAGTTCAATACGGTGGCAATGGGTGAGTTTGACACTAAACACAGGAACCAAAAGGTTATTGGGTTTCGTCGCTCAAAAATTCAGGGAGAAAAAGATTCCTCCATGAGTTCACACTGGAACACAATAGAAGATTACTTATCCTGTGGTATTGCGTCCTATGGTATAGATCAGATATCTCAGACCTGTTCCAGGGTATTTTATAACCTACCTGAAGTATTAGAAGAAATTATTTCGATCTACAAGAATGAAAACATAGCTCATAATTTAAATATTAATGATCTATTCGTTAGGGAGTATAAGCCTCATACTGAAATAAATCTATTGCACTCACTTGTGGATATTGGGAAGGAAATATTCAAAGATGCACGTCCAAGAAATGAAGTAGAAGCAAAAATCATAAATGATTTTGTTCGCAGTAAAACTAAGGTGATATCCTCTACGCAACTGTAATACAGGTAACCATGAACAGTGAAGAAATAGATGAATTGATTAGCTCATCACACTTCATTGATGATCACTTTAAAGAGCAGTGTAAGCAATATTTCAAACAAATTCCCCGTGGTTTAGGCAATTGGTTCTATTCATTATCAATCCCGCCAGCCGCCTATCAAGGAGACATAGTAGATAAGTTTGAATTAGTCTATTATGAAGTAGTTGAGAATAGGTTGGAAGTACGAAGCTTTAAAGATGTACCTTGTATGTTATTATCGCATACTTGTGACTTGGACTTGGAAAATAAGACGAGAGAAAAATATGTTTCGGTAGCACCGGTATTAAGCTTTGAAGAGTTCGCAAATTTCAAAACCTCCGAATATTCTGATAAAGGATGGAAAGATTTCTTAGATTCTGTAAAAGCAAACGGAATAACTGATATTTTGTACATACCAGGAAAGAGTCCATTAGATGATTCTGTTATTTTGTTAGATAGAATATCCTCAGTTGATCCTAAGTTATTAAAAATAAAAATAGAAAATAGCGATACAAAGAGAGTCTTATCCTTGTCTCAAATCGGTTTCTATTTCTTTCTCATTAAACTTACTTATCATTTTGCGAGATATGAGGACAGGGAGGAGATACAGAGAGGGTAGAAAAAAACAAAAGGTATCCCACAGCAGTAGACGAATACTCTTACACCAATGATCAAATATGTGGCATCCGGTTTGTGAAATAACTGCTATACATCAAGCATTCAGCCTTATTCACAGACAGTTACGATATTTATATGTAATCTGCGGCATTAGCATATACAACGCAAATGGGATGCTGTATTATTAAATTTAGACGATATATTTTATTTGCATTATCACTTCTCGCTTATCTTCAACAAATGCCTTTCAGGGGCCCTCAGATGCCCGTATTCGGGCTTTTGTACTTTTAGACAAGCCAAATTATTAATCGCAGAAATATAGCCATTTATTCGATATTTCTCTTACCGAATTTTTCTATCATTTTAATTCCGAACCATTGACCCACGTGTCATGATACTTGCTTGAGTTATGTGATAACAGTATAACTTGTAACAGCATATTAATATTCGCTGCAATGATGTTAGATAAACAGGCGTAATGTCACGGGAAAGTAGGCGTAATTACAGATAAATATAGCGGTTATTCTTGACAATGTCAGGTGTTATGATACTTTGCGTATAATTTTCAGTGCGGGCAAGGCAAATTTACCAGAAAAAACGTTCAATATCAACTTATCAGGGCAAATGTATAATGTACTTAAACGGGCAGAGGAAATCAATGTGGGTGAGCCCTGGTTCAAGGTTTTGAGATTGCCAAATGATGTATTTTCAATTCAAGAACCTAGACACCAACATGGAGTCATCTCCTTCTTGATCCTAGGCTCCAGGAAATCCATCCTGCTTGACACCGGAATGGGGATCAGGGATATGTCAACAATTGTCGATCAGTTGACCGATCTTGAAGTGGTCGTTGTTAACAGTCACACTCATTTCGACCACATTGGGGATAACCACCGCTTTTCTCATATCTTTGTCTATGACGATGAGCTAGCAGTTAAACGGCTGACAACAGGTTGGTCGAATGATGAACTCCAATTTGATGTGAGCCATGACTCCTTCCCTGCGGGATACCCACAAGGATTTGATCAGAAGAGCTATGCGATTCAAGCTGTAGGAAGAGAAAAAATTTACCTTCTACACGATAAGGATATGATCGACCTTGGCAATCGAACCCTACAGGTTCTTCACACCCCAGGCCATTCACCCGACAGCATTATGCTTCTAGACCATATGAATAGATCTTTGTTTACAGGAGATACATTCTATCCTGATTGGCTCTTCGCTTTTATAAATGAAGCATGGGGAGGTTCGGATCTTAAGGTTTACGCAAAGACGATGCAGGAACTCACTTGGCTTATACCAGAATTAGACTATCTCTACCCCTCTCATACAAAACCGCTGGCAGATCCAGCAGTTCTTGATGATGTCGCAAAAGCATTTGAAATTGTGCTAAACGGGGAGGAAGTGAAGTATGAGCTTATTGAGATGAATGGGCAAGAACTCAAGATATACTATTTTGATGGATTTGCAATCGTAACCCAAAAGAATGCCTGCTAAAGATTCTGCACAAGATACTTAGGAGACTATTATGACCAGCACACTCAGCAGTACACCAAAAGAAGACGGTTTCCGCATGCCAGCAGAATTTGAACCGCACGAGCAAACCTGGATGCTGTGGCCGGAGCGTCCGGATAACTGGCGCCTGGGGGCAAAACCAGCACAAAAAGCTTTCGCGGATACAGCTAAAGCCATCGCCCAATTCGAGCCGGTAACGATGGGCGTATCCACGCGGCAGTTCCAAAATGCGCGCAATCAACTGCCTGAGTATATTCGGGTGGTAGAAATTTCTTATAACGATTCCTGGATGCGGGACTGCGGTCCGATCTTTGTCAAGAACGATAAAGATGAAGTCCGTGTGGTTAACTGGCAGTTCAATGCTTGGGGTGGCCTTTATGATGGCTTATATTTCCCCTGGGATTTGGATGACCAGGTACCGGTAAAAATTGCTGAAATGGAGCTATTGGATCGCTATGATGCACCGATGATCCTTGAAGGCGGTGCTGTGAATGTAGATGGCGAAGGCACTTTGCTTACAACAGAAGAATGTCTGCTGTCTCCAGGGCGCAACCCCCACTTATCGAAAGCAGAGATTGAAGTGCATTTATCGGATTATCTCAACGTTCAGAAGATCATCTGGTTGGCTAGAGGGATGGACCCAGATGAAACCAACGGGCATGTAGATGGGATATGCTGCTTTGCCCGCCCAGGTGTGGTATTGCTGAATTGGACAGATGATCCTAAGAATCCACATTATGAGATCGTGCACGATGCTTTTGAGCGACTGAATAATGAACGTGATGCCAAGGGGAGAAAGCTGGAGATTCACAAGCTTCTCAGCGCGCCACCGAGGATGATCACAAAGGGTGAATCCGAAGGTGTTGACATCGTTAAAGGGACGAAACCCCGTCAAGAAGGCGATAAGTTAGGCTCCTCCTACATCAATTTTTTTATTGCGAATGGCGGCATTATTGTGCCAGCCTACGGTGATGAGCATGACAGGCTGGTGGTTGAAACCCTGGCGCGGGTTTTTCCGGATCGTGAAATTGTCAGTGTTCCTGACGCCCGTGAGATTTCCCTAGGTGGCGGCAATATTCACTGCATCACCCAGCAGCAACCCAGCCGATGAATAAGATCGGACAGGCGGGTGATTATCCCGGTACACTGATCGCTCATATGCTGCAGGTCGAACTCTATCCGGTTCGTCTCTCGCGGCGGGTAAAGGATATCGTCACTTTCGAGCGCCCGCAGTGGCTGGTAGAACCGCTGGCAGCCGTTCAGGACCGTCGTGTGCTGGTCGTCGATGAGATCAACAGCACGGGTGAAACGATCATGATTGTCAAGGGTAAAGCCCAAGCGCTGGGTGCTCAAGCTGTCAAAAGTGCTGTTTTATATGCTCACACCAAGGGAGTCTCGGTGCCGGATTATATTGGTATGATCACGGATGCCTTGATCCTCAACCCGTGGGACAGAGAAGTATTTAAGGATGGCTGATTTCTATTTCACCCCGAGTATGTTGAGGCGTTAACAGGCCAAGGCTTGCAGACGGACAGGTCATTGCTCGTAGAGGCCCCCGTGATTAAGATAGCGAAAGGGTAGGGATTGAAGGATAGCTCGGGAACCAGGCGAGATTAGATCTGGCTGCTGATTTATTACAGATATGGTGGGGGGAATTTGTTTTACCAGACTGTCTGGTCCGTCTCATGGAACGCTTGCCGGACGGAAGGCGACAAATGCTCTGGGTCCAATGTCCAGTAACGCAATGCTGAGGTGTCCAGGACGACCATCTAAGCGTTATCCCATTCTGTGATGGTAGGCATGTTGATATCTTCATGGTAGCGGACACGCCCCTGGACTGCCCCAAACAATTCTTCGGCAGTCGGCTTAGGTTTGATGGGAACGATCTTTAGGACCGGCACCTCGCCATCGGTAACGATCAATTCATCGCCGCTGGTTTCAAGCTGGCGGAAGATTTCAAACATATTTGCTTTGAGATTGTTTTTTGAAATCGTTTTCCTCACTTTATTCTCCGTTTATAATGATCACAGTCATAACCGTGGTCATTATTATGGCTTTAACCACCAGCTTGTCAATAGGATTCCTGATCTTATGTCAAACATCATTCTTTTGATATGGTTTCGTATTTTTCACGCTTCCAACACACTGGGGAACTGGATGGTGAATGTCGTCCCCTGCCCGAGTTCGCTCTCGACTGTAATTGTGCCCCCCTGAGCTTCCACCAGGGATTTAGATATCGTCAACCCCAATCCAGCCTCCCCATTCTGCTGGCGGGATTTGTCTCCACGGAAGAAACGAGTGAAGACATAAGGAATATCTTCAGGAGCAATGCCTGAGCCGTTATCCTGGATGGCCAGGACAACGTCACCATGATCTATTGAGGCTGATAATTCG
>JAUWEC010000248.1 GCA_030608465.1 Chloroflexota bacterium
AAGTAGGAGATGAGGGATGTTAGATATAAAAATTCTTGGATCGGGATGCGTAAATTGTAACCTGCTGGAAGAGTTAGTTAAAAAATCCGTCAGCAATCTTTCGCTTGAGGCGGAAATCCAAAAAGTCACCGATCCTCTATCCATAATAGACTATGGGGTACTGAGCACCCCAGCACTGGTAGTTAACGATCAGCTGCTGGTAAGCGGTAGAGTACCGTCCCTGGAAGAAATCAAGCAATATCTCTCCCTGACCAAAGACATTTAATTTGTTAGGCACACTACATAAAATCAACGAACATCTTTTTTCCTCTTGGGATCTTATATGAATACCATCCTTGATCTTATTTCCCGGTTATTAAACAGCGGGGCTGGCAATTTGGCTGCCTACCTGGCTGCCCATGTATTATTGTGCCTGGTTCCGGCATTTTTTATCGCCGGGGCAATGACCACTTTAATTCCAAAAGAAACTATTACCCGCTATTTGGGTCGAAATACTCCCCCTTTTATCTCCTACCCGGCCGCTGCCGCTGCCGGTTTCCTCCTGGCAGTTTGTTCCTGTACAGTCATTCCTCTTTTTGCAGGAATCTACAAAAAAGGTGCGGGGTTAGGACCGGCAATTACTTTTCTGTTTGTCGCTCCAGCAGTTAACATTCTCGCCCTTTCTTACACCGGAACTGTTTTAGGTATGGATCTGGCCCTTGCCCGGCTGCTGCTTTCCCTGGCTTTTGGGATCGGCATTGGTTTAATCATGGCTCTCACTTTCAGGGATGAGGACGCAGCACGCGATAAAAAAAAGGATGATTTGTTTACAGGCCAAGGTTCAATGCGCCGGGATGCTGTCATTTTCCTGCTGCTGCTGGTTGTCCTGCTGCTCATTGGTACCCTGCAAATTGAACTCTTAAAACAAAGCTATTTCCAGATTGAGATTCCCTTTTCCGGAGCAAACCGGTTTCAAGAACTGCTAACCCGCTTGGTGCCATTTGATCCCTCTCGAGGCGAGGAAGGTGTCACTGCCCAGGGAGTCGTGTTGATCGGCTTGCTGGTATTAATCGGCATTTCTGCCTGGAAAGGACTGGGAAAAATCTTTGAAGGATTTAACCCCTGGACCTGGATATCAATCAGTCTGGTTGGCCTGACCCTGCTGACTGCCTCCCTTGGCATCATCCCCCGCACCAGCGGATTAACAGTTTTATTTACAGGAAAATTCCTGGGCGTAATGATGACCATAATCCTACTCGGCTGGATGTTGAAAACCCGCCTCACAACAGTAGAAATACAGGGTTTTTTATGGGAAACCTGGCGCTTTGTGAAACAAATCTTCCCCCTGTTGGTTGCCGGTGTCTTTGTGGTGGGCATGATCAGGGAATTGATTCAGCCGGTGTGGATCCAGACCTTAACAGGAAGTAATACTCTACTGGGGAACTTCATTGGTGTGGTTTTTGGCGTCTTCATGTACTTCCCCACCCTGGTAGAAGTACCCATCGCCCAGATGTTTCTGAGCTTGGGCATGCATCCCGGTCCACTGCTCGCTTACCTGATATCAGATCCTGAGCTCAGCCTGCAGAGCATTCTGATCACCGCTTCCATCATCGGCCGCCTGAAAGCCTGGATTTACGTTCTCTGGGTCGCTCTGTTCAGCACTCTCTCCGGACTTCTATATGGATATTGGGCTGACGGCATACATCCTGCGCTGCTGGTATTGATCCTGGCTGCAATTCTGGGTCTCTTGGCAACAGGTCTGAGATTTTACTCACACAAGCAAGCCCCGATTTATTCACCAGAAAGGGGATAATAGAAACTGACCGTAAACTCTATCAAGATTTTCATAACTTGACGAAAAACAGTCTCTCTCCGATAATCCAGATAGGTTCTCTTGTTTTCTATCAAATTATAGAAAAGGATCGAAACCATGAACAAGCGGCTTTTCCTTCCCCTTCTTCTCCTGGTGATTTTCATAGCCGCTTGCGGCGACAAAAAAATCGAAACCCCTCCTACAGCGAGACCGGTGGTAACTGAAAAAATCACAGCTCTCCCCGAAACAGAGACAGTTGTTCAAACCGAAGTACCAGAATCTGAAGAACCTGATCCCCAAATATCTTCTACCTTGCCCCCTGAACCCCAGTCTGTCAGCTTTTCAGCACATGATGGTCAAACGCTGCAGGGTAAATTTTATCCTGCCTCAGTGCAGGGTGCCCCGGTGATTGTACTGATGCACTGGTATCCCGGTGATCAGAACGAATGGACTGAAATTGCTTTTTGGCTGCAAAACCGCGGGTTAACAGGGGATCAAAACGGTGTTCCCTGGAAAGATCCCTCCTGGTTCCCCTCTCTGAAACTAGATACAAGTTACAACATTCTTACCTTCACTTTCCGAAATTGTGAGGGAAGGTGCAATGCGCCAGACCCTGATGGTTGGCTGCTGGATGCCCAGGCAAGTTTGGAATATGCCCGCACCCTGGAAGGAGTGGACCCGGATCGAGTGGTTGCTATTGGCGCCAGTATTGGCGCTGATGGCGCGATAGACGGCTGTGCCGCAGTTCTTGAATCAGATCCTAACGCCTGCCTGGGGGCGCTTTCCCTTTCCCCGGGAAATTATCTTGGTCTCCCTTATCCGGATATGGTTACCACTCTGGGCACAAATAACCCTCCAAGACCAGCCTGGTGCCTGTTTGATAAAAATGATGCCGATTCCGTGGATTGCACTCAGGCAAGCGGAGAAAATTATTACCAGGAAAGCTGGGGTGACGGAAATCTTCACGGGTTCCACCTGCTAACTCCCAACCTGGATCCTATGCCCTTGGCCCGGATTCCAGAGTTTCTGGACCCCGTACTTGGGAATTAATCTTCACTTCCAGTTAAGATAAAAGACCGTTGGCCAGGCAGAGCTGGAACCCTTTACACGGTTTATTCTATAAAATCCCGGGTTTAATATACAGCTCTTCGGCTCTATCTAATTCAGTTAATCCTTAATTAATATT
>JAUWEC010000167.1 GCA_030608465.1 Chloroflexota bacterium
GTTTCCCTTCCTGATCTCCCATTATATTTGAGCATTTAATTACACAACCGGCCATGCATGCATGAGTAGGATTGCTTGGGGCACCTCTTTCCAACAGGATATCCCTCAAGTGATCCCCGCCAATATTTTCGGCGTCTTCAAAAACACCGGAAGAGAAATTCCGGGTGGGGAGCCCGCCAAATCCGTTACAAATACTCAACATCCCCGGGGTACCATAATCAGCATAAATAGAAGACTGTGGGTGATCTGCAACAGCTTTTGTGAACTTTTTCCGAGCTTGTTTAAAATCTTCCTGATTTGTTATCGAAGGGCTCCCCCCCTCTTTTGCATCAATAACAATTGCCTTGATGAATTTCGATCCCATAACAGCTCCCAACCCACCACGAGCTGCCATTCTTGAAGGCACCTTATCTTGATCAAGGTTCTGAATGCCCGCGGCCCTCATTTTCATTTCTCCCCCCGGCCCAATCAAGGCGATAGCCACATCATCACCATATGTATCGATCAATCTTGATGCAACCTGATATACGCCCTTTCCCACCAACTTGTCAGCAGAATCAAAGCGAACACCATGTTTACTAAGGTGGATTACTGTCCAGTTAGCTACTTCCGGTCTTTCTTCTAAAATCAGTGCCTTTATCCCAATATTGGCAAGGTGCCAGGCTGTTCGCCCTCCAGAATTGGCTTCTTTCACGCCCCCTGTCAGGGGGCTTTTCCCTCCGATAGACAAACGGTCAAGACTCGATAAACGGTGGCCAGTAAGTAAACCTGGCGCAAAAATCAATTTGCTGTTCGGCCCGAGTGGATCGCATTCGGGGTCAACCTCATCGAGCAGAATTTTCGCAGTTAAACCCCTTCCTCCAAGCAGCTGCCATGCTGGTGGAGTCTCTTCAATAGAAAATGTCTTTGAATTTGTGTTCACACGCCAAATTTGCATCATGTCCTCGACTTTTTATTTTTCCCCTGCAATTTTTTCACTAATAGAGGAACAAATTCCCGGCAGTCTTCCACGATTCCATAATCTACTTGCTCGAAAACCGGGGATTTCGGATCATTATTAATCGCAACCATGACCTTCGCATTCGTGATACCTACCATATGCTGCTGTTCACCTGATAGGCCAACCCCGATATATAGTTCGGGGTTAACCATTTTTCCGCTCTGTCCTATCATAGTGTCCAAGTCAGTCCATCCTTCATCGACTGCAGGCCGCGTTGATCCCAAAGCCGCATCTAATACATCAGCCAGTGTTTTAATTTCCTGCCAACCCTCAACACATCCAGCTCCAGATCCTCCAGCGACCACAATCGGTGCCTCTTCCAGAGGTACACCTTCGGGTTTTTTAATAACTACCTCGAGAGTCTTGACACGAAGTTTTAAGCCTACGGGTGGTTCAACCGGCAAAATCTTTCCTGATCTATTTTTATCCAATTCAGGTACTTGAAAAACTCCCTGGGCTACAGTAGCAATTTGCGGTCGCTTTTCCGGACAAGTGATCGATATCAAGCCCCCATATGCCGGAATCCGCTGCCCAAGGATGTGTTCTTCATTTATAAACAGATCCATACAATGAGCTGTTAATCCTGTTCCAAGTTTGGCAGCAATAATTGGAGCCAATTCCCGGCCAATAAACGTTGAACCTAACAAAATAATTTGGGGCTGGGTTTCTTTTGATAAAGTAACGATCGTCTCCGAATATATCTCAGATTGATAAATGCCAAAATCCGGTGAATTACCGTGATAGACAACATCCGCTCCCGAATAAAACAGCAAATCAATCTGATCCCGCGTCACTTCTCCCAGAAGTAATGCCTCGGCAGAGGCACCTAAATCGTCCGCGAGCTTCCGTGCTTGACCCACTAACTCAAAACAAACTGTAGGAATTATCTCACTGACCTGTTCGGCAATGACCCAAACCGGGTTATCAGAACGGCTCATAATAACACCCCTGACGATATCAATTTATTGATCAGAATATCCGCTTTTTCTTCCAATGTGCCCTCGATGATCTGACAAGTACGTTTGCTTTCGACAACTGTCAAATCTGAAACTATCGTTGGTGAACCTTTTAAACCCACAGATTCTTCAGCTACTCCCAAATCGTCCAATATCCAGGTGGTAATTTCCTTTTTTCTAGCTTTGATGATTCCGGAGAAACTGAGAGTGCGGGGCGTGTTGGCTGTGTGAGTTACAGTAAATACTGCTGGCATTTCTACCTGAACTAACCGGTAGCCATCTTCTATGTCTGCCTTAACCTTCCAGCTATTTCCCCCGGCTTCTACGAACTCCCGAACCATTGTAACGACTGGCATTCTCAGAAAAGTTGCCAGCTCAGGGCCGACCCACTCGGTTGCGCCATCACTGCTTGCTCGACCGCAGAACACACAATCAACCGAATCCAATTTGTCGATGGCTTTATAAAGTGTATAAGCTGTCGCAAATGCATCAGCTCCAGCAAATGCAGGATCAGATAACAAAATACCTTGATCCACTCCTAGGGCCAGGCACTCTTTAACCACATTGCCAGCGGAAGGTGGTCCCATGCTGATGATGGTTATATGAGCTTCGCCTTTCTCTTTTATCTGCAGGGCGGCTTCCAATGCATTTCGATCCAATGGATTAATCACCAGAGGAATATCATGCCTTGTAAGTGCCTTCGTATCAGGATCAATTCTGATTTTGTCAGCTTCGTCCAGGTCAGGCACGGCCTTAACACAAACCACAATAGACAGCATACAAATCCTCAGCTATAAAATAATCTCAAAGAGATGTGTGCTCACCTCTGTCCTGGTTTATGCACATACCTCATTACTATATATGTCCTATGACAGCACCCAGCGAGATATGATGACCTTCATAATGTCTGAAGTTCCGGCAGAAGGGCCAAGGACAAAAGAATCTCGAAGGTAGCGGGTGACAACAAACTCCTCCATGCACCCATATCCGCCATGAATATCTGCAGCCATTTTGGCAGCTCTCTGCGCCGCTTCAGCGGTATAGTATTTCGCCACCGCAAATTCATTACTGGATCGTCCGCCAGCATCCTGGATTGAAGCTGCCCGGTATCCCAACAGACGACCTGCGTCAAGATCAATCTTTATCTCAGCCAATTTAAACTGGATCGCCTGAAGCCTATTGATGGGTTTCCCGTATAATATGCGCTCATTGGCAAACTTTATTGATGCTTCCAGGCAGGCTTGCTGCAGGCCCAGAGAACATCCAACCATGCCCCCCCGACCAACATCGCCAATAGCGGTCATGGCCACGCGCATTCCCTTGCCTTCTCCTCCTAATAAATTCTCAGCAGGTACTTCACAATCCTTTAATTCAATCTCCCCTGTATTGCATCCCCTCATTCCTACTTTATGTTCTTCGTGGGTCGGCTTAAATCCTTTCATCCCACTCTCTACTATGAACGTTGAGAACGAATCAGGGTTCTCCTCGTCTACTGCCATTACCACCTGGACATCTGCTATATGCGAATTGGTTATGAAACACTTCCGACCATTTAAGAAATAGGAATCGCCTTGTTTCTTATAGGTTGTAGTGCATCCTTTAGGATCTGATCCGCCGGAAGGTTCTGTCACAGCAACAGTGGCAAAATGTTTCCCTGATGCTAAGCCAGGTAGATATTTCTTCTTTTGCTCCTCTGATCCAAATACAATTATCGGTGCAGTTCCCAGGGCTCCCACCTGCATCATCATCGCTGTAGCTACAGAAACACGGGCAATTTCTTCCAGGGCTATTAGCCTTTCCACATAACCCAACCCCAAACCTCCATATTCCTCAGGGATTGTGATTGCCATCATTTCGGCATCGCACAAAGCCTTTATCGCCGGGTCCCAATCTCTGCCCGTTTCTTCCATTTTAGGTACCAGGGGAGCAATTTGGGTTTCAGCAAATTCCCGAGCTGCCTTGCGGAACAACTCTTGTTCGTCTGTAAAAGTAAAATCGATCATGTCCTGCCTCCTATATAAAATAACATTTGGTCTGGCTAAATAAACAAATTTGTTTATTCTAATTTAATTGGGAAATTTCCCATTCAGGTATTTGTAGGATCAATGCAGAGCCTTGTCCACCTTCCGCACACAGGGATGCTACCCCGTACCGGATAGGGATACCCTCTTTTTTTCGCCGGTTCATTTCATGCAAAAGGGTAACAACTATCCGGCACCCTGACGAACCCACTGGATGCCCAAGCGCTATTGCCCCACCGTTAACATTCACTTTATCCCAATCACAACCAAGTTCTACGCCAACAGCCAGGACCTGCCCAGCAAAAGCTTCATTAATCTCAATTAAATCCATCTGTTCCAGGGTTAATCCGGCCTTGTCAAGTGCTCTGGGAATCGCTAATGTAGGGGCAATCCCCATTCGCTCAGGCTCCACACCGGCATAGCCATAGGATACAATTTTCGCCAGGGGTGCATAACCGAGTTCTGCCGCTTTTTCTGCGGTCATTATCAATATAGCACCGGCACCATCCGAGATACTGCAGGCATTTGCTGGAGTTACAGTTCCATTCTCTTTAAAAACCGCCGGTGCGAGAGCTGCTTTCTCCATCGTAAGTGCTGAATTAATGGTTTCATCCTCGGAAAGAACCTTGATTTCCTTTCTTCTCTTGACCTCAATGCCAATAATTTCTTCCTTAAATTTTCCATCCTGCTGGGCTTGATAAGCTTTTTGATGACTTCCCACAGCAAACTCATCTTGCTGTTCGCGAGTCAAGTTGTACTCTTCAACAAGGTTTTCTGCTGTCCTGCCCATAATCTGTCCACAGTTTGGATCCGTTAATCCTTCCCATAATGCATCCGTTAATTCGGAATGGCGAAGTTTTAATCCCCAGCGCGCGCCACGCACAAGATAGGGAATAGTACTCATGGACTCTACCCCACCCACAAGGTAAATATCTCCATCCCCAACCTGGATACCTCGCCAGGCATGGACAATCGCATCCATACCTGAGTCGCAATTCCTGGCTACCGTATAGGCAGGTACTTCTTTGGGAATACCAGCTTTCAGTGCCGCAACCCGGGCAACATTAGGGGCATCGCTGGATTGGAAAACATTTCCAATAATCACTTCAGTGATGCTGGCTGGATCGATTTTTGTTCGATCAATTAATCCCTTAATAATCTTCTCTATCAAGTCCAGAGCAGTAAATTTCATCAGCATTCCGCCGTGCTTGCCAACAGGGGTTCGAACTGCATCAACAATTACAACTTCTTTCATTACAATTTTCTCCTCATACTTTCTTAGATATACAAATCAAATTATTTGTTTACTTAATTGGCTCCCATTTTTATTAAGAATAACTTTCAAGAAGCGCCTGATAAACTGCCGTTCTGAATTCTTTGCGGATCGGATAAGTATTAGATGGAAGATACTGGGTCATCAATATGGCGATAAGCTCTTCCTGTGGGTCAGTCCAGTAATAGGTATCTGCATATCCTCCCCAACTATAGTCTCCAATTGATCCCATAAAACCTGTTTGAGCTATATCCATCATCACACCCACTCCCAGGCCGTACCCCATACCAAGCATTGGATCAGCCCCTTCGAATGCAATGGGCAGTAAAGCGGTCGGCAAATGATTGCAAGTCATTAATTCAACCGCTTTGGGGCCAAGCAGTCTTACATCATTTAATTCACCTTTATTTAAAATACATTGGGCAAATTGCAGATAATCGGCAATAGTGGAAACCAATCCGCTACCGCCATCATGGAATGCTATGGGTGGCAAATAAACACTTGTGTCTGGGGTATCAAGAACACCAAAGTTGCTGTCTGGTGTTTTGCCGTAGAGAGTGCAAAAACGGCTTACTTTGGTTGGATCAATATAGAATGCAGTATCAACCATCCCCAAGGGACCAAAGATTTTTTCCTGCATAAAATCTGCCAGAGACTTGCCAGACAGCACTTCTACCAAGTAGCCTACAACATTAGTGGATACACTATAATGCCACTTTTCTCCCGGATGGAACATGAGAGGTAGTTTTGCAACACGGTCAGTAAACTCCGCGTTTGAGATGGATGGGTTAAAAAGATCCGCTTCATCATACAATTTGTCGACGGGGGATTTCGAATCCACGAAGGTTCCATAGCTCATTCCTGCAGTGTGGCGCAGTAAATCCTGCACAGTTATCGGGTGACGCGGAGACTCTAATTCTCCTCTCTCCCCCCAGACTTT
>JAUWEC010000009.1 GCA_030608465.1 Chloroflexota bacterium
TTCAGAGTGAGAGTCATCTGTGCAAAGAATAAAATGGCGGGAATCCAAGCCTTCTTCGGTAATTGCCTTCACCGGGTCTTCAACATCCAGCCAGGCCGATCCATATCGGAGCATAGATTTCATTCCCTGTCTCACCCGGGCAACTGCGTCTTCCTTACTTGTCCCTTCATGGTCATCTTCCGGTCCACCGGCAACGTATCCGTGAAAAGGAATTCCCAGATCCGGTGCAGCAAAATGCCCGCCGATAACTTTCCCGACCTCCCGGGTTGCAGCCATTTCATCATGCATTTTGAAATCACTGGAATATACGCCGGGGAAATTCATCATCTCTCCCAAGCCGATAATTCTCTTCCAGCCCATCGCTTCTACCACATCCTCCGGATCGATGGACGATCCAGGAGTTTCTAACCCGGGTGCAGAGGGCACACAGGAAGGAACCTGTACCCAAACATGAATTGGTTGGGATTCTGCTTCATCAGCCATGAGTCGGACCCCTTTTAAACCAAAAACATTGGCGATCTCATGGGGATCAATAAACATCCCGGTCGTTCCCCGGGGGGCGACAGCCCTGACGAATTCGGTGATAGTAACCATGCCAGATTCGACATGCATATGCGCATCCAGTAATCCGGGAACTAGATATTTTCCTTCCGCATCGATGATTTTTGTATTTTCACCGATCGTGTGGCTCGCATCTTCACCAACATAAGCAATCCGGTCTTTCAGGACAGCTATGTCTGTTCCTGGAATAATCTCTCCAGATTGAACACAGATCCATTGTCCATTGCGAATTACCAGGTCGGCTTTTTCCCGACCCATTGCGACATCTACCAAACCGCGTGTCCGAGTGCTGATCTGTTCTCTAGTCATTGGATCTCTTCCCTTAAATGTAGTACGCGTAACCTTTTATCCGTTTAATAATCGAGCTGCAGCCTGGTTATGAGTTTCAATCAATTTTGGCAGTTCCAAGGTAGTCAGCTTACCTTCTTTAACCACTAATTTTCCGCCTACAACTGTGTAATCTACTTTTACCGGGGCACAAAAGATAACTGCTGCCACCGGATCATGGAGAGCGCCGGCATAGTCAATCCGATTGAGGTTAATGGCTGTAAAATCAGCTGCTTTTCCCGGTTCAAGGGAGCCAATATCCTTTCGCCCTAAAACCGCTGCCCCACCACGAGTAGCCAATTCCAGTACCTGCCGGGCTGACATGATCGGGGCATTTTCCTCTCCAGAACGGGAAGCACCTTTTATACCTGCCCGGAGGCGGGCGAGCAGCATAGCCTGCCGGGCCTCTTCAATCATGTGGGATCCATCATTACTGGCAGATCCGTCTACACCCAATCCTACATCCACACCTGCCGCAGTAAGATCAAGGATCCGCGCTGCCCCAGAAGCCAATCTCATATTTGAGCTGGGACAATGGGCTACACCACAATCATGATCCGCATACACACCGATTTCTTCGTCGTTCAGGTAAACCGAATGCGCAAACCAGACATCAGAACCGATCCAATTAACTTCTTCCATGTAAGCAACCGGTCTTTTGCCGAATTTTTTAATTGTAAAATCTACTTCGTCTTCTGTCTCAGCCAGATGTGTATGCAGCTGAACGCCATACTCCCGGGCTAGTGCCGCGCTTTCGCGCATTAAATCTCCAGTTACGCTAAACGGAGAACAGGGAGCGAGGACTATTTGGGTATAGGAACCAGGTGTGCTGTCGTGATAAGCCTCAATCAGCCGTTGAGAATCCTTGAGGATTTGCTTTTCATCTTCGACCACACTATCAGGGGGTAGTCCGCCTTTGCTCTCACCAAGGCTCATTGATCCCCGGGAAGCATGCAACCGTACACCTACTTCCAGGGCAGCTTCGATTTCATCATCCAGGCGGGAACCATTTGGAAATAAATATAAATGGTCGGAAGCGGTGGTGCAACCGGAAAGTGCCAATTCAGCCAGGGCAGTTTTAGTCGAAATCCGGATATCTTCCGGTTTCATCCTGGCCCAAATCGGATAAAGGGTTTTTAACCAGTGAAATAAATTAGCATCCTGCGCTTCCGGAACCACTCGGGTTAATGTCTGATAAAAATGATGATGGGTATTTACCAATCCGGGCAGCACTATATGCCCTGTTAAATCCAAAACCTGATCTGCTTTTGTTGGCAGCTGGTCTGACTCTCCGACCTGCTCGATAAAACCGTCTTTAATAAAAAGACCACCATCCATTATTTCACGGCGGTGATCATCCATTGTAACAACTACTTGAGCATTTTTAATCAGGAGCGTTGACATAGGGAATACCTGGGTTTTAACTTGTCTGACAATATCAAGTTTAACAAAAATCCCCTCATCTGTCAATTGTCTGACAAGTGCTGGGGCAAGAATATGATTTTAATCATGTGGTGCCGGAAAAATTGATGTTCTGCTCGCAGAACTGCTTCTGAAGCACTTAATTCCTGGTATTCCCCCTTACTTTTAGCGAACTAGAACAGAAAATTAAACAAATTCTTAGCCAAAACTGGATTCAATAGGGAAAAAACGGCTAAACCCAAGATCAGGACAACACTGAGCAGGGCAATCAATGACAGGCATCCTCCTCGATCAATTCTCTTCCGGGGTGTTTTTAGTTTTTTTTCTTTTTCAGGGGGTTCAGCTCTTTCTTTATCATTCTTTTTGGTGATTTCTTTGGTAATCACACCGAGCGAAGATAACTTATCCCCACTCTTTTGATCTGGCTTTTTTGCTTGTGTTGGAACGATCTTGTCAAAATTAAAATTAATATTGAATCGGCCGCTTTGCGCTTTCAGCAGCTCATTTTTAAATTCCGCGGCCAGCTGGAATCTGTCGTTAGGATGAACTTGAAGTGCTTTTTCCACTGCTTCTGCAACCCGTTTGGAAACTTTTGGATTTCTTTCCCTGACAGGTGTCAGCTCTATCTGGTCCATGGTTTGAGCCAGGCTGTCCTCCGGAGTTAACCCAGTCAGAGTAGTATACAATGTAGCTCCCAGGGAATAGATATCAGTCCGGGCATCTGTCCTGGCTGCCCCATACTGTTCAGGAGGAGAAAAACCCATGGTCATTGCCCGGGCACCAGTAGTGGTCGTTTGATCCCCATGGATGATTTTTGCCAGACCAAAATCAACCAGGTACACCCCTCCTCTTGGTGTGATCCTGACATTAGCTGGCTTGATATCTCGATGCAGGACTACTGGATCCCGGGAATGCATATATGCCAGCGCATCACATAGCGAAGCACCAATAAAAACAACTTCTTCCTCATCAAAGGGACTCAGGCGTTCCAGTCTCTCCTGGAGATCTTCCCCCTCAATGTAATCCATGATCAGGTACTGACCCTGGTCTTCAATACTGAAGTGGTCTGAAACTCGGGGTAAATTTGCATGCCGGAGGTTGGCAAGAATGGTTGCTTCTCGGCGGAATTGCCTGGCATAATCTTCAATCGTAAATAGGTTCTCCTTTACAGCAACTTCGACACCCAGGTTTTCATCCACCGCGCGGAAAATAGAACCCATTCCACCGTGGCCCAACACCTCGATGATTCGGTATCTGTCAAGAAGGAGCTCACCTTGTTTAAGAGTCATTGATATTTAACTATCGTATCTCAGATATCCAAATTTCTGACTTCATTTGCGTGGGTAATGATAAATCGTTTCCTTGGCGGGACAGATGATCCCATCAACATATCAAAGGTCCTGTCAGCCGCCGCAGCATCCTCAATAGTGACTTGGAGTAGAGTCCGAGTAGCCGGATCCATAGTGGTATCCCAAAGCTGGCGGGGATTCATCTCTCCCAAACCTTTATATCGTTGAAGCTGAGCTTTTTCAGGGCTTAATCCCAGTTCTTTAAATATGTCCAACTTTTCTTTCTCTGAAAAAATATAGGTCTTCTTATTCTTATAGGAGAGCCGGTACAGCGGGGGTTGTGCGATATATAAGTGGCCGGTATCGATCAATGGCTGCATGTATCTGAAAAAGAATGTCAGCAGCAGAGTGCGGATATGGGCGCCGTCTACATCTGCGTCTGTCATAATAATCACTCGCCAATATCTCAACCCTTCAATGTCAAATCCTTCCCCGATTCCAACACCCAGGGCGGAAATTAATGATCTGACTTCATTATTTGCCAGGATCTGGTTAAGCCTCGCCCGCTCAGTGTTCAAGATTTTCCCTCGCAGCGGTAGGATCGCCTGAAAATGGCGGTCCCTACCCTGTTTGGCAGACCCACCTGCGGAATCACCCTCAACAATATAGATTTCGGATTCCTCTGGATTCCGGGAAGAACAATCTGCTAACTTTCCAGGCAAAGTCATGCTTTCCAGCGCTGATTTCCGGATGACCAGGTCTCTGGCTTTGCTGGCTGCCTGTCTCGCGCGGGCTGAGGTTAAACACTTATTTACAATAGCCTTCGCCGCCGTTGGATTTTCTTCCAAAAAGGTTTCAATCCCTTCCCCAACAACCTGCTGGGTATGGGTTTTAACCTCTGCGTTCATCAGTTTTACTTTCGTCTGGCTTTCAAATTGAGGAGAGGGATGCTTAACACTGATAATCGCTGTTAAACCCTCTCGGGTATCTTCCCCAGAAAAGTTAGGGTCGGAATCCTTTAACAGTTTCTTGGATCTAGCGTAATTATTTATCGTCCGGGTAATGGCAGCCCTTAAACCGGTCAGATGCGTCCCGCCGTCAATGGTATTGATGGTATTGGCAAAAGCATAGACTGATTCCGCATAAGAATCTGTGTATTGAAATGCCGCGTCAATCACGATATTTTCAATTTCCTTCTCAACATGGATCACGGGATGCAATTTTTCCCGGTTGCGGTTGAGATACCGCACAAAGGAAGTGATTCCACCATCAAAGTAAAAATTCATCTCCTTATTGGTTCTTTCATCTGAGAATTTAATCGTGACCCCTCGGGTGACAAAAGCCATTTCTCTAAACCGTTGAACCAGGGTTTCATATTGATAGGTGATCTCTTTATCAAAGATCGTTTTATCATAGAGGAACGTCTGTGATGTGCCTGTTTTCTTTTTTAGCGCGTCACCGACAACTTTCAGTTTTGTAACCGGAATCCCTTTCTCATACCGCTGATAGTATTCTTTTTTATCCCGCCAAACTCGGACTTCAAACCACTCGGAAAGCGCATTCACCGCTGACAGACCCACACCATGTAAACCGCCGGATACTTTATACCCACTGCCGCCGAATTTACCCCCAGCATGCAGCTTGGTCATCACCAGCTCCAGAGCTGGTACTTTTTTATCCGGGTGAATATCCACAGGAATACCACGGCCATTATCAGTGACTGTTACACTTTCATCAGCATGAATAATGATCTCGATCTCATCACAATATTCTGCCAATGCCTCATCAATCGAATTGTCCACCACCTCGTAAACCAGATGATGAAGGGCTTTGATATCTGTTCCGCCAACATACATACCAGGGCGAAGACGGACTGCTTCCAGTCCCTCCAACACTTGAATATCTTTGGCTTCATAAGATAATTTTTGATTCTTTTTTGCCACAAAAACCTCCTGCAAATTTTACGCAAAACCGCATCATACCATGATTTGGATTATTTCTCTAACGTCGGACGTTCTTCCACAATCGACTGGGACTTTCCAATCAGTTGAAGTTCTTCAACCCAACGGATCATTTCCTGATAATACACGAAACTTGCTGCCAACATACCGGTTGTTACAAAAGCATGACCAATAATACTGATCATCATTAACCAGGAATTTTCCGGTGGAACCTGCCACACAATATTCAACCCCTGATTAACCAATATTGCCAGCATAATAAATAAACCGGTTTTAAAGAAAGTCATATTAGTTAACCGGATGCTTTGCAGCATGGATTTCCAGGCTTTTTGATGTTGGGAATATATTCCGTGAGGTGAGAAAAACAATGGAAATATCAGCCAGAAGGAAACGATTCCAAAGAGGATGATCACGAGTTGTCCCAGAGAGACACTGAAAAACGAAATGCCCGTAGCTATACAACTTCCAAGCACTAGAATTCCCAGGAAGAGGATAAACCACATCAAGCTCAACAGGAATGATTGGATACTTATCCGGGGCCACTCGCCCAGAATCGTTCGCCATTTTACTTCATCAAAAAGAGCTGCCTGCCTTACACTAGAAAAATACAAACCACCCAAAGCTAATCCTGTCATAAACAGAGCAAGGCTAATCATTATCGCGATACTCAACTGGGGTATATCCCAAAAAATCGGGTTACCGATGGGGTTTTCAACTGGCAATATTGAAGATAACAAACTGAATATGCCTATCGGAAAAGATCTGAGAGTGAGAAATAGATTGAACCGTTCAGCAGCGATCATCCATATTTCTTGACCAGTTTCGATCATCTCCCCGAAGTCGGGTGATAGAAGTCCTGATACTTCATTCATTTCCGCAATAATCCCCTCAATTAGGGTCGTAATTCGGAGGTGCGGCGCAAACCATAAAACCAGATCTAACCCAATCGGAAAAAGCAATAAAATCAAATGTTTGGTGATAGAGTCAAACCCATTTTGGATGGATTTAAGAACGTTGGGGGATTCTGGCAAGGCTATTTTATTTATCTTCATCGATGTACTATTTTACCATACAACATGCTCTCAAAACCCTTTGAAAACCCCTGCTAAATAGCGCTCTAATCCCCTGTTGATACCCCTGTCAGAGACCATACTAGATTACTATTTAGGGAATGAAATTTCCTTTTTAGAGTTGTTCTGAAGTGATACAATCTCTTCTACTCATTCCATGATAATAATGGCGGTTATCAAATTGCAAATACGCTGATTTAACGGATAGAAAGAGTGGATTACCTGGGATATGCTTAATGTTATAAGGCATGGAATGCACATTGGACAAAATAGATTTACCCAGACACGTTTATCATCAGATCTCGCTGAAGAAGAAACAGATTAGTAATAGCAAGCCGGTTTATAAACTGAGGTAAAAATGACCAAGAAGATTGATACTTTATTCATAAATGCCCACGTTCTCTGCATGGATGATTCATTTACCAATTTCGAAAATGGAGCCGTTGCCGTTCTGGATGATCATATCCATGCTGTCGGACCCACAGATGAGCTTAAGAATACATGCCCCGCCGGGGAAGTGATCGACTGTGAAGGTAAGGTCCTCATGCCAGGTCTGGTAAACGCCCATACACACGTCCCGATGAATTTGCTTCGCGGACTAGCTGACGACCTCCGACTGGATGTATGGCTTCTTGGTTACATCATGCCTGTTGAGCGGGAATTCGTGAACCCAGAATTCGTCCGACTGGGCACTTCCCTCGCCTGCGCTGAATTGATACGATCCGGGGTTACCTCTTTTGCAGATATGTATTATTTTGAAGACCATGTTGCAGAAATGGCTGCGGAAGCGGGGCTGCGGGCTATCTGCTGTCAGACCATTCTGAAATTCCCATCGCCAGATGCAGCTTCTTACAGAGAAGCTTTGGCTTCTTCTGAAATAATGATCAAAAAATGGAAAAACCATCCTCTGATCACACCGGCTGTTGCTCCCCACGCTGCCTATACATCGACAGTTGATATCCTGGTTTCAGCAACTGTTTTAGCCCAAAAATATGATGTGCCATTACACATTCACGTCGCTGAAACAGCTCAGGAAGTTGAAGACAGCTTAAGAGATCTGGATATGCCGATAGTTCCCTACATTGAACAGCAGAACGTGCTGAAATCCAAAGTTATCGCTGCTCATTGTGTTCATATCGATGAACGGGAAATGCATACCCTGCAGAAATATGGTGTCGGTGTTGCTCACAATCCCACCTCAAATTTAAAATTGTCATCTGGGATCGCCCCGATCAACCGCATGCTGGAGCTTGGTCTCAATGTTGGAATTGGTACAGATGGTGTGTCATCCAATAACGATCTGGATATGTTCGAAGAAATGCGGCTGGCAGCGCTGCTAGCCAAAGGAAGCAGTGGAGATCCCACAGTTGTTCCGGCCAGGACAGCTGTCGCCATGGCCACCAGCATGGGTGCAAAATCAATCCACCTGGGAGATCAGACCGGTTCTATCGTTAAGGGGAAGAAGGCAGATCTGATCCTGGTAAACCTCCATACGCTGCATAATACTCCCCAGTTTAAAAATGACCCGGACGGCGTTTACGCACAGCTTGTTTATTCTACAAAATCTACCGATGTCACTGATGTGATGGTTAATGGAAAATGGCTTATGCGGTCCCGGGAATTATTAACTGTGGACCTGAGTAAACTGCTGCCAAAAGCCCAGGCCCTTGCGGAGGAAATTGACAAATTCCTGATCCAACGGTTCCAATCTGTCTACTCCAAATTGATTGCGGTCGGCGGCGCAGAAGAACAGGAAAGTTATGAGGTCCAGGTCAAAGTAAAAGTGGATGACCCTCAAGCCGTCATTGATAAGCTGCTCCAGTCTGAATTGGATATTCAGTATTTCCGTCACTACCATGAATACGATACCTATTTCGAATTTGAAGATCCTGAGGAATGTTGGCTCCGCTACCGTGAAGATGAATTTATAGATGAGGACGGCAATGTGGAGAACATCCGCTACAGACTTACCTTAATCGGACCAAAACGCGAACGTCACTTCCCACAAGATGTTTTATTATCACGGAGCAGGTTTATTGCCCCCGCGCCACAAAGTCTCCGGTTTTATCGAGAATACTTCGAACCCTCGAATGAAACCTACATAGAGAAAGACCGGCGGCGGTGGAAAGTCCGTTTTCGTGATATCGAATTCTATATCAATGTAGACCGCCTGGACGACCCCGCTCTGGGAACCTTCCTTGAAGTTAAAAGCCGCACCTGGAGCCTCGATGATGCAGAGGAAAAAGCTCAAATTGCTGAAGACTTGTTAAGCCTGCTGGGCACTTTTCCCCAAGAGCGCGAATCTCTGGATTACGTACAGATTGTCTGGTCAAAATCCTGAATTATGAAAATAGCTGCCCTAGCAGATATACACGGTAATTATCAAGCCTTAATTACCATTATCGATCATGTTGAACGCTGGAAACCCGACCTGGTTTATGTGTTGGGGGATATTATCAACCGTGGACCGCGCTCCAGAGATTGTCTGCATTTGATCCAGCAAAAACTAGAATCTGATTCCTGGCAGGCTATCACTGGAAATCATGAACAATATGTCCTTAGATTTAACAGTCCAGATGCCCCCAAAGCCGGGAATCAATTTGAACTGTTAAGAATAATCCATTGGACGTATCAAACTCTTTCTCCCGGGGATGTTCAATCGGTCACGGAATTGCCGCTGGAGATCGAAACCCAATTACCGTGGAATCATATTTTAAAAGCCGTTCATGCATCTATGAGCGGAATCCGGGTTGGCATCTACCCGCATTCCAGCCAAAAGGAAATCCTCGGCCTCATTCAACCTGATGTGAATTTGTTCCTGATAGGTCATACCCATCAACCGCTGGTAAAGACCATTGGAAAAACAACTGTAGTAAATGCCGGATCCATCGGCCTTCCATTTGATGGCGATACCCGGGCCGGATATGCCCAAATCACACAAGAGAATAACCAGTGGACAGGCAAAATCATTCGTATTGAATATGACCTAGAAGCCGCACATCAGGACTTTTTCAGCACACAATTTATTCCGGAAGGAGGTCCATTAGCTGAACTTGTCCTCACAGAGATGAAACTTGGCTGGCCTCAATTATCACACTGGTTTCGCCTCTATGAACAAGCCGTTTTGGACCACAAAATCAGTATAGAAGATGCAGTAGAACTATATTTGAAAAATCCTAACCTGGAATAAAAACAATAACAGGAAAAAACATGTCTAATCAGAGATTAGAGTTCGCAAAATACGCTGCAATAGAAACAGGAAAAATATTGCTGGACCATTTCCATAACGGGAATCGGCAAGGAGAATTAAAGACAGATAAAACCCTGGTTACAAAAGCGGACCGGGTTGCTGATCGCTTATTGCAGGACCTGATCGAGAAAGAATTTCCGGCTGATGGAATTCTCAGTGAGGAAGGCAGTACAGTTTTTCCTGAGAATGAACATGTCTGGGTGCTGGATCCTCTCGATGGTACTGTCAACTTCAGCCTGGGGCTGCATTATTGGGGGGTATCTGTCGCCCATCTGAAACATGGAGTTCCGCAGACTGCCGCGGTATATTTTCCCGTTGTTGAAGAACTGTATACAGCATCCAGTGGCGAGGGGGCAGAATTAAATGGAACACCAATCTTGGTGTCAAATCCTCCTGTTGATTCTCCCTACGCTGTGTTTGTTCATTGTTCCAGAATGCACAGCCTCTATCAGGTGACCCTTCCCTATAAAACACGTTCATTGGGTGCGGCAGCGTATCATTTATGTCTGATCACAAAAGGAACTGCCCTTCTGGCTTTTGAAAGCACACCTAAATTGTGGGATTTTGCAGCCAGCTGGTTGATAGTGAAAGAAGCCGGAGGGTTGATTCGGGCAAATGGAAGTACCCAGCCCTTCCCTGCCCAGAACGGATTTGATTATAATGATCATCAATATTCAATTATCGCTGCCGCCTCCGAAGCAGTAATGGATAAAGCGGCAGCCGGAATTATTAATAACAAATTATCAGTAGAGGAGAAAAGACTATGAAGTACAGATATTTGGGAAAATCAGGATTACAAGTGTCGGCATTATCATTTGGATCCTGGGTTACATTTGGAAGCCAGGTAGATGTTGACAAAGCTGTTGAACTGATGACGATTGCCTACGATGCCGGGGTGAACTTTTTTGACAACGCAGAAGTGTACAGTAATGGACTTGCGGAAACAATTATGGGAGAGGTTATAAAGAAGACCGGTTGGAAACAAAAGGACCTTGTGCTCTCAACTAAAATATTCTGGGGTGGTGAAGGTCCTAATGAAAGTGGACTGTCCAGAAAACATATTATTGAAGGGTTAGATGGGTCCCTGGCAAGGATGGGTGTCGAATATGTGGATTTGATATTCGCCCATAGGCCTGACATCCACACTCCGATTGAGGAAACTGTCTGGGCAATGAATCACGTCATCAATCAAGGCAAGGCTTTCTACTGGGGTACCAGCGAGTGGTCTGCACAGCAAATAATGCAAGCGCATGCGTTTGCCAGGCAGGAACATCTTATTCCTCCCTTGATGGAACAGTCTCAATACAACATGTTTCACAGGGACCGCGTCGAAAAGGAGTATCACCGGTTATACAGCGAAATTGGGTTAGGAACAACTATCTGGAGCCCGTTGGCAAGCGGATTATTAACCGGAAAATACAACCAGGGAATTCCTAAGGATTCCAGGGCAAACCTTGAAGGGTATGAATGGCTCAGGAAAAGCTTCACGGATGAGACGGCCAAGGAGCGGATAGAGAAAGTGATTAAGTTAGCCAGCGTCGCTGAAATAATTGGTTGCACTACGGCACAATTAGCCATCGCCTGGTGTCTGCTGAACCCGAATGTGAGCACAGTCATTACCGGGGCATCAAAACCATCTCAGGTGAAGGACAATATGAAAGCGATTGAATTTGTAGATAGACTCACCACTGAAGTGGTGGAAACAATCGAAGAAATCCTGGACAATAAGCCGGAGTTGGCAACTGATCTCAGATAATCAGATAAAAAGAATTAATCTCAGAGCATCAGCGGTAATCTGAATTCGCCCATGCTTACAGCGGCTGAGTTTTGACTATCAGCCGCTGATTTCTACCTTGATTTTTCTAGCGAGCTTTTTCGCTCTTTCCACTGCATCCCCCAGATAAGCTGATCCATCCATCACTTTTCTAATTTCCGCTTGAGATAAATATTCCAGTAAAGTTGGATCGTTTGAAACCAACTCCAACAAAGGATTTACCCCCCCCTCCCGCACGTCAGTCCATGCCTGCAGGGAATGGTTTCGCAGCACTTGATGCATTTGCTGGCGATCCGCGCCGGCTTTGCTGAGGGTCATTAACAGCTTTTCAGTAGCCGCGAACGGGCCGTAATCTTGTAAGTTTTGTTTAATCCCGTGTTCAAAGACCTGAAGACTGGAAAATATTTCCCTGCATTCACGAAGCATTTCATCAGCAATGAGGAAAGCTTCAGGAAGGATCATCCGCCGGTTTGCGCTGTCATCCAGGGTTCGTTCGAGCAAGGAATGAGCCGCATTATCCCAGGCGGTCCTGGGAAGCTGTGCCAGGTACCTACCCAGCGAGTTAATCTTTTCAGCTATTACCGGATTTTGTTTAAAAGGCATAGCTGAAGATCCAATCTGTTTCTCTCCAAATGGCTCTGCCAATTCAGCAAAGACCGGAGATTGCAGGATCCGCAAATCAAATGCCATTTTGTATAGAACGGCACCCAAACCTGAAAGGTTGGACAGTACCTGATAATCTTGAATGCGGGGATAAGTTTGAGTAACAACCTCAAAAAACTCGATACCAAGTTTTTTCGCTAATCTGTCCTGAAATACTGCCAGGTTTTCCTCACCAATCAAGGATGCATAAGACGCGCTGGTCCCCACTGCTCCGCAAAATCCTTTTGATTTTATCCCGCTCTCAAGCGCAATTAATAAACGGTAATAAATCAATAAATCCTGAGCTGGCTGGGCTAAACGGTACCCCAATGTTGTCGGTTCTGCCGGCTGTAGATGAGTGAACCCGATCATGGGCAATTCTGCCCAGCGGTCAATTAAGGCAACCATCACATCCAGCAGATCACGAAGTTCCTGAAGAATCAGACCCAGAGCATCTTTAAGCTGGAGTATGAGTGCATTATCCTTGATATCCATCGAGGTCGCGCCCAGATGAAGTACTCCGCCTGCCGTTGGGCATTGATCTGCGAACACCTGAAGTTCCGCCATCAGATCATGTTGAATTTGCTCTTCTATCTTTAAAGATTGAGCCAGGTCAATTTCTCCCGCACTGGTCCGTATTTCATTTGCCTGATCTGTTGTGACCAACCGGTATTCAGTTTGAACTTCTGCCAGACTTGCCCAGATCTCTCTCCACAGCAGTCTGGTATTGTATTCTCCCCAAATTTCCCTCATCTGTGGTGAACCGTACCGCCAAGAGAAAGGAGATTGATAGGTTTTTTGGTCTTTCATAAATTATCCTGGTGAAAGCGAAACGCTCCTGCTGTTTGGTTAATGAATTACATCCCCATTATAATACTTCCGGCATGATTCAGCGCTGCGGGTGGAACAATAACAACCTTTAAAACCCTCTGCGGCGTTCCTGCGATGTTAGCGGAAAACCGGGCACTTGTGATAAAATCCATCAATTAGGGGATACGATGAAAGACTAAAGAGGATATAATATACAGAAGTAAATTTCATCAGGGAGGATTGGTCTGGAGACTAGAAAAATAACCCAGAACCTGGACCAGAGATCAAAATCTCTTGAGTACCTTCAACCTGGCACGAAATTAGAAGGCCGATATAAAATCCTGTCAACGGTAGGTCGGGGGGGAATGGGAGCGGTGTATCGGGCACAAGACCTCCGGTTTAAGGTTGAAAAAATTGTTGCCGTCAAAGAAATGATTAACCAGGCAACAGACCCTGATATCCAGGCAACGGTTATTGAAACATTTGAACGAGAAGCCAATATTTTGGCAACAGTCAGCCATCCCTCAATTCCCACAATCTATGACTATTTCACGCTTGGTGTCCGTTCCTACCTGGTAATGGAATTCGTTGAAGGTGACAATCTGGAAATTAAACTTCAGCAAAGACGGGCTCCCTTCCAGGAGGAGGAAGCAATCGGGTGGGCGATAGCTCTCTGCGATGTTCTGGACTATCTCCATACTCATGAACCTGAACCAATCATCTTCCGGGATATCAAACCGGCCAATGTCATGATCACCAGGCGAAATCAGGTCCGGTTGGTGGACTTTGGTATCGCAAAAACCTTCCAAACTGGTGCAAAAGGAACTATGATCGGCACCGAAGGGTATTCTCCTCCTGAACAGTACCGAGGTGAAGCTTCCCCGCAAGTTGATATTTACGCCTTGGGTGCGACCCTGCATCACCTGCTTACCAATCAGGATCCACGGACTGAACCTCCTTTTACATTTGATGAACGTCCAATCCGAGCAACAAACCCGAGCATCTCAGTTGCCCTGGAAACCATCATCAATACGGCTTTACAGTACAACCCGCCAGACCGGTTTGAAAATGCGGCAATTATGAGAAAAGCCTTGGTCGCACTTGCACAGAAAACCGGCATGTTCGAGAATGAAATCTCGATTGCCCAAGCGACCCAATATTTCCAGGATCAAACCCATTCACCCCTCTGGACATTTACCTGCGAGGATGAAATCCGCGGAACTGCAAGTTATCAGGATGGTGTCCTATATATCGGTTCGTACGATCACAATCTCTATGCTCTTGAAGCAACAAACGGAAAATTTATTTGGAAATATGCAGCGGATGGCGGCATCGTCAGCAAACCGGAAATTCATGATAATAAGGTATATTTCGGTTCAACCGACCAATATATTCACGCCATATCCTGCCGGAATGGGAAAAAAGTCTGGGTGCAATCGACCGATGGGGCAATTTACTCCTCGCCGACGATTGCAGAAGGACATCTCTTTATTGGTTCCGATGATGAATATCTGCATGTATTAAATATATTAGCCGGAAGAGAAGCCTGGCGGGTGAATCTCGGTTCACCGGTCAGATCCAGCCCAATCGTTATCGCAGACATGGTATATATCGGCAGCGAAAACGGAGAAATTCAGTGTTACGATTTCAGCGGAAATATCAAGTGGAGAACCGCCGCTAAACGAGCTGTCACAGCGTCACCCCATTTTTATGACAATGTTATCTACATCACATCTCTAGATGCTGTCCTGTATGCAATCGATGCGAAATCCGGCTGGGTAATCTGGCGGTACCGGATGGAAAATGGCTCAATCAGCACACCCACAACGCATGAGAAACACGTTTATGTAGGCTCAACAGACAACACCTTTTACTGCATTAATATCAATTCCTCCAAAAAAGTATGGAGTTTTGATACAGATAATCAAATTAACAGCTCACCTTTTTTCTATAAAGATTCCATCTATTTTTGCAATATTGATGGTATGGTTTACAGTCTGCACGCCGCAAGCGGCCGCTTGCGCTGGAAATACCAAGCTGAGGGACAAATCACCGGATCTCCGATCATTGTTGACGATGTCCTTTATATTGGCGCTGCAGATAAAAAAATATATGCTTTGCCAGCTTAATGGTTTAACAGCCTCTACTCAACTACAGCCAACGAGAGAAAATGATAAACAGACTACTTTCAACGCTCAAGAAACAATTCCAATCAAAAGCAACTGATCCGCACTCCCAGAGTCAGGATACGGAAGCTTCAGCTATAACAAAAGAGCTGGATAAAGTAACCACCCCGGTTGAAACGGAAACCGTTGGTTACAGTTCCCCTCTTATAAATGTAGGGTACGGGTTATCTTCAGGGAAACAAAGAACACACAATGAAGACGCGTTCTTTACCCTGACGACAATGTTTTCTTTTAATGAAAGCGAGATTCCATTTGGTTTGTATATCGTTGCTGATGGCATGGGGGGTCATAAAAACGGAGAAATTGCCAGTGAACTTGCCATCAGAACCATCGTCGGTTATATCCTGACCGAAATATATACCCCCATGATGAGCCTTAATCCTCAACCAAGCGAGTTGTCATACCGGGAAGTATTTCAATCCGGGATTGAAAAAGCGAACAATGAAATATTAAAGAACTCATACGGTGGGGGGACAACAGTTACAGCTATCTTGATTGTAGGTGAACAAATGACAATCGCTCACGTTGGCGACAGCCGGGTGTACTCGGTAGACGAGGAAGGAAACTTGGAAGCATTGACCCGTGATCATTCACTGGTGAAACGCCTTCAGGAATTAGGACAAATCACACCGGAGGAAGCCGCTGTTCACCCGCAGCGTAATGTTTTGTATCGTGCTCTCGGCCAGGGAGAACCATTTGAACCAGAGATTATTTCCACCAGCCGACCAGATAAAGGATCTCTCCTTATCTGCTCAGATGGCTTGTGGAGTATATTAACCCAAGAAATTATCAGTGAAATCATTAAATCCTGCACCTCCCCCCAGCAAACCTGCGACAAATTAATCGACGCGGCAAATGATGCTGGCGGTCCGGATAACATCTCGGCTATTTTTGTTGAAATATCCTGAACTATGACCAATAAGACTGATTTTTACAACAGGTTGAATATCAATACTGGAGCTTCCGAGCAAGCGATTAAAAAGGCTTACCGGCTTGCGGTTAAAAAATCTCATCCTGATGTAAATAAAAATGATGGGGCTACCCAGCTGTTCCTGGATATCCAGGAAGCGTATAAAATCCTATCAGATCCCAGCAAAAAAGGTGCGTACGACGAGGGTCGAGAACCTCTCGGGACACAGAGTGCTGTCCATATCGCTACCGAATACAGCAAGGATGCATTAACCAAGCTGGATGAACCTCAAATCATTTACGCCCTGGTTGATATAGTCTCCACCCAGACAGAGAAAGACACCACGGATCTTCCCCTCAATATCTCGTTCGTTCTCGATAATTCCACTTCAATGGACGGGGCCAGGCTGGAAGTATTAAAAGGTGCCACGAAAGAAATTATTCAAGAGCTGAACGATGATGATATTATCTCGGTTATCAGCTTTAATGATCGCGCGAAAGTGCTGCTCTCCAGCCAATCGCAGCCCCCGATGGCTCATGTTGAATCAAACATCAACAGCCTGTTCGCAGAAGGCGGCACAGAAATTTACCAGGGTTTAGAAGCAGCTTTTGAAGAAATCAAAAAAAATTCCGCCTTTAATTATGTAAACCACATCATTCTAATCACTGATGGACACACCTATGGTGATGAGGAAAACTGCATCACTCTCGCAAGATCAGCTGCCAAATTAGATATTGGAATCAGCGGATTGGGTATTGGAATTGAATGGAATGATGAATTTATTGATGAACTCTGTGCAAACACGGGTGGGCAGTGTATGTTTATCCAGGAACTGGATCAGGTGAAAAATTTCCTGAAACAAAGTATAACCTCCTTGCAGGAAGCTTATTCAAGGCATATCTTGTTGGAGATAATTCCTGCTCCCGGAGTTAAGATGCTTTCCGCATTCAGGATTTTACCGGAAGCCCTACCTTTGCCCACTCAGGAAGAGTTTTCGCTGGGAATCCTGAAGAAGGACAAACCCCACAGGATTTTGTTCGAATTCCTGGTGAATCCTATTCCTGAAGAAATTGATCAGGTGGTCATTGCTTCGGGAGCGTTCTTCCTGAAACGCAAATCCCGTGACTTCACCATCCCCTTCACACTGAATCGCCCAATAATTGCAGAATCCGAAGAATTTCCACCCCCGCCAGAAGAAATCTTCAGAGCAATTTCTCATCTGACATTCTACCGTCTACAGGAAAAAGCCCAGAAAGATGTTGCTAGCGGTAACCCAGGAACAGCGTTCCAGCGGCTGATCAACTTGTCTTCGCATTTAATGGCAAAGGGTGAGGAATCCCTGGCGAAAATCGCGATGAATGAAGCGGATTATATTAAATCACACAACAATTTCAGTCCTACCGGAAAAAAGCAGCTAAAGTATGGAACCATTCGGCTGATGCTTCCTGAAAAAACATGATTACCTGTAGAGTGTGCAATAACCAGGAATATCACGGCGTTTTCTTTTGCGGTGAGTGTGGATCTCAGCTGGTATTAGCCGATGATAAAAACGTGAACACATTCATCTATCCCTCTCAGGCAAGAGGATTAGAACTTGATATTTCCAACACCATTCCCAAGAAATTGCTGGAAAATAAAACATTCATCCTTTATTATTTGGAACAAAAGGAAGTGATCAATATTCCTGATCAGAACGAATTTACTATCGGGCGTATTGTAGATGGACAGGTTATTACTCCGGATGTGGATCTGAATCCATACAAAGCCTTCGACAAAGGTGTTTCCAGGCTCCATGCGACAATCCGCATCAGTTCGGAGAAAAACAAAATTCACGTAATAGATCTAGGATCTGCCAATGGATCCAGTGTAAATGGATACGATATTCCAGCGAATTCAGAAGTACCTCTTAATCACGGTGACGTGCTAACATTGGGAAAATTCAGTATGAAGGTGATCCTGCCGAAGGAAATGAAATAAGGAAGGATATTATGTCAATTTCAGTCATAGTCCACATTAGAAATGCAGAACCTATGCTTGCGGAAATTGAAGAGTTGCCCCAATCGAGCGACACGTTAATCAAACTCAGCAATCCGCGACAGCGAGATGGAAAGGATTTGATATTTCTTGAGCACAATGTGGTAAACGTCATTTGGCCCCTTGCAGAAATCAGCTTCATCGAAATCCTACCAGGAGAAACAGCAGAAGAAGTGATCAGCTTCATCAGGGAATAACGCTTATGAATTCTGAAAGCTCAAAATATAAAATACTTGTGGTGGATGATGAAAAACGCATGGTGAGATTTATCCAATTGAACCTGGAGCAAGATGGTTATCAAGTTCTCACTGCCTTTAATGGATCGGAAGCCCTGGAACAGGTGCGCACCCAGCTTCCGGATTTAATCCTACTAGATATCATGATGCCGGATATCAATGGGTTTGAAGTGTTAAAAAGAATCAGAGAGGTCAATACCGTTCCCGTTATTATGCTAACTGCAAAAGGCGAGGAAGAGGACCGAATTCAAGGACTGGAACTGGGCGCGGATGATTATATAACCAAACCATTCAGTCCCCGGGAAATGGTCAGCCGCATTCGCGCAGTATTGCGCCGGACACGGTCATTTAAGGAAGATCAGATTGACTTAATCAAAGTTGATGACCGGCTGACCATTGACTTTTCACGCCGTGAAGTATGGGTTGAAGATAAAAAAGTTGATCTTCGGCCAACGGAATATCGCCTCCTCTACCATCTGGTAAAAAACGCCGGTTGGGTCAATACGCACGAGCAGCTGCTGTCAAAAGTTTGGGGTTTTGAGTATCAGGATGAACCTCATTATGTTCGCCTCTATGTAAATTATCTTCGAAAAAAATTAGAGCAAGACCCCTCAAATCCCAAATACATATTAACTGAGCGGGGTGTCGGATACCGGTTTGTTAATTACCGAAGGGACCAAGAGAAAGAAGAATAAAATCGGGCGATCCTTTTCATTACCATCCCCCTGATCAATCAAAGAAATAAATGGAATCCTGGGCCATATGTTTAATAATAGATAGGATCGGGGACTGATTTCCTTCAAGTTTCCCGTGGAGTTCACAGTAACCAAATAAATGAGCTTACTTGCCAGCTTGTACAGACTAGTTTATACTCTTTCCAGAAAAATACAGGAGTCTAGAAAATGTCATTTCAGCGAATATTATTAGTTGATGATCACGAGGTAGTACGCCTAGGACTAAAATCCCTCTTAGACCGGCATACCAAATTCCAGGTTGTAGCCGAGGCTGCCACAGGGGATGATGCATTTGCCAAAGTTGAACAATATCATCCGGATGTGGTGGTTATGGACATCCGCCTGCCTGGCGGCTCCGGGATTGAAGCCTGTGAAAAAATCATTGAAAAGTATCCGGATACAAGAGTCATCATGCTGACCTCATATGCCGAAGATGAAATGCTCTTCTCCGCGATCCGGGCTGGTGCATCTGGTTATATCCTGAAACAAGTGGGAAGCAATGATCTGATCGATGCCATCGAGGCAGTAGGACGAGGTGAGGCACTGCTTGATCCTGCGGTAACCCAGAGGGTTTTTAAGGAAGTCAGAAAAGCCGCCAGAGAAGAAGAGGCATCAGCTTTTACTGACCTCACAGACCAGGAAAAACATGTACTGATCCATGTGTCTGAAGGAAAAACCAACCGGGAGATTGCAAAAATACTTTATCTGGGGGAAGGTACTGTAAGGAACTACGTTAGCAGTATTCTCTCAAAACTGGATGTTCACAACCGGGCAGAAGCAGCGGCCTATGCTGTAAAACATAACCTGCGGAACCACCTGGTTCATCTCACCAAAGATTAGGTTCAGTTTAGAGATCGATCCAGATAATCAATAGAAACAGAAGGGAGATCCCTTCTGTTTTGTCTTTAAGGGTTTTGGGCGGGTTGGAGGTAATTGGATACTGCCCATCCATTCCGGGCTTCATTTAGCGGGGCTTCCAGATACCACCACAGGTAACCATCCTGATCCTCAGGTCCATCCTTCACCAGGAATACTTCATCCTCTAAACCAAGGTATATGATTTCTCCGTTCAGTGAAGGGTCCCGCCTGAGTCTGAGTCCTTCCCCTTCTGTGCCTGAAATTTTTACATAATCTCCAATCTGGATACCACTATTGGTCTCAAGTGTAGGAGTCAAAGCAGCGGTTGGCGGTATAACGGTTGGCGTAAGGGTTGGAACCGGCAGCACTGTTAATGCAGCTTCACCATTATAGGCAAGCTGATCGGATGAAGTAATATTGCCGGCAGCCAAAAAAGTTACAGCGAGCAACACGCTCGCAACAAAAACCGCCCCGGCAAATACCCATGGATTCAGTAAATCTTTCATTCTTGATCCTTCGAAAATAAGGGTCGCGGTACATCCCGGGGTACAAGAACCCGGAGTGATTGGGGACGAATATCAATGGAAACTTCTTTCGCTGGGGAAATTGGCTCACCATCAAGCTGCAGATATAAATCAGTCTTTGATTTAATTAGAATTTCCTTACAGGGAATTAAAGTGGTTTTGTCTGATGAAATGTGATTTCCCGAGGCAAGATCAAAGAGATGCTGAAGGGTTTCAAATAATGAGTCTCCTGCAAACAGCCACAAATCTATACTTCCATCATCTATGCGCGCCTTGGGAGAAATCTCTGCCAACCCTCCGGCATAAAGATGGACGTTTGTCACTAAAGCCAGAACATATATCCCGGATACTTCCTCGCCATCAGCCCAGATATTCAAATCCATACCGGACCAGTTTCTGGCATACCAGGCAACATTAGCAGCATAGTGGGGAGTTGCTAATTGTTTTTGCCAGCGTGATCTAGGTTCAAGGTGGTGAACAATAAAGGCATCAAATCCAATCCCTGCCCAGAGGAGAAAGGGGATTCCCTGGCAAACTCCCAGATCCATGGTTCGGATCGATCCATTCAGTAATCTTTTCACACTGGTTTCCAGCGCCCCCCAATTGGTCCAAGATAAACTTGGCAAACCCAGTTCCTGAGCCCATACATTTGCAGTACCTGCCGGCAGGACGGCGAGAGCGGTTTCACTGCCTATTAAACCCTCCGCGGCTTTATGAATCGAACCGTCACCTCCAGCTACAAAAATCGCATCCTGTCCTGATGCAGCAGCTTTTTTTGCCAGCTTCGTGATATGATCCCCCCCTTCAGTGCGGATAATTGTTATAACCCAACCATTGGTTACAAGGATTTTTGCAGCCCGTTCGACCAATGGCAAAGATGGAAATCGGCCTGCCATGGGGTTGTATATCAGTTGTCCCCGCATTTTTTCTCCAATGGGAATGTTATCTTGAGCATCCTGCCTGATTTCTCTCACAGTGTACTCCATCCAGATATCACCGTCAATCAGTTGATGGTACAATCAAACCGGTGGAATCTGAAAGGAAGCTACCCCATGATTGAGATTTTAAACGATCGGTATCAGTTAGATAAACAGCTTGGTGAAGGGGGAATGGCAATCGTCTACCAGGCGAGCGATCTCATGTTGGAACGGACAATCGCAGTCAAAATTCTCAGAAAAGATTTCTCAAAATCCAAAGCATTTCAGGAACGGTTTAAAGAAGAAGCCCGGGCAGCTGCCAATCTCACCCATCCAAATATTGTGACTGTTCACGACTTCGGATTTGATAATGACCGGCTTTTCATTGTCATGGAGCACGTTCCTGGGACCGATTTAAAACAGATCATCAAAAAGTCCGGACCCCTGCCGATTGACCATGCTTCCCGGTTATTTATTCAAGCCTGTGCGGGTCTCGGATATGCTCATCGAGCAGGACTGGTTCACTGCGATATTAAGCCGCACAATATGCTGATCACTCCGGATCACCGGTTGAAAGTGACAGATTTTGGCATTGCCAGAGCACTTGCATCTGTAAAACACGATGAACAATCTCAAGCGATTTGGGGTTCCCCGGCTTATTTCTCACCGGAACAGGCTGCCGGGAGAGCGCCGTCCCCCGCCTCTGATGTTTACAGCCTTGGTGTTGTTTTATTTGAAATGTTAACGGGCGAACTTCCGTTTACAGATCCTTCTCCCCAGGAATTGGCTCTGCTCCACAGATATGAAACACCCCCCTCTCCCCGGGAAATAAATCCAGAGATTTCTCCCGAACTGGAGGAAATAATAATTAAAGTGCTTTCCAAAGAACCTAGTTCACGATACCGGACCGCGGATCAGCTGGGGAGGATCGTTATAAGTTTTACCGAAATGCTTGACACCCAAACCCAGGTGGAAATACCAGCTCCCCTTCCGGAAGACAAAGACCTGCAAGCGATCCTTAACCTCGAGAATAAAAAAACCAGTAAACAGTGGTTGACAATCTTGCTGGGTTTGCTGTCCCTGATCGCCTTGGGCGGGTTGATCCCCTTTTGGATTTGGGTATACTATCAGTAGAATTAGACTGTTCCCCCCTGACCTACCTTTATTTGGCCAGTAACATGTAAGAATCGAACACAAATTAGATAATTTATTGGAAATATTACAAACATTTTTTGATTTCATATGAAAAAACCTTATTTATTCTCACCATCAATTCTCTCGGCAGACTTCACCCAGCTGGGGGATCAAATCAAACAGGCGGAAGAAGCAGGGGCGGATTGGTTCCATATCGATATCATGGACGGACATTTTGTGCCCAACATATCTATGGGCCCGTTCATCGTGGAAGCCTGCAAGAGAACAACTGATCTCCCATTAGATGTCCATCTAATGATTGAAAAACCTGAGGTATACTTGGAAGATTTTGTGAACGCCGGCGCAGGGGTTCTGACAGTTCACATTGAAACCTGCCCGGAGATGGATATAACCCTACAAAACATTCACAACCTGGGTTGTAAAGCCGGGATTACTTTTAAACCAGCAACGGAGGTAAATAAAATAAAACCTTATCTGAACGATGTTGATCTGGTACTGGTGATGTCTGTAAATCCGGGGTTTTCAGGGCAATCATTTATGCCGGAAGTGGTCCCAAAGATCAGGCAGATCAGAAATATCCTGGATGAGATCAATCCTGATGCTTTAATAGAAGTGGATGGAGGGATCAATTCGAAAACTATCCGGCAGACTTTTGATCAGGGGGCAGAGATTTTTGTTGCAGCCAGCGCGATTTTTAATCACCCCCTTGGGATACAAAAAGGTCTTCAATCGCTTCGGGATATGCTCCCCTAAATAAGGCTCCCGGATCCAAAAACAAGTGTACCTGAGCTTCAAAAGCTCAGGTACACTATTAAATGAATTGCGGGAGAAGGCAAAAAATCGACCTATCTCCCACAACGAAATCTATACTTTAGTGTTTATGGTATTGATTCAGACTTTCGTCAAAGTACGGATGCAGCGGGTGCACAATGTTTTCCGGATTTTCTTTCCATCTTCATATACCGTAACTTGCTGCAAATTTGGTTTAAATTTACGTTTGGTTGTTTTTTTCGACCAGGGGCGGCTACGCCCAAATTTGGTAGTTTTTCCGCATTCTTCACATTTCGCCATAGGTAATGCCCTCGTTCAACAGTGATTATTTATGATTGCAAAATCCAGTTTAGTAACTGAAACTAAATCCAGAATCGAAGCCAGGATTATTCATTCAGCCAAGCCCGCCAATCTTACCATACAACAAGTCAATCCACAAGAGGAGACCTACCGTTCCACTGTTTTTATGTTATCATTTGGCATCTGTAAGTTATCCTGACACATATTCCCTACAAAATGGTGAATTTAATGAAAAAAGAAAAAGCACCTTTAGGCGACATTCAAATTTCCAAACAAGCAATCGCGACCATCACCTATCAGGCTGTCCAGCGCTCTTATGGTGTTGTCGGTCTGGCACCAAAAAACATCGCAGATGAGTTGGCCCATGCTATTGTCAAGGATCCGACGCATGGAATTGATGTGGAATATAAAGATAAGGTAATTAATATCGATGTCTACATCATTATCGAATATGGTACCCGAATCAAATCCGTTGCCGCCAGTGTCGCCAATACAGTACGCTACCAAGTTGAAAAATCCTTAGGAATTCCGGTGAACGAAATTAACGTTCACGTTCAAGGTCTCCGAATCAGCAACGAAGAGGTGTAGTAAGCTCTCTGGCATTGGTAGTAATTGTTGCATCCTTTCTTCAGGAGTACTTAGGCATGAGTGACGAATACCCGGAAAACAAGACCCCTCAAATTGACGGGAATCAATATAAAAAACTGATGAGTGCCGGCTTAACCTGGCTGCGGACGAATCAAGAATCAGTAAATGCTCTGAACGTTTTCCCTGTGCCGGATGGAGATACGGGCACCAATATGGTTCTCACCCTCCAGGCGGCATATGATGAAATATCCAACTCTTCTGAAAAACAAGTTGGTGCTTTAGCCGAGAAACTGGCACATGGGGCACTGATGGGAGCCCGGGGAAATTCCGGCGTGATTCTGTCCCAGATCTGGCGGGGATTTTCCAAAGGCATCGGGGATTCCAAAATTCTGGACGGGAAAAGTCTGGTGGAAGGACTGCTGCAAGCCCGCGACACCGCTTATAAAGGGGTTGTCCGTCATGTGGAAGGTACAATACTGACCGTATGTAAAGATATGGCTCTGGCAGGTGAAAAAGCTCTCCAGGAATCAGAAGATCCATATTTCATCCTTGACAAAGTGACAGAAGCAGCCCAGGTCTCCGTTGATTACACACCAGAGCTGCTCGATGTTCTTAAAGAAGCCGGTGTTGTTGATGCAGGAGGGAAAGGGCTGCTGCATATCTTTGAAGGCATGCTGCGTTACATCAAAGATGAACCTTTGGATATTGAACCGGTCCATGTCCAGCCGTTGTCAGTGATAGGAAAACAAGAAGCCCTCAACAGCATTGAACCCGGACAGGATTACGAAGTGATTGTTGATTTCCAACCTCACAAACCATTGATACTGGAAGATTTTTACCAGGATTTAGAAGAAATCGGCACCTCCATTCAAGTTGGTGAAGGGGATGGCATATACCGGATGCACATTCATGTGCCAACTGAAAAGCGGTACGAGCCAATCGATTACACCATGACTATTGGAACGATAACCAAGGTTCATATTGAAAACCTGATGGTGCAAATGGACACCTCCTCTGCTGAGCGTGAAAAAGAGGAACCCATTAAACTGATTAGCGTATCTCCGGAAGATGTCGCCACGGTAACTATTTCCCCCGGGGTTGGATTTTCTCGAATCTTCGCCAGCCTGGGAGCGGCCGCTATCGTAGAGGGCGGACAAACCATGAATCCCAGCACGCAGGAGATCCTGGCAGCCTTCGAGGATTTGCCCACAGACCAGGTAATTATTCTGCCGAACAATAAAAATATCCTCATGGCAGCAAAATCTGCAGCTGAACTCTCAGTCAAAACGGTAGAAGTTATTTCGACTGTCACCGTTCCCCAGGGATTGGCCGCTATGCTGCGCCTCATTCCAGGCCAGGAACTAAGTCAGTTAGCTGCTGAAATGCGATCCGCCGTGAATGAAATAGAAAGTGGAGAAATTACCACTGCAGTCCGAGATGTGGAAATTGACGGTATTGATGTCAAGGAAGGAGAAATCATCTCCCTCCATAACGGAAAGCTGATAGGTTCAAACAAAACTCTCAAAGAGGGTTGTCTCACCTTCCTGGAAACGGTAAAAGCAAATGATTTTGAGCTGATTACCATGTTCCATGGTGAGAATATCAGTCAGGAAGACGCTGAATCTATGGCTGAATTCATCCAGGAAAAGTATCCTGATCTGGTAGTTGAACTCCAATACGGCGGTCAACCCCACTACCAGTTTATATTATCCATTGAGTAAAGCAGCCTTGAAGTAATTATCATTTCAACTCAATCCGGGTTTTTCCCGGAAATATAGATCCGGCGGACTTATCAATAAGTTCCGCCGTTTTTAAAGCCAGAGGAGTCCCTATTGTCTACAGCCATCGTAACTGACAGCACATCGGATATTCCGTTTGACGTACTGAAAAAATATAACATCTTTCAGATTCCAGTGGATTTGATAATTGGCAATAAAACTTATCTGGATGGATTTGATCTATCCAGGAACGATTTTTACATCCAACTTCCACATCTGAAACAGCTTCCGACAACCGCAGCTCCATCTGCTGGCAGATTCCTGGCTTTGTATGAAAAAATCTTTGATCAGGGGTTTTCCAAGATTATATCCATTCACGCAGCAAGTGGGCTGAGCGGCATTTTTAATGCGGCGAGATTGGCGTCCCTGGAATTCTCACAAAAAATCTATGTGGTGGACAGCCAACAATTATCCTTGGGACTGGGATTCCAGGTGATCGCGTCTGCAAAAGCAGCTCAGGAGAACATCCCTTTCCAAACGATTCTTAAAGGTATCGAGTCAATCAAGGAAAGAGTTCATGTTTATGCCTTATTGGATACTTTTGAATATATCCAACGCAGCGGTCGTATATCTTGGGCGAGAGCCCGGATTGGTTCGATTCTGAGTATAAAACCAATCATTGAACTCAAGGAAGGGGAAGTTATTAACCGGGGCCTGGCCCGTGCCCGGGAGAAAGGCATTAAGTTCCTGGGTGATGTTCTGCAGGGATTGGGAGATCTGGAAGATCTTGTTGTGCTTCATACCAATGCGATCCAGGATGGAAAAAATTTTATTCAGCAATTTGCGCCCAGCGGAATCCAAAATCCTCTACTGGTGAATGTAACTACCATTATTGGCACTCACGTTGGACCCAATGGGTTAGGGTTTGCAGCAGTGGTAAAATAATTCAAATGAAAACATCAGTCCAAAAGTTAAGAAAGTTTTTCAGATTAGAAGCTGAACGAGGATATGACAATAAGGCGGTCATGGGAGGATTGGCAAATATCCTATCCTCCTGGGAACTCGAAGCCCGAGAAGATCAATTGCCTGAACAGGTTATTCAAGCTGTTATCAGCCGACTAAGGGATTATCATCGCTTAAGTGAGGAGTCCCGCGAGGAAGCATTAAAGGGGATCTGGAAACGGGTCAATAAGGAATCCCCGCTGGAACAAAAGCAGGACCAGGTGGATGAGGAAAATCTGCCAACTGAAAAGCCAACTCCCGCTCCCCAACAGATTTCAGAACCACCTGCCCAGGTTAAGAAACCTAGCCAACCTGATCAGAAAGAACTACAAACCGAAGAATCGGTCACTCCTCCAGTAGAAAAACTGGATGTTGAGGACCCGGTTAACAGCATAAAGGGCATAGGCGAAAAGAAAACTTCCGCTCTGACCAGGATGGGTATTTCCTCAATCAGAGATCTGCTGTACACTTTCCCGAGGCGCCATGATGACTACTCAAAACTAAAACCAATCGGCAATTTGTGGTTTGGTGAAGAGGTCACGGTAATTGGGACGATTGATAGCGTATCCACCCGAAGCATTCGAAGCGGGAAAATGAAACTGGTTGAAGCCGTGGTATCTGACAAAAGTGGAGCGCTAAAAGTAACTTGGTTTAACCAGCCCTGGTTGGAGCGGCAGCTATCTCGCGCAAAACATGTCGTCTTAAGCGGAGAAATTGAACAGTATCTTGGCCGATTGACCATGAATAACCCTGAATGGGAGCCGCTGAGTAAAAAGCAGCTGCACACTAACCGGATCGTCCCGGTTTATCCCCTCACCAAAAATATCACCCAGAAATGGCTGCGCGGTATCATGCACGACGCGGTCCAGAAATATGGACCCAGCATAGAGGATCCCCTGCCGGACCAGCTCCGTTCAAGTATCTCCCTTCCAAAATTACCCGACGCAATCCAGGAAATTCACTTCCCGGACTCGGATCAATCCCTTCAAAAAGCAAAACAACGACTGGCATTTGATGAACTATTCCTGCTTCAGATGGGCGTCTTGAAACAGAAAATGCAGTGGGAAAATCGTCCCGGCCAGGTTTTTGACAGCCCGGATGATTGGATAAATTCCAGGGTGAAACAGCTCCCTTTCCAGCTCACGAAGGCACAGATCAAAGCTCTTACCCAGATTCGGGAAGATCTGCGCTCAGGTCATCCGATGAATCGATTGCTCCAGGGAGACGTAGGTTCTGGCAAGACGGTCATTGCTGCTCTGGCGGCATTAATTGTTATCCGGCAGGGAGCCCAGGCTGCTTTTATGGCACCCACCAGCATTCTGGCTGAACAGCATTTCAATACTCTGAAAAAACTACTGAACAATGATCCAAATGAAGTAAAAGAAAACGAAATCAGTCTCCTGATCGGTTCGACACCGGAAGATCAAAAAGAACAAATCCGCAAAAAACTCTCTCAGGGTGAGATTAAATTGGTGATTGGCACACACGCTCTGCTCCAGGAACCGGTTGAATTCCAGAACCTGCAGCTTGCCATTGTGGATGAACAGCACCGCTTTGGGGTTGAACAAAGGGGCATATTGCGTCAAAAAGGCAACAATCCGCACCTGCTGGTGATGACCGCTACACCCATTCCCCGTTCACTGGCATTGACAACGTTTGGGGACCTGGAACTATCCGTGATCGATGAATTACCACCCGGAAGGTTACCAGTAGAAACCCATGTTCTCTATCCAAGGGAAATTGAACGGGCATATAGTCTAGTCCGCCGGCAGGTAGATAAAGGTAATCAGGCATTTATCATCTATCCGTTGGTGGAAGAGAGTGAAAAAATTGATGAAAAAGCCGCTGTGGATGAATTCAGCCGGCTTCAGGATGAAATCTTTCCTACATATTCGCTTGGGTTGTTGCACGGACAAATGCGTCCGGATGAAAAAGAGAGTGTTATGACTCTTTTCCGTGATAAGGAAATCCAGATCCTCATTTCCACCTCAGTTGTGGAAGTGGGTGTGGATATTCCAGGAGCAACGGTAATGTTGGTCGAAGGCGCTCATCGTTTTGGACTCGCTCAACTGCACCAGTTCCGGGGGCGAGTGGGACGCAGCGATCAAAAATCCTACTGCATCTTGATTCCCGGAAACGCAGAGGAAGTAGAAAATCAACGGCTGCAAGCAATGGTTGAAACTAATGACGGTTTTGTTTTAGCTGAAAAGGATCTGGCGATCCGCGGACCAGGACAATTCCTGGGAACCCGCCAATCAGGGTACACGGAATTGAAGTTAGCCAGCATCACAGATCTGCAATTGATCGAGCAGGCCCGTCAGCATGCATCAGAACTCTTCCGTCAGGATCCTGAATTAAGTCAGGAAAATCATCAGAAATTAGCTCTCGCAGTTAACCAATTCTGGACACAGAAAAACTCAGGCGATATCAGCTGACAAATCTGCTGCCAGAAATATCTAGGAGAATTTTATGATAAGAGCTGTCTTTCCTGGGACGTTTGATCCCATCCACCACGGGCATATCGATATCGCCCGACGTGCATCCCGCTTATTTGATGAAGTGATCGTTGCTGTGTACGACCAGCCGATCAAGAGATTGCTTTTTTCTCCTGAGAAGAGAATAAAACTGGCTGAACTAGCACTTCAATCCATCCCGAATATCAAAACCATAGGCTATAGCGGATTAACGGTTGATTTCTGCCATCAAATTGATGCCCAAGTCATTGTTCGCGGTCTGCGGGTGTTTTCCGATTTTGAATATGAGTTCCGGATGGCGCTTGCCAATCATAGTTTATCCCCAGATATTGAAGTGGTGGCATTTATTACAAATAAGGACCATACCTTCTTAAGCGGAGCGACTGTTCGGGAGATTGCTGCCCTAAACGGGGATGTCAGTTCAATGGTCCCGAAAGTGGTTGAGAAAGCCTTAATAGCTCGGTTTAAGGAACTCGGAAGCGATCAAAACATCGTCCCCTATACTTCACTGAGAGATTGAACAAATCCTTTTCATGATATACTAAAATCACACTTCTTTTGGAGGGGTAAATCATGGACATCCTACATCTAGTGGATCGATTGGAAGAGTTGATAAACCTCAGCCGTTCCATACCATTCACTCATAATGTGATAGTTGATGAAGACCGGATGCTTGATATTATCGACCAGATGCGGGTAGCGATCCCGGAAGAAGTAAAGAAATCCCAGCAAGTACTAGCCCAAAAAGATCGGATAATCGCTCAGTCAAAAGAAGAAGCAGACCGGACTCTCAACATAGCCAAGGATAAAAGCGATAAGTTAACTGACCGGGACAGTATCGTCCAGGATGCCAGGAAAAAAGCTTCCCAAATTGAAGCCGAAGCCGAGCTGAAGGCCAAGACCGCTCAGTCAGAGGCAGATGAGTATGTTACGGAAACATTAACAAACCTGGAAATTGCTTTGGAAAGAGTTCTCAACCAGGTCCGCAATGGGATTTATATCCTGGATGAGGAATCTTTACAAAAAGAGAATCCAACGGAAGAAAAATCAGAAGAGAAACAGGTATAACAGGTCTTTCCTTACCATCATAGCAAACAGCCCTTCCACTGGAGTTCACCCCATAAGGTGGACAAATAAATAAAAGCCTCTCAAAGCTTATTTTTCAAACTGACGTCTGAATTCGATAGGCGTCAGTTTTGTTTTTAACTGGATCCGATGATGATTGTAAAGGCTTGGTTGTCTTTGAAAAGCCCTCTCTGAGGGCGCAGTTTATTGCCTGGTGATTTATCACCTGGCAGTATGAATTTCATGTCCATACTAGGTGCCAGGCAGCGGAAAAACCCCAGATGCTCTGAACACCCATCCCCGGGCGCGTTTGGTAATATATCCTCACCCGAGGCCTGTCCTGAGTGGAGCGCAGCGGAATCGAAGGGCCTGTCCTGCCTGTCCTGAGCGAAGCATAGCGAAGACGAAGTGAGCTTGTCGAAGAGACGGGTGAGTGAGCACTGGCAGCTGGAGATCGGAAGCTCCTTATCTGAAAACAAAAACACCTCCTGTATTTTATAAGCCGAGAGATGTTTTAATTTCGTGTCCTGTTTACAGGGTTCAGTTCACGCTTGAGTGGCTGTTTTTTATTCTTCGGTATCCCGCCAGGCAACAGTTTTTCCTTCTTTACGGTAAAAGTATTTTGCCATCAGCCAGCTAACAGCTCCCGGGAAATGGGCATTAGCCCAGATAGCCAGCCGCATGATCCCAGGAATAATGGCATTATCTTTCTTCTTTTCAATTACTTTAAGGATCTGGTGTGCTACATCGTCTGCGGTGAGTAATAGCCAATTTGGGGTGACCCTCGTGGTTTTCCAATGGACTCCTGCATGCTGATCAAATTCTGTGTCCACTGCTCCCGGGAATATTCCGGACACGATGATCCCCGTTCCCCGTAGTTCCCTCCTTAAACTTTCTAAAAATCCTCTTAAACCGAATTTTGTCGCCGCGTAAATGCTGTAGGTTGGCACACCTACCCAGGAGGCAATTGAGGTAATGTGGATGATATGGCCTCCACTCTGTGCTATCATCCAGGGAAGAATTTCCCGAGTAATCTGGATTGCTCCTATCAGGCTTACCTGAATCTGATCCTGAATACCAGCCTGAGCCTGTTCATCCAGCCAGACCAGCTTCCCATATCCGGCGCTGTTCACTAAAACATCAATTCGGTCGTAGGTTCGAAGGGTACTCTCTACCAGATGTTGAATTTGTTCCAACTGACCAAGATCCGTTGGAACTACCAGCGCTTCTCCTCCCCCCTCCCGAATTTGAGATGCCAAACTTGTCAAACGTTCTTTCCGCCGGGCTGCCAAAACTACCCGGTATCCATTGCTGCTTAAGGCTCTGGAAGCAGCTTCTCCAATACCGGAGGAAGCTCCGGTAATAATCGCAACGGGTTGAGACATATCCGGTCCTTATTGCCTGGAAAACATTTTAATAATACCTTCATTCTACCAGAGGTCAAATTTCGATAAACTGGAAACCCGGTCCAAAACTCATATTTTATTTGATTCTATAATCAGTTCAGTTTAGAATATAGGCAGAATGATCCCAGTTAATCAGAATGGCTGAGGGAGTCTGGGGAATTATCAGCCTGAACACCATCCATGAAAAAGGAGAACTAGATGGATTTCCACTTATCAGAGGAACAAAGATTGTGGCGTAAAGCTGTCCATGATTTTGTATCTAAAGAGATTAAACCACTGGCCCAGGAAATCAATGAAAAGGAAGAGACTCCCCGGAGTGTGATTCAAAAAATGGGTCCAATGGGTTTATTGGGGATGAGCGTGCCGGAAACCTACGGAGGTTCTGAGCTGGATTCCATCAGTTCCGCTATCGCAATTGAGGAAATCGCCTGGGGAGACGGAGGTACTGCCCTAACAATTGAAGCTCATAATGAGTTGGGATGCGCATCTGTAGCGCTATTTGGAACAGAGGATCAAAAACAAACCCTGCTTCCTCCAGTAACATCCGGAGAGGGGAAATGGACCTCCCTGGCTTTAACCGAACCCCAGGCAGGATCAGATCTAA
>JAUWEC010000234.1 GCA_030608465.1 Chloroflexota bacterium
GATGCAAAAACAATAATTGATTTGGCAGAGTTATTAGAGGTGCCAGAACACAAGACAGCTAAAGAATTGTTCATGATGGCAGTCATTCATGATCAAGAAGGCGAAAAAGAAAAATTGGTCTTTGCCATAGTAAGAGGGGATATGGACTTGAATGAGACCAAATTATTGAACGCAGTAGGTGCCAAACAGCTTAGACCTGCTGAAGAATCCGAGATTGCAGCATCAGGCGCTGTACCAGGATATGCTTCACCCATAGGCCTTAAAAATATACTGGTGGTCGTGGATGATTTGATACCCGAATCTTCCAATCTGGTTGCTGGTGCGAATGAAGAAGGCTTTCACTATATGAATGTCAACTACGGCCGTGATTTTATCGCAGATGTGGTCGCTGATATCGTCGCCGCAAGAGATGGAGATGCCTGCCCTAAATGCAGCTTTCCTATGAACGCGCTCAGGGGTATAGAAGTAGGAAATATATTTAAACTAGGCACCTGGTATAGTGAAGCAGTTGGAGCAACTTTTCAAGATGCCGAAGGCGAGGAAAAGCCGGTTGTAATGGGTTCGTACGGGATCGGAAGCGGCCGTTTGCTGGCATCCGTCGCCGAAGAATACAACGATAAATACGGTTTAATATTGCCCATTACCATAGCTCCTTACGAGGTCCATCTGGTTGAGTTGGCCGGCAGCAAAGGGGAGAGAGAAAAGGTTCAGCGTGCTGCTGAAAAATTGTATCAAGATCTAATGCAGGCAGGGGTTGAAGTGCTATTTGATGACCGGGATGAAAGCCCGGGTGTGAAATTCAACGATGCAGATCTGATTGGAATTCCGCTGAGATTAACAGTGGGTCATCGGGCCTTACAGGAAGGCGGCATTGAAACAAAAATTCGCCATGAGCCTGAGAAAAAAGTAATTCTCTTGGATAAAGTTGTTGAAATGGTAAAAGAAATCATCCGGGATTTATATGCTGATATTGAGCAGAATCTGGAAACCGTTGAATTTGAATAGTAGGTTATTAGCCAGAGAAAGTAAATAAAATCAAAAGCACCCCGAATAAATACCCGGGGTGCTTTTAATTGACATTCAACAATCTATAACCCCCCATAAATTTAGAAGCGTATCGTTTTATTAACTAGCCGCCCATTTTAAAGAAACTGGTTAACTTCATTGCCAGATTCAGGTCTCCGGCAAGCTGCAGTTTTCCATCCATAAATCCCTTCATACCATCTTCTTTCCCGAGCAGGACATCCCGAAAGTATTCGCCATCAGCGGTCATGGTCATGACGGGATCCTCTGCTACCCCCTCGCTTACAGAGCATTTATCATCCCCGATCTGGATGATAAAGTCACCACCCTCATCTCCGGTGAGATGATACTGAACTATCGCTTCCAGACCAGCAGCTTTCTCTGCCAGGAAAGCTTTTTCATGATTAAACACTAGTTCTTTTACAGTGTACTCAGCCATTCTCTTCTCCTTTTAGGGACCATTTTATTAATTTAGGTTCTGGAATATTGCAGCTGCCCCCATACCGCCGCCGATGCACATAGTCACCAGCCCAAATTCCAGATCACGTTTTTTCAGTTCGTGGATCATCTGGACAGATAATTTTGCACCTGTGCAACCCAGTGGGTGCCCTAAGGCAATAGCCCCACCGTTCACATTGGTTATTTCTTCATTTAATCCCAATTCCCTGATGACCGCCAATCCTTGAGCAGCGAAGGCTTCATTTAATTCAATTAGCTGAATGTCATCAAGAGAAAAGCCGCTTAGTTCTAAAATTTTGGGAACCGCGCTGATTGGACCCAATCCCATGACTTCTGGAGCTACACCGCCAGCAGCAAAGGAAACAAAACGGGCCAATGGTTTTAGTCCAAGAGACTCAGCTTTTGCCCGCGACATGATTATCACTCCTGCGGCTCCATCTGACATTTGGGATGAATTACCTGCAGTGACCGATCCACTCAACTTAAACGCAGGCCTGAGTTTTGCTAATGCTTCCAGGCTGGTGTCTGCCCGCGGGCCCTCGTCCCGGTTAAATAGGATTTCTTTTACTCCATCCGGTAATTCGATTTCCACCGTTAGGGGGACAATTTCAGGATCAAAACGACCGGATTCGACTGCCTTAACAGCTTTCTGATTACTAAGCAGGGCAAATTCATCCTGCATTTCCCGGCTAATTTGATATTGAACAGATACATTCTCCGCAGTAATACCCATACTGGTATAAGCTTCCGGGTATTCATCTGCCAGGGTTGCATCCGGACTGAATTTGTATCCAGTCATGGGTACCATGCTCATGGATTCAACTCCCCCGGCGATCGCGGCATCCAGGTAGCCGGCAGTGATAGCCTGGGCAGCGTGCGCAATACTCTGTACCCCGGAGGAACAGAAGCGGTTAACAGTTTCAGCTGGGATTTCCACCGGGAGACCTGCCCGGAAACCTATCAGGCGGGCAATGTTCATCCCCTGTTCCCCTTCGGGAAAGGCACATCCTACAATAAGATCATTCAGTTCCATTGGATCCAGATTATTGGCTCTTTTTAGCAAATCCTTAATTACAGCAGCAGCCATCGTTTCAGGCCGGACTGTTTTCAGGGTTCCGCGTTTGGCTTTCCCTATAGCAGTTCTTGCCGCTGCCACAATTACCGGATCGTGTTTCGGGTCAAGTGTTGATATCATTTAAATCTCCTTGCCGTCAATTCGGGAATGGAGTAGAAACCGGATCGGATCTGATCCGGTCCCCGAGTTATTTCCCGTTAATTTCGAAGGACCTTCCCTTTTTGAAGCAGGTGCCACATTCTCTCCTGGGTTTTCTTTTCACCGCATAAGGAGAGGAAAGCTTCCCTTTCCAGGTCCAGGAAATATTGTTCATCCACCCAGGTCTGTTGGGAAATATTACCGCCGGTCATAACAAAGATCAGTTTACTCCCGATCACTGCTTCATAATCGGTGATAAAACCGCCTTCCTTAAAATTGTGCAATCCTATTTTTAAACCGGAGAGGGCATCCCTGCCAGCAGCGAAGATCTTTTCAGGTGCTGGCGGTGTATATCCTGATTCAGCCATATGCAGCACTTCGCGCTTGGCTTCAGCCAGCAGATGATCACGATTGATCACGATTCGGTCCGCAGCGCTCAGGATTCCCATCTCCTGGGCCTCAAGGGCGCTTTTAGCAACAGCTCCCTGCCCGACCTGTTCAAATACCCGCTGAAGGTAGGGAAATACGACTGCATCTTTAGTCTGCATCGGCGGGTTGATAAGCCGGCGGATCATTTCTTTTGTCCCGCCGCCAGCTGGTATCACTCCAGCGCCAACCTCCACCAGGCCGGTGTATAACTCGGCTGCTGCCACTACCCGGTTTCCATGCATTGTGATTTCAGCGCCTCCACCCAAAGCCAATCCAGCTGGCGCAACGACTACAGGTTTGGGGAAATACCGCATTCTCATGTTTACATCTTGC
>JAUWEC010000240.1 GCA_030608465.1 Chloroflexota bacterium
TTCCGCGCTAGCGTTGTGACACTGTAAAACATACCTTCGTGACGCTCACCGGTCTGGAACTCGTACCACTCAATAGCATCGGGTAGGATTGCCCAGGGCAGTACATGAGCTGCTGACACACCGATTCCCGCCATTGAGCACAATATCAAGATTATACTCAGGGGCGTTGCCGGGGTCATAGTAATGAGGGCTAACTGCACCACTGCCCAAAATGCTATTCCAAACATATATGCATGACGTTTGCTCCAACGTTTTGAGACCCAGTTCCAGATAGGGAGAGCGAACATGGCAATTACGAAAATTGTGGCCATGATAATGTCATTCTGAGGTTCTCGTTGAACAACGAACTTAATATAAAACAACAGGCTGGTTTGTAGAATATCTACAGAGATCCAGGTTGCGAGGAAAATCCCCAAACCATAACGAAACGGCACATTTTTCCAAACTGATTTAATGGATTCCCACAATGTTGGTTTTTCGAGATCACTGTAGTCCTCCCGTTCTTTTGTTCCGAAAAATGTTATGAACATCGGCAGTGCAGACATTAATCCGAATATCGCCCCCATGAGCAAAACCTTGGGGGCATTCTCAGGTATGAATGATCCAATAATGATCAGGGGCAATGTGAAGGCGAGCAGGCTGCCCAGGATTGAAAAGAACATCCGGTAACTCGTCAAAGAGGTGCGTTCATCATAGTCAGAGGTCAATTCCGGTGTGAGGGCAAAATACGGCATATACAAAAGCGTAGCGGATGCTTCAAAAATGATATATGCCACAGAGTAGTAGACAACCAGAGCAGCTGTACTTTCAAAACCCGGCCGGTACCAGAGCATGGTGAAAGTAAGGGCTAACGGGAGTGCACCAAAGAGCAGATAAGGCCGGCGGCGCCCCCACCGGGTCCGGGTCCGATCAGAGAGGTAACCAAAAATAGGATCGTTAATGAAATCCCATACTTTTCCAATGCCTATCGGTATCGCGGCTACTGCCGGACGGAGCCCAACGACTTCAATCATAAAGAATAGGAAATAAACGCCCAAGATTGTGGAGGTGAGGCTAAAGCCAATATCCCCTGCCCCATACATCATTTTTTGCCGGCGGGTTAACTCTTTGGTCATAATTATTGTCCTTGGGATATAAAAAGAATGACGATTTCAGTAGTATAACATCATCCTGTTTTGAAATTCCTAAATGGACTGCCTTAGATCAATTCACGGAATATCGCTTGACTTTCTGCGAAGAATTTGTTACGCTTAAACTACCAAACGGTCGGTAGGGAGGTAATCTTGTCCCGGGATGATATTCTCAGGGCTGCGGCTCAAATATTCCAGGAAAAAGGCTATCATGCAGCTTCAATGCGGGATATAGCGGAAGCTGTTGAACTGAAAAAAGGCAGCCTGTACCATCACGTCACCAGCAAACAGGAAATATTGTTAGCGTTGCTGGATGAAGCGCTGGATCTCATCATTGAACGGCTTCAGGCAGTAGAAGCTAAAGACTTATCACCAAGTCAGAAACTTCGCCAGGCAATGCAGGCCTACCTGAGCTTTTTGGCGGAGAACAGGTCGCTATCCTCTGTACTTATTTTAGAACATAAATCTCTGGAGCCGGAATTTATTGACCTCCACATTCCCCGGCGGGACCGCATTGAACAAATCTGGCGAGAAATTATCGAAGAAGGAATATCATCTGGAGAGCTCCACTCCCACCAACCTGCCTTGACAACCAAAGCCCTGCTGGGAGTGCTCAACTGGACAATAACCTGGTACCGGGAAGATGGCCCGCTCTCTCCAAACGAAATAGCAGACCACTTTGCAGATCTCTTTATTCAAGGTTTACTCATTCGTGAATAAACTTAGAAATACAAGTAATCTAAAGGAGGAGGTGTACCTGGAAAGGATCAAAAATTTACCCGGATGAACTGACAAATTTTTCTACCTGGGTATCACTGAATATTTCAAGGAAGAAATTCCCCGGTTAACGAGAACCAACCTAACATCCCACCAGATTTTCTCTACCCGTTTATTTTTCTCGGAGGCATTTATGTATTCATTTACCCCTACAGAAGAACAACAGATGCTCTTGGATGCAGTGAAGCGGTATGCTGATCAGGACATGCGTCCCGCCGCCCGGGAAGCGGATGAAAAATCCGAACTTCCCCGGGATTTAATAGAAAAGGGCTGGGAGTTTGGTGTGCTCCAGGCATCCATCCCCGAGGATTATGACGGTTTTGGGGAATACTCCTCCTTAACCGGTGTACTGGCCGCAGAAGCAATGGCATATGGGGATCTATCAACAGCGTTGGCTGTGATGACACCCAATCTATTTGCACTTCCAATTTTATTTTCAGGATCAGAGGAACAGAAAAAAGAATATCTCCCTGCTGTGATTGCTGCAGAGTGGAAACCATATACAGCTGCTCTAATCGAACCTTGTTTTAATTTTGATCCCTGGGATCTTTCTACTTCCGCTGTCGTTGACGGAGATTCAATCGTAATCAGCGGAGAAAAAACTTATGTTCCCTTTGCTGCAGAAGCGGAAGTCCTGCTCATCTACGCCAATTTTGATGGAGAAACGCAAGGTTTTATCGTCCCCCAAGGAACTAAAGGACTTTCGGTGGGTGAGCGGCAAAAAACGCTCGGTATCCATGCTTACCCCCTTTATTCCGTCACCCTGGATAAAGTCAAGATTCCTGCAAATTATCGGTTAAACGGTTCCGAAGGTCACAGTCTAAAATCCATAATGGCTTCCAGCCAGGTAGCCCTGGCAGCTATGGCAGTGGGTGTTGCCCAGGCGGCCTTTGATTATGCCGTAGATTATGCAAAAGAAAGAGAAGTCTTTGGGGTTAAAGTAGCTCAAAAGCAAGCCATTGCCTTTTTGATTGCAGAAATGGGCACCGATATAGAAGCAATCCGTTTGCTAGCCTGGGAAGCAGCTTGGATGCTCGATGAAGGGAAAGAGGAAGCTGACAAACACGCTTACCTGGCTTATAACGGTGCGGTTGACATGGTTATGATGGTTACCGACGCGGCTGTACAAATTTTAGGCGGTCATGGTTATATCAGGGAACATCCTGTGGAAATGTGGATGAGGAATGGACGGGGATTTGCTGCCTTTACCGGCTTAGTGATGGTGTAAAAACGATCCACCAGCTTATTACTGATCTGGATAGGGTCACTCTATCCCTCTTCAGCCCAGTGAAAGATAAAGGAGAAAGAAAATGATTAGTTTTGAAATGCCTAAACCGCTGGTTCAGACTCGCCGGCTGGTTGAAACGGTTGCTGAAAACATGATGCGCCCTGTATCCCGCGAA
>JAUWEC010000173.1 GCA_030608465.1 Chloroflexota bacterium
GGGACCTGACCCACTTGATGCCCTTCATAAAAGGGATTTTCAATCATCGAAACAGATTGAATTTTGTTCTGATCTACTTCTACCAGGGCAAAAAAAGGACAACGGCCAAAATGCTGTCCTATGATGCTGTCTAATCCATTGCTGTTATCTGCTGAAATTGCTATACGCATGAATTTATTTCTCCTTGATTAAGTTAATATTCGTAATTCCGGAAAAAGTACTTCTATATCTTGTTTAGGTTGTCCGGTTTCCAGCCACTCCAGGGCGGGCTATCTTCACCGGTTGATTAACATAGTTAATTGTTCTGCTCCAACATAATTTTCGACCTTAATATCCTGAGTATGTACACCCGGCACTTGCGAGACAGCTATTTTAATTTGTTGTGCTAATGATACCGCAATTGGGCAAACCGGGGAGGACGGCCGAAAAGTATATTTTACATGACCTTCCTCATTAACAGATAAATTCTCGATTAAACGCATTCGAATCACATCAGCCCGAGTTTCCGGATCGATGACCAGCCGTAAACGAGCAATAATTAATTGTTCTAATCTCTCAACTTTATTCTCGTTCATGCTCCAAGATCCTGTATCACATCCATAACTTCTTTCCAGAGATCGTGAATCGCCAAACTGGCAGGAGAATCTGCTTGATATGCAGTCACCGGTTTTCCCTGGACCATTGATTCCGTCACAGCCAAATCAAACGGTATTTTTCCAACAACGCGGATCCCTTCGTTCTGGCAAAATTTCTCGATCGCCTCCGTACCTTCAGGATAAATATCCGCTTTATTGATACAAATAAGTGACTCGACATCAAAATGCGCTGTTGTCTTAAGAACCCGGTGCATATCATGCACACCAGAAGCAGTCGGTTCAGCCACAATTAGCGCTAGATCAGCCCCTGAAGCCGCTGAGATAACCGGACATCCGATACCGGGAGGCCCATCTACAAGAACCAGGTCTTTTGCTTCATCAAGAGCTAGAAGCCGTGCTTGTTGTTTAACCAATGTGACAAGTTTGCCTGAGTTTTCTTGAGCAGGTATTAAATTTGCATGAAATAGCGGTCCGTAAAGACTCTCTGATTGATACCACTCCCCTGCCAATTGTTCCTTCATTGAAATTGCTTCTTCCGGGCATTGATAAACACAAGCCGCACACCCATCACAAGCAATGGGATCCACTGTATAAAGGTCTTCCTTGACAATCACTGCATCAAACCGGCACACCTCCGCACAAATGCCGCAGGAAGTGCAATCATCAGAGTCAATCTCGGCAATTGATCCTCCCCAAAATTCCTCCTTACTAATAACAGAGGGTGAGAGAACCAGCTCCAGATTAGCGGCATCTACATCTGCATCTGCAAAAACGGTTTTAGATGGTGTGTTCTGCAAAGACAACAGATGTGCAAATGCTGCAGCTACACTGGTCTTTCCAGTTCCTCCTTTTCCACTAAGGATAACTAATTGTTTCATGACCTGTCCACAATCGATAAAGCTTCAATAATCTGGAGATACAGTTGTAGAAAACGATTTTCGTACTCAGGTTTTATCTCAAGGAGTGATTTTCCCTGAGCAATGCCTTGACCGATTTTACGCTCCAGCGGGATTTGCATAAAGATCTGTAAACCCACTTCCTCACAATATTGCTCAACTCCTGTGTCTCCTATACCATCACGATTGATAATGACACCAGCAGGTATCCCAAGCTCTTGGGTGACTTTGTAAGCCTGCCGCAAATCATGTAATCCAAAAGGGGTTGGTTCAGTAACCAGGATAATATAATCTGCCCCCCGTAGAGACTCAACCACCGGGCAGGATGCTCCAGGGGGAGAATCTATCAGGACAACTTCCGCATCCATAAGATCCTGCCACTTTTTAAGTTTCGAGATCACGGGAACAGCCATTGGCTCCCCAATATTTAATATTCCATGACCAAACCGGATCCCTTCCTGTGAAAGACCTCCCTCTAAGATTCCCAAACGCTTGGGGATCTCAGTGATGGCTTCCTCCGGACATATCAATGTACAGCTTCCACAACCATGACACATCTCAGGGAAAACAAGGGTCTGTCCACCGATAACCACAATAGCATGAAATTGACAGACTTCTGCACACTGACCGCAGCCTGTGCAAGTTTCATCATCCACGCTGGGTATTAACATATTTACATCTTCGAATTGGTCAAATTCAGGCTGGATGAAAATATGAGAGTTAGGCCCTTCAACATCACAATCCAGAAGTGAAACCGAATACTCCGCTCTAGAAAGTGCTTGTGCAAAAGCGGTAGCTATTGTTGTTTTACCCGTGCCTCCTTTCCCGCTGGCGATAGCAATTTTCATAACTTGTCTCTCTTAATGATGCAATTCCCCGCCAGTTGCGGCATTGACCTCTTCCAATGTTCCAGCTAAGAAACGGTCCAGCAGTTCCTCCGGGGTTCCAGCATCGGCGATGTAGGCTCGGATGCCCGCTGCTTTCAGGGTTGTAAAAGCATTCGGTCCATACCGCCCTGTAATAGCAGCTTCGGCGCCAGATGCTGAGAGAAACTGAACTGCCTGTGGTCCAGCACCTCCGCGGGCGTTCGCGGCGGGATTGGGTTTTGATTCCCATTCACGCGTATCCGTGTCAATAATTATGAAGAAATTACACCTCCCAAATCGGGGGCTAAACTCTGTACTAAACTTTCCATCTGGTGAAGATACAGCAATTATCATCGATTATCCTTGTGGTAATTTAATCTCATCAACCATCCAGTAGATCTGATCCAGGAATCATCCTCTCGAATTTAAACAAATGAAAAAACCCGGGATCAAATTATTTTTCTGAAACTTCATCCAAAACCTAAATGGTTTATTTATCAGAAGGTAAACTATTCTCGCACCATATCAGTATTGCATTCAGGGCATTTTTTTTCAAAACAAGGTTTTCCTGCCTGGTGCTTCTCTTTATGCCCGCAAGAGGGACATACACAATAACCTCCAGCCCTCATTCCTCCGGATCGGCGCCCTCCCCCTTGCCCCCGTCCCCGCCCGCGGCCAAACCCTCTACCCTGCCCAAAATTCCCTCTTTGATTTTCCTCTACCATGATTGAATACCCTCCTTTTACACTAGACTTGTATTGTATCTATTAATAAGTTGATTCATCTGTTCTTGAATGATGTCTAAAACATTCATCCAATCCGCTAAATAAATTGATCCCTCATCAAGAATTCTATACACACGGCGCTTCGGTCCTTTACTGTCATCATCCCAGTAAGAATCAATCAAACCCAATTCCTCCATATCACGCAGATCCCGGTAAACAACACTCGAGTCCAATCGTAGTGGATCAAATCCGAAAGCGGATAACTGGTCAAATAACTCGTACCCATGAGATTCCTTCTCAGCAAGCAATAACAACAAGCTGGGACGTAGAATTAACCGCATCCCCCTTCTCTGCCGTTGATGACAGGGGCGGGATTTTCCTCTCCGGTAACCAGGCATATTTTCCTCCCCAACACGCTGAAACAAGCTGTATGGTTATAGCTTACCTAACTAACTGTAAATTGTCAATAGTTATTTTGTCTATAGATCAGATTCCCCCTGCAAAAGAAAGGTTACTGATCCTGTGTCGGCAGATAGGGCATATCCGGACCATCCATTTCCAGATACTCCGCGAGGGCGGATAACATCGCGGTTCTGTCATCCCAGGGATATTCGGTATCTCCAAAACACATTGACTGTTCATGACCTTTACCGCAGATCATGACCACATCTTCTGGTTTGGCAAGCTGCAAGGCAAACCGAATGGCTTCTCCCCGGTCAGGAACACGCCAGAAATTCTGCTCTTCAATTCCCCCCATCGAGATCACACCGTCTGCCATTTCCTGTAATATTCCAGCCAGGGATTCTGTTCTGGGATCCTCGGCAGTTAAAATTGTTAAATCTGCCAACTCCGCTGATACCTCCGCCATCAATCGTCTTTTTCCCTTATCCCGTAACCCGGCAGATCCGATGACAGCGATTACCTGATGTGAGGTTATTTCCCGGGCCGTAGTTAATACACGTTTAAGGGAGTTGGGAGTATGAGCAAAATCAACGATAGCAGAGAAATTTTGTCCCAGATCAAGACCCTCCATCCTCCCCGGGATGCCAAGTAGATTTTTTACGCCATCAACAGCTTTCTGCCAATCAATACCAAGTCCTTCAATACACAAAGCCACAGCAGCCAAGCAGTTTGAGACATTATAGTCACCAATCAATGAAGTTTGGAACTCAGTTTTTTGATTGGCTTTTTCTACTGTAAAGGCCAATCCAGCCGGAACAGGTTGAATATTTTTCGCCTGATAGTCCGCAGCGCTGATAATTCCATAATCAATCATTTTGACTCCGACATTGCCGACCACTCCCTTCAGCGAAGAATAGGAACCATCATCTTTATTCAAAACGGCCAATTTCGTGTATGGAGCGGATTTCTTTTTAGAAACGGAGACCAATCGAAACAGCTCAGCTTTGGCATCCAGATATCCCTGGAAATCACTGTGGTAATCAAGGTGTTCATGAGTGACGTTGGTCACCACACCCATGTCGAACTCACAGGCAGCCACTCTTTTTTGAGCCAGCCCATGAGAAGTGGCTTCGAGTACCACGTGGGTGATACCTGACTCCACCATCCTTGCCAGGTAGCGCTGGACATCAAGCGCTTCTGGTGTTGTGACATGAAATCCAGTGTCTAGAGTTTGGTCTCCAATCACGGCATTTACCGTGGAAATTAACCCTGCCTGAAATCCTGCCGCTAATAGAATTTGATGAATCAGGTTCACTGTGGTTGTTTTACCATCGGTACCAGTGACACCAATCACAATCAGCTTCCGGGCAGGATACCCATACCAGGCAGCCGTTAGGTGTGCCAACGCCTCTCTGGAATTTACAATTTGCAGATATGGAACAGGGAGATTCTGGTAACGCCGGGAAGGGTTAGAACCAGCCACTGCAGCAGCACCATTCTCAACTGCATCCTGAATGTAAGCATGACCGTCAACACTCGTGCCCGGGATTGCCAAAAAAAGATTACCTTTTCTCACCTTTCTGGAATCAATGCTTATTCCCGTCAGGTTAATTTTTCCATCAGGGGGATTATTGATGATCTGAATCTCTTGAAAAATTTCAGTTAACTCCCGTCTTTGTTCCAAGTCCACTAAAATATCTCCTTTTCCTTTCTTCCTGTAAGTACAAAAACGCCCAAGGCAAAATGCTGGGCGTTTTTATTTTACACCAGATTAAACGTTATCCGTTTACGAGAAACGGGAACGCAGTCCTGCAAGTTGGGACGAAACGGAGTGATCAAATACTTTATCACCTATCCGGATGGACAGTCCACCCAAAATATCAGGATTAACATCAAAAACAACTTCAGTATCTTCAGCAGTTCGTTTGAGAATATCCTTCTTTATGATTTCTTTTTCTTTGTCTTTCAACGGCAGGGCACTGGTAACAATAGCTGACTTGCCTTGAATATCCTCTCCTTCGAGGACGACAACTTTCCCATCTTGAACACTGGAAAAGAACTCATCAATTAACGCATGCTGTCGGGATTCATCCAAAGAAACACCCAGCAGTTTTTGAGTCGCTGCGATTGCCAGAACCGCAACCTTATCGCGGACACCCTTTAATAGAATCAGTTCCTCTTCTTTGGCATCGACTTGGGCTTTTTGAATGATCTTTTTTGCTTCCTTTGAAGCCTCACTTTTAATAGCCTCAACCCGTTCGTAAGCTTGGGCGACAATCTTATCCCCTTCTTTTTTAGCTTCAGCAAGAACTTTTTCACGTTCTTGACCGATTTGATCACGCTGCTCCGCTGCTGCTTCAGTATCCTCAATTTGCTTTTGAAGCATAGCCTGGCGTTCATCCAGGCGTTTTCTGGCAGGTTTCCAGAGCAGAACGGTTATAAGACCGAACATAATCAGGAAATTTACAATCTGGGATATCAAAAAAGGACCATTGATCCCCATAGCTGACAATGCATCACCCACGATATCCTCCTTAATGTACTAACAGTGGTGTAACAGGCACGAACTTAATCGCCAGCGCTACAACCAGGGCATAAATTGCGAT
>JAUWEC010000262.1 GCA_030608465.1 Chloroflexota bacterium
AAATTCAGATCAAAGTGTATTTGGAAAATCAACTCAAATTGGGACCATACCGGCTGAGTCAGGAGCGATTTTTCAAGCGATACAACTAGCAGATAGTTGGATCCAGGAGAATCCAGATCGTGTAGTTTTATTAACAATAACTTCAGATGAGGGGACTGGAAGCATGCTTTTAGCTCATCCCAGTCGAAATATCCCAGCGTACGCTCAAATTGAATTGGTGGCTGAAACTCAACCAGGCCAGACAGTAGATAAACAGTTAACATCTGCTCCAGTTGGCTATCTTGAACTGAGTCAGGGCATAAAAAATATCAATCAAGGCGAGTTCGATATCCTGGGAGAAATGTTTGAATCTGGCGAACGTTTCCCGGAGATTGCTCTAGGAAGTATATACCCCCGCGTGTCAGATGAAAGCGGACTGGCCGGTCTCATCCATGCCTCACTCATTTTAAGTCGTAAGATCATACCAAAAAGTTCGCAGGGTATCAGTAAAGATATATCTTCTTCGGTTGAAAAACATCCTTTTTATATTCCAGAACAATCCAGACCCTGGTTAGACCGGGGAAACGGATTTCATCGTTCGGCGATGTTAATTCAACCGGGAAATATAACCGGCAAAAGACATTTTCTCATCTTGCGGGAACCCAGAATTTCAAAGCCCCTACCTAATGTTCGACCGTACCTTTCTGGAAACGAACCAATTCTGATTCCATTATGGGGAAATAATGCCACAGAGCTTCAGCATCAAATTCAGCTCTTAGAGACTGACCTAAGGACCACTACTCCGGTGAAACAGCTAGCGAAAGATGTCTATGCAAAGTTTCCATCTGTACAACAACCCGGTTATGTTTGCACCTTTATAGGTACTAACCAAGAGGATTTTCTGAAAGAAATCGACCATGCAAAAAAAGGAGTTCCTCGAGCTTTTGAAACTGGTATAACTTGGAGCAGTCCTAAAGGCAGTTACTTTACTCCCCAACCCCTGGGCAAGGAAGGTGTGGCATTTGTCTATCCGGGAGCATTCAATTCTTACCCTGGTATGGGGAGAGAGTTATTTGATTATTTTCCTAATTTACACCATCTAGTTAAGAAGACCATCCAGAACATCAGTTATTCTCTTGCAGAGGAACTTCTATTCCCGCGATATCTCCATCCGGATCGCGAAAATCAAACAAATGAGCAACTGCTCAACCTCTATAATCATCCAAGTGAATTAATTGAATCTGGCATAAGCATCTCTGTATTGCACACCTTGATTCTTAGAAATATATTTGATATCTCCCCAAACGCTGCCTTTGGATACAGCCTTGGAGAAATCAGCATGTTATTTGGAAATAACATCTGGCAAAATGGAGGAAATAGCAGCGAAAAATTAAAAAATTCATCATTATTTAGGACCCAGCTTTTTGGACCAATGACTGCGGTTCGCAGTTTTTGGAAAGATGAGAATCTGGAGGATAATTTCTGGGGTTCTTACATTCTGAAAGCTCCAGTTCATAAGGTGGAAATCGCCTTAGAAAAAGAACCCCAAGTGTTCCTGACCATTATAAATACTTCCGATGAAGTAGTTATTGCTGGAAAAATTGACGCCTGCCGGAGAGTAATTTCCGACCTGGCATGTCATGCTCTACCCATGCCCTTTAACTCTGCAATCCACAACCCGGCAATTCAGTCAAGTTATCCGGATTTTAATTACCTTTACACCCATGATGTGCACCCGCGATCAGACATGCAATTTTACTCCGCAGCGGATTACAAACCATTATCACTTGATACAGATACACTATCCCAAGATATGGCTAAAATGACCTGTACTCAAGTCAATTTTCCGAAATTGGTAAATAGTCTCTATCAAGATGGGATCCGGATCTTCATAGAAGTAGGTCCACAGAAAACCTGTTCTCGTTGGATTGAAAAAATTCTGGATTCACAGCCCCACGCAGTTATACCCATTAACAAAAAACATCAATCTGATTATAAAGGTGTGCTAAAAGTCCTCAGCTTGCTGGTCAGCCACCAGGTACCGCTCGATCTAAAGCTCCTTTATCCTGGCGAGAAGAAAATATCACCAGAACAAATTCGAGGAAACGGCAAGATACCAGCCACAATTGAATCCAGCAAAGAAATAAAATGGAAGGCTGCTCATCATCAAAAGTCAAGGCCACAGGTTGAAAGCCGGGTTGACAAACAACCTATTCCAGCGGCTCTTCATGCCAATTACCTGGAGAACCTCACACGCCTTTCAACTGATGTTGCAAAAAGCCATCAACAATTTCTTTCCACACAGCAGACACTAACTCACAATCTCACCAGAATGATACGACTCCAAACAGGAGCGCCGTCACTAGATACATCCCTCAGCTATAAACCTGATTCACTCTTTACCAAAGAACAAATTGTAGAATTTACCAGGGGTGATCATCAGAAATGTTTTGGGAGTACTTTTTCAAGTTTTGAAGACCGAAGGATACCCCGTCTTCCAAACGGAGATCTCCGCTTCTTAGATCGGGTAATCGATATCCAAGGTGAGGTAGAAAAGGTGAAGGTAGGCTCCAGCCTGGTGAGTGAATTTGATCTACCTGCCCAGGATTGGTATTTGAAGAATCAAAACACTGCCCTGCCCTTTGTCAGCTTAATGGAGTTAGCCCTCCAACC
>JAUWEC010000152.1 GCA_030608465.1 Chloroflexota bacterium
GTAGGATCGGTTTTATATTCAACGCTGTACCCAGCAACCGTTTTGCGCCGCCAATGCGGCCGCCTTTGTGAAGATACTCCAGCGTATCAACCACAAACAGAAGATTAACCATTTCGCGCATTTTTTCTGCAGCTGCTACAACTTGGTCAACCGGATTACCTTCAGCGGCAGCCCGGGCAGCTGCCATGACAATTAACCCCTGTCCCATGGCGCTGAAACAAGAATCAACAACATGAATGGAACAATCCGGAATGAATTCTTTGGCAGCTAAAGCGCTGTCAACTGTACCACTGATTCTGGAGGAAGCGAGCACGTTAACGATGGCATCACAATCTTTAGCACATTTCTGGAAAAATTCCTTAAACTCTTCTACCGATGGCTGGGTTGAGGAAGGAAGAGTGGTTGAGTTTTTTAAACGCTGGTAGAACTCGTGAGGGTGAATATCAACCCCGTCCCGGTAGGATTCATTGTCCCAAACCAGCCAGAGGGGAATCACACAAATCCTTAACCCGGACTTGACCTCAGCGGGCAAAGAGGCGGAACTATCCGTTACGACTGTAATCTTCTGGGCACTCATTCAGATCTCCTTTGCCTCAAAGGCCTGGTTGATTTTGAAATGCCTCCGCAGGTTTTGATAGATAAGGTGAGAAACGCGGAGCGGGAATTAGTTTGTGATTACGATCCCTGCCTATATCCCTCATTTAATCTGGATTAATGTTTACCAGATCAGGAACATGCTACAGTAAATTCAAAAGGATTTTTTCCCGCACATAAGGATACCAGAGATCGTCATTCTGTTGTATCCATTTGATATTCAATAATTCTTTGTTTTCTTGTGTCTCTACATCATCAACGATGAATACATACCACAGGCATAACTCATTGTATCCGACGTAATAATCAACACCTAAGCGTTCACGCCATTCTTCATCACTGCCGATCAGACGAATTCCTTCTTCTTCGAGCTCCCGCTGCAGGGCGTCCTCGGCGCTTTCTCCATCATCAATGGCTCCCCCGGGTAAAGCATAATTCCCATCCGGGTGGTGCAGGGCACCCAAAATTGCCCCATCCTTCTTTCTAAGAATAATCGCCCTGGAAGAGACATGGGTGAACGGCAGGGTGATAGATTTATGATCACCAGCAATGCCCTTTCCTTTTAATACAAAAATGTCCTGATATTCCGCCTTCATTGAGGTTTTCTGCCAATCTCAAAAGCCTTTCCAATCTGATTACCAACCCCATGATAATGCTGGGATTTTGTGGCATATACGATGGGTGAAATTTTTTGGATATCCGGTTTTTCGTCCTCCCCTAATGCTATCTCATCCACCTTAAGATCCATTATTTCACCTATAAATTGAGTATGCAGCCCAATCTCGTAATGATGAATAAGTCTGCACTCTAAGACCATAGGAAATTCCCCTACATAGGGCGCGTCAACCAGATCAGATTTGACCGGAGTAAGATTGGTCTCCTGAAACTTATTGACATCCCGGCCAGAAACAATGCCGAAATAATCTGCCTCTTTAACGTATTTTTCGGATGGAACGCAGATTGTATAGGCACCTCTTTCCAGAATACTGCCATAGGTATAGGTAGCCTTGCGAAGAGATATGGTCACACAGGGTGGTTTGGAACAGCAAATGCCACCCCAGGCAATGGTCATTACATTAGGATTGCCTTCTTTATCGTACGTCCCCACACACCAGACCGGGGTAGGAAAAATCAAGGTTTGTGGTCCGAGGGATTTTTTCATCAGGATCAGTCCTTTGAGTTCGAATCAGTCGAATATCGGTTGATATTGCGCCATTATATAGGTTAACAAGTGAGGCAGAGGTTAGTTTCAAGAACTGCTCTGATCAGCGCCGGCAATATCTTTCAGGCAGTCTTCCGGGTAGAAATTATTTTCCTCATACTCATGATTTGGATACCATACCTGGGCAAGGAAAGGGTTTTTCTTTGCCTGCTGGTCAAAATCCCAGGGAGGGGGCACACACTCAGGACACCAATGACCAGCCTTGAGAATAGTATATGGTTTACCAAGGAATTTATGTCCAGAGGCACATTTCCATGACAGCTCCTGGTACAGATCACCATCCCAGATTTTAGAAAGGCACTCCCCCCCTCTGAAAGCTGCTGCTTTTTCCAAGTCAAACAGCTCTAGTTTGTCTTTCCCTTCGTCGTAGCCATGGTCCAGTCGGATCCAATCATAATCCGGGACCAATGGGGGAACATCAGCGCCCCAGTCGGGAATAGACTCATAGGTTTGAAAGTCTTTATAAAAAGCAGTGATTCTCTTTTCATTGTGATTTGTATACCAATACCCGGTTCCGTTTTTGTGGTTTTCGACCATCCCTTGCATACGGTTGTAGGTGGTTTTCTCGATAATTTTTTGAAAGAAGGGTAGTTTCCTGGCCAAAAAGGCAACTAGTTTTAATCCCAGCGGCATATCTTTCCCCAGAGCATTCAGCCAATCATCCAAGGAATCGCGCCAAAAATTTAAATAACTATTGGTTCGGTAGCTGTCCTCATAGTACTGCATATGAAAATTACGCAGGGCAAACCACTTTCTTTCAGCGACAACTTCCGCGCAGGAAATACCTCCCAATTTTAGTGCTTTGGTCATGAATCCATATGCGGAACACCTCATATCGGGTCCGCCGCCCATATTGTAGGCTCGCCTCCAGAAATCAGAATCCTCTGGTATATTAAGGCAGTTCACCAGGCCAAAACCTGCATCCCTGCTGGATATATTTTCCATGCAGGTATTTATCGGCTGGTGGAACATAATCGAATCCCAGAGGCTGAAATAATCTTCACTATCAACCGGCATAATAAAGGTCATTCTTAAGGAAGCCCAATATTTGAGATTGGACTCCAGGACAGCTCTTTCTCCGGCGATTTTTGTCACTGCATAATAATCAAAGATGGATGGCTTCAGAGGATCTCCCACCCTGCCGCAATGGATCGGGGGCAGGCGATCACCGGTTTCAGCCACTGTTCCGGTATGGATGTATTTAATATGCTCGGATCCATTGGGCTGGGCTTCGATAGCCGTAAGTATGTTTTTTATACCGTCAATATTGACACGGCGGGCGGCTTCCGGATAATAATCCGCCTGGGGTGAAATCAGCGCCATGGCATTCAGTACCCAATCCGCTCCGCGTACAGCTTCTTCAACGTCCTGATACTCGGTTGCGTCCCCCCAGACAATCTTTAACCCTCGTCCTTGAGATACTCCCTTCCCCGAGATGGGTTTGATACCAGTTTCTTTTTCATAACTTCGGAAAAGCTTCTTTTCTCTCCTGGTTGGCAGCAGCAAAACTACGATATTAAACCTCTCCCGTCTTTTCCAGAGTTCCTTAAAAGCTTCATAGCCCATACTGCCGGAAGCGCCGAATAGGGTAACTGTTTTTTTCTTCGGTTTATTTTGCATGTCTTTTCCAAATCGCCCCGGGGTTGGTTGTGTCATTGATATTTTTCTTTTCGCACCAAAAATCTATCAACTCGATCCAGGTTTACCGATATCCCCAATCCAGGTTGAGTTGGAACAGTGATGGTGCTGTCATCCCCATTGAGTATAAATAATTCGTCTAGTATATCTTTCGTCCAATAACGTTCCGTCGGGCCATTATCAGATGGTAAAGTGAAATTCGGCAGACTGGCTAAAGCCAGGTTAGCCGCCCGCCCGATGCCGGTTTCCAGCATACCGCCGCACCAGACCGGGATTCCTCTCGTTTCACACAAATCATGGATCAAGCGGCTTTCCCAGAGACCCCCAACGCGTCCGGGTTTGATATTGATAATTTTGCAGGCATTGATTTCCAAAGCCCATTCTGCCTGGTCTGGAGTGTGAATGCTCTCATCCAGACATATGGGAGTATTTATTAATTCTTGAAGCTTACTGTGCAGGTAAATATCGTCATGTGCCAGGGGTTGTTCAATCATCGTTAGATTAAAATCATCCATTTGTTGAATTATTCTCACGTCTCCCAAAGTGTATGCCGAATTGGCATCCACCATTAAGGGAATATCGGGGAAAACATCCCTCACGGCGCTCAGCAGTTCCAGGTCCCAACCAGGTTTAATTTTTAGTTTTATTCGAGAAAATCCCTGGGATAAAAAATCCTCGATTCGCGTCAACGTATCAGCGATCGTTGGCTGGATACCAATGCTTACACCAACTTTCACTCGATCTTTTGGCTCCTCATCATACGGTTCCGCCAACTTGGAAGCCAGGCTTTTCCCCTCAACTTGAGCTAGCAAATCCCAGACAGCTGCCTGCAGGCTAGCTTTCGCCATATAGTGTCCTCGAATCCATTGATAAGTATCAACTAAATCTTCTATCGATGGCAAGTGAACATTCAACACAGCTGGAATCAGGAAATCCTTCAAAACATGCCAGGCTGTTGAGATTGTCTCGGAGGAATAATCGGGCTTATCCGTCACCACACATTCTCCCCAACCAGTCAAATTATCCGTCTGAGCAGCGATGATCAGGCACTCCCGTTGTGTTTCCCGGCCATAGCTGGTCTCAAACGGATGAACAAGGGGCATATTCAAGTGATAGATTGTGATCTGCTTAATCTTCATCGGCATCGTTCCTCAACAGGTAATAACTCTGAGGGGTTTCCCCTCTGATATAAATAAAATCAACCACCCGGTATCCGGCGCTAAAAACTGATTCAAAGATCTCCCGGGTATGTCTGCGCCATGCAACACCCATCTCCCGGTCTTTCTGACGGATAGCCTGGATATCCGCTGGTATTTCCATCAGCAATCTGGTTTTTGACGGTGAAATTGTTTGATCTCCAGGCAGGTGATAACCACCCTCCAACTTGGTAGGGTTGAGCAGCTGGACTCCCCCCTGGAAATATAGTTCAATTGATCCTGCCTGGATTTTCTGATCGGGAGATGGCGAAAGGCAGCGCCTTACACGATCACTATTAATCCACCAATCCACCCGTAATCGATCCGAGGCAATTCCTTCATTCATCTGGTCAGACATCTCACCGTAGTAATCACGATAATACGTCTGGCTTGTACAGCCAAGTAGATGAATATTCAGGTAGGCGTTTCGGCTCTCCAGGGGATCATAGGTCCAGGTAACCAGGTCCAATCCCCGGGCTAGCGCCCACTCACGTTGAGCTAACTTCAGGTTATAACCGATCCGTTGGTCGCGATATCCGTCAAGTACCCCGGTCATATGGGAAACCAGTTTTAGGTAGTCTGCAGCTATAATCCCATCTTCTTGGCTGGTGGTTCCCAGCCAGCCCAGAGTAAAACCAATCAACTGATCACGATCATAGGCTCCTAATAAAACACCCCCATCATAGGCGATCGCTGTTAAGACGTGATCCGGTACTGTATCGCTCGGGTTCAAGCCCCAGGTTTCAGCTTCCACTTGAGCTACCTGTTTTATTTGCAGGGGTGTATTGATGGGTTTAATAATCAAGATTACCTTCCATGGTTATTCTATTATATATTCAGTTGAAAATTTGTGATGGAAATTTCGGCTTAAACTGATAAACGGCGGGTTTGCCGGGTTTGAATCAGCCTCCTTAGGACAATCCAGGGCAGCAGCAACATGCTGAATAGGATTTGTTTAGTGGGATGGCCTGAAATCCCAGGAAAATCGAAAAGTCATGGCCAAGTACAACACAACCTCCTGCCAGCAAGATCAGGCCTTCGCTAAAACCGAAATGTCTGGCGGCAGTCACAGCCAGAAAACCTTTCCCGATATCAGCAGCTGCAATAGAAAAACCAATCCGTTTTCTAACCGACTCGTGGGCATTCTTTTCACCAACATTGCCATCCCCCATGTATCGGATATCCTCCCCGGTGCTCACCCTGACAATCAGGTAAGCCGAAGGGAAAGATCCCAGCAAGTACGCCTCCAATAGTAGTAACCAGACCTGGCTTATCATCCCAACCTCCCTCCGGGCTGTGATGTTCTGGTATTACAGGATGATGACTTATGATGGCCAGCTGTTCAGACACGTCAATACCACAAGCCCTATATCTATTAAAACTCCAACGACAAGCCAGGGATGCCAAAATGGAATCAGCAAGATCATGGATACCGCTGCAGAAAATCCGGCCGCTGCCTTCCAGATCTCGCTCAACCCAGGAACGCCCAGAGTTCCCATACCACTAAGTACAAACCCCAGGGTTGAAAGGGCAACCAGAATTATGCCAACCAGGCGTACAAAACCTGGATCTAAACCAAACTTCTGAAACAACCAGGACCTGGTGACTCCTGTGAAAAAAGCGCCCGGTTTTGGATCGGGGTCTCCAGGAGTTGGTGCAGCTGCCAAGCCAGCATGAGCTACAGCATGGGCGATCAAGAACAAGCCGAAATATGTGCGTAACATAATTAGAATTCTCCTCTTTTGATTCCCCTTAAGGGCTGCAAAGGAAAGAATAATTCAGGGTAATTATTTACTGAAATCACCTGCTGTCTAACCCAGCAAGAAACGCTTTTACGATCCTATTAAATTCGTCTGGTTTTTCTGCCGGCAGCGCATGCTTGGAATCTTCAACCACTACCAGTTTCGCACCTGGTATACGCTTTACATAGATTTCCTTATCTGCAGTTGGAAAATAATCCCCATCTGCTCCGATTACCAGGGTCGGGCAGCGGATCTCTCCCAATCGGTCTGTTACACTCCAGCCGAGAGCCGATTTCATGGCTTCCAGGTAGGCTGTCTTGTCATTCTCTGCCCAGCGTTCAACAAAGATAGCTCGTAATTCCTGCTGGTTCTGGTTGGGAAAAAACCGGTCTCCCAGCACCTCCCCCATTTTCCGCATGCCCATCAATCTCACAATCAATAACCGCTGCCAGATTCCCAGCCAGTCTTTCAGCGTGTGGGCTATCAATTCCGGGGTGCTGTTAATGATTATCAGGCTCCTCACCACTTCGGGAAAACTTACCCCCAGCTGAAAAGCAATCATACCTCCCAGGGAGATGCCGAGGATGTGTGCCGGGCTTACTCTGAGCGTCTTCAGCAGCTTGACCGTATCCTCGGTAAAGATAGGAATGC
>JAUWEC010000218.1 GCA_030608465.1 Chloroflexota bacterium
CCCGTTCATCGTATTCTTGGTAGGTAAACCGCAGCGAACCATCAACGATACCAACCTTCTGCCCGAAAAAGGAGACTGCACGCTGGCGGAATTCCAAAGGGTTTAGGGGAACATTCATATCTTTTTCCTCCAAAACTAAAAAATACTGAGGGATTCAATAAGGAGGGATTGACTTAGTCGCATTTATTATGTATTATATACTATAACAGAGACCGACCGGTCTGTCTCCCTAATAATAAAACGAATATATTTATGAATAATAAAGAAACGATTATTCACGAAGCACAAAAAATATTTTCCCTCAAAGGGTATTTAAATACGGGAATAAATGAGATCATCGAAGCTGCCGGAACATCAAAAGGGGGATTCTATAATCATTTTGCCAGCAAAGAGGACTTATTCCGAGAAGTACTCGCAGAATCACAAAAGATTTGGCGAGAGAGAGTCCTGACTTCTACAACATCATTTAAAAGTCCAACAAAAAAGATCATCCATATACTCAGTAATTATCGGGATAAATACCTCAAAGATGCCGAAAATTTTCCTGGGGGATGTATTTTTATCACATTCTCTGTTGAATTGGATGATACCCGTCCCCACCTGGTCAAAGAAGTGTACAAGGGATTTGAAGGTTTTAAAGGAGTTCTTATTGAACTTCTCGACGAAGCCAAAACCATGGGGGAATTTCCCGAAGATTTAGACTCGAAGAAAGTTACTGATTGTATCTTCATCGGCATGTTAGGAGCTTCTGTATTGTATGGCGTAAATAAATCAGCTAATGCACTGGATCGATCAATTAATTCATTAATTGAATATCTGGTCTTGCTGAGTGGGAAGGAGGCGAAATAATCCAGAATTATTACCAAGTGTTATTCTCCCCCCGTTATTATCAAAATATTTATTATGGAGGTGATATATTTAGGCCGGATTGTTGGGATCGGACCGAATAGAAAAGTGCTGTCAGATCCCTGAAATCTCCAAACATAAGCTTTTGAATCTGTGCTGCCAGCGCCAAATCCCAGCAAGTCTCGCGAGTAAGGCAGATTCTGGGGAGAGGTTCCACGCTACAGGCTACAGCGATCTACCAACTGGCTGCCGATTCCATCCCTGGTGTCCCGGGGTAAAAGATGAGTGCTGAGAACAGATCCTGGTTATGTGGAGATTAATCAATAGCAACAAATAGCTTGTTTCTATAATTTGATAGCAGGAAATGGATTATCAGTTACAAGATATCCCAACCTTGCATCGGTAAAAAGGAAACCCCCATGACTCTAATAACTCGAAAAGAATACCTGAAATCCTTAAAATCAATGAAACCCAACATTTATAAATTTGGGGAATTAATCAAGGATGTGACTAAACACCCAGCAACTAAAAGAACAGTTGAGAGCCATGCCCGGAATTTTGATGCTGCCCATGATCCAGACCTGTCTGACTTATACACAACGGCTTCAACGTTTACGGGTGAGAAAATTCATCGTTGGAACTCGATGCTGCAAAGTTCAGACGATCTCATCTCCAACATGAAAATGAAAAGGCAGAATTACCGCCGTACAGGAACATGTTCTGGAGGTGTTTGTGTTGGTTGGAACGCCCAAAATGTGATGTGGGCTGTTACTCAAGACATGGATGAGGAATATGGGACGAATTATCAGGAGCGGTTAAAAGCCTGGATTTTGGATTCTCAAGACAAAGGATTGGTTGTTGCCGGAGCTCTGACAGATGCCAAAGGTAATCGCAGCTTAAAACCATCTGAGCAAGAAGATCCGGATTTGAACTTACGGATTAAAGAGATTCGAGATGACGGAATTGTCATTCAGGGCGCAAAACTCATGATTTGCGGTGTAGCCGCTTCTCATGAGATTTTCTTAATGCCGGGAGGTATATACAAAGAATCAGACAAGGATTTTTCTTTGGCTTGTGTGGTTCCGCGCGACATTGAAGGATTAACGATTGTTGAGGCTACACGGCCGAGCGATCGTCGAGACCTTGAGGACACAGCTGAAGGGGAGGTGCCAAATACAGGAATTACACAGGGCTTGCTTTTATTTGAAAATGTATTTGTGCCTAATGAACGTGTCTTCCTGTGCGGGGAATTTAAGTACACCATGAAAATAATCCAGTATTTCACTGCAAATTACCGGGCTTGCATTGGTGCATGTGTTGCTGGTCAGGGGGATGTGATGATCGGCGCTTCGGTGTTGATGGCACGAGCAAATGGGCTATCGATAAAAACATTTATGAATAAATTTGTGGATATGTCCATCAATAATCAGATTACATATGGGCTAGGTGTTGGTGCCTGCGCGATGGGATTCCAGCATCCATCCGGCTCGTTTGTTGCTGACCCAATCACCGCCCACACCAATAAAGTGATGGTCGCTACACTGCCTTATGAGACAAAACGTCTAACACAGGAGATCGGCGGAGGGATGGTAGAAACTGGCTGCATGCCATCGTATCAAGACTTTACCAACCCGGAATATGGAGAAGTTCTGCAAAAATACTATAAAGCGGGTGGTGCAAGTGCTGAATCTCGCTATAAAACAGCTCGCTTGGCTGAGTGGCTGACAATCGGTGGCGGTGTTCCCGGCTGCATGCATGGTGGTGGCTCTCCAGACGGGGCAAAACTGGTTGTGAGGTTTTCAACTCCTTTTGAAGAATATGTTGATTATGCCAAAGAGCTCATGGGCATAAAAGAGGATGTGCCAGAACCCCAGAAAGGGAAATGACCGAAGATGATTTGATCCAATGGATGAAAGAGCAAATAGTCTATTTTAAATTTCAGAAATCCGTGTTTTTCGTTGCAGTATTGCCAAAAACTGGGGCAAATATAGTAGACAAATCGGAGTTGATGAAAAAGTACCGAAAAATAAAAATAAAGGAGAAAGAGAATCCATGAGGTTAAAAGGAAAAACCGCATTAATAACTGGCGGTACGCTGGGTATTGGAAAAGCTACCGCAAAATTGTTTGTTGACCAAGGCGCAGATGTGTTTATCTGCGGCCGAAATGAAGAAGTTGGTAAAAAAGCCGCCGAAGAACTTGGCTGCACATACCACCGGGTAGATGTTTCTGATCGACAAGTAGTTCAGGTCTGGGTTGATGATGTTGTCGGAAAGACCGGCAAGGTTGATATCCTGATCAATAATGCTGGAATTACCCGAGACGGACTGCTGGTCAAGGTTAAGGAAGGTGAGCTAGTAAAACAACTGGCAGAAGAGGATTTTGACCTGGTTGTTTCTGTGAACCTAAAGGGAACCTTCAACTGCACCCAGGCAGTTGCTCCTTATATGATCAAGCAGGGAAGCGGATCTATAATCAATACCTCATCTGTTGTGGGTCTTGATGGCAATTTTGGACAGACTGGCTATGTAGCAACCAAAGCCGGTATTGTCGGGATGACCAAAGTCTGGGCGCGTGAATTTGGTCGTTTTAATGTCAGGGTAAATGCAATTGCTCCGGGTTCGATCCAAACAGAAATTTTGGAATCAATGCCAGAAAAATTCCTGACAGAGCTGAAAAAGCATCAGCCATTGGGTCGTTTTGGCCAGCCTGAAGAAATAGCTTACGCTAACCTTTTCTTAGCCTCCGATGAAGCCAGTTTTGTATCGGGAGCAACTCTTCGTGTTGACGGTGCCTTGGTGCTTGGCACTTAATCTTCGGCACCGGTTAGCTTGGACAATTGTCGGTATTGTCAGATAAATATGAATATTAATAAATACAATTTTCAACCTTATCCATTAAACCCTATTCAGATCATGTCCTGTTTAAGGCAGGTGAGCAATCCTGCCCGGTTACACACTGATGCAGGAGAGAGTAGATGATAAAACTAACCAAACCTGAGGAATTGGGTTTTTCGTCAAACCGAATAAAACGTGTCAATGAACTCATGA
>JAUWEC010000261.1 GCA_030608465.1 Chloroflexota bacterium
TTTTCCAAGAATGGACAGGAAACGCGGATCATTGATATGATGAAGGCCTTGAGATTAAACCCATTCATGTAAGTTGAGGTGCTTGATGGATTACAAGACTGCTGCATTAATGAGTTCATACCTGGCAAAGGACTATGGTGAAGATTTCTTTATCCTGCTGGTAAACTACCAGGATATTTCAGCCTCTGAAGCTGCTTCCCGGCTTGGGCTGCATATCCGGACCGCACAAGATTTTCTGGACGGCCTGGCTGCGTTAGGTATTGTCAATAAAACTGAAGTACACGAAAAGAAAAGACCCTATTATCGTTATAACCTGACTGCTACTAAAATAAAGCTGGAAGTGGACCTGGGAGCGTTTAAAAAGGAAGATCCGGGAGAAGGGTTGGAACGCCTGGTGCGGGAAATGAAGAATAACGGGGCAAATTATTCGGTTGCCCGCAGCGGAGATTGTTTCAGCTCTGTCACCATCTGGGAAGGGGATGGACGCGAGCGGGAGGTCCACAACATTAACCTGACCGCCTCGCAGGGAAAGTTCCTCTTCCACCTTCCTTTCCCCCAGGCCAGGCCGCTGTCAATTGCTGATATTATGGAAAAAGCCAGTGTTGATCTGACTTATTCCGCTGAGATCCAGGACATCGTGGATGAACTGGCCAGGCTGGGAGTAATCGATTTTGTGTGACCGAATGTGGAATACCGGTTGCCTATAATCCTTCCGGATAGAAGTTGGAACGATCTGGGGAAGTAAAGTAAAAATCCACCCGGAAAGGGTGGATTTTTCTTGTTGGATATATAGGACATCAGTGGAAGGGGAAAATCAAAATCTCCCTCTCATTTCCCTGTACTCTTGCACAGGGATCGGGCGATGGCGGAGTGGAAATCGCTTCGCCCAGAATCCCAACACATGAGTGTTAAGGCTCCCGAGTTTTAAATGTATAAATCTCTCTTTGAGTAGGTTACATAGGCGCCAACCAAACTCACAGCAATGATTCCGATAGACAGCCAGACAAAAGTAAGGTCAATTTTCGACTCATGCAGCAGTGAAGCCGGATCAAAATACTTAAAGGGGGTGAAGTATTTCAAGAACTCGAAATCTTCATTTAAGCCCGCGATAACTGAGATGAAATACGTGCCCAACAGCAAGGATACTGCCACTGAGCCGGCGTTCTTGTGTTTTTTCATTGCGCTTCCCAACAAAATGCCCACTGCCAGGAATATACCCTGCATGATAAACAGGGACACCATACCCAGGGAAACAAAATTATAAAACTCTGCATCAGGGTTATATCGGGCTGTATTAACCAGTATAATGCCCCAAGTTACTAGTGCCAGAACAATACAATTGGTTAATACCGCCGCAGTTTTGGCTGTGATCAGGGTGCTCCGCTTAATCGGAAGTGTCAACGAAAATTCAACAGTTTTATCTCGTTCTTCTTTGGAGATGATGTCACTCCCCCACATCACCGCGGCGATGGATAATATTAATCCAATGAAGACATACATCACACCGAAAAATCCCGTTATAGTTGTCAGGTTAAAAGCATTCATGCTGAAGGCATCCAACATGGCCTGGGGCATGCTGTCCAGGATGGCTAACAATTCCGGGTTTTCCGCATAAGCTGAAAACTTAGCAAATCCAACTGTCATGAACAAGAGGCTGATTCCACAATAGATCAAGAGGGATTTATAATTTGCTTTCAGTTCTCGCAAATAAATTCTCATCATTTAAACTCCTTTCAAGCCCTATACCGCGGTGTGGATGTTGCGTTTTGAATACAGCAGGTAGCTGGCTGGAATCGCAACCAGGATGGTGATCACGCTGATCAGGACCAGGGGTGTGTCATAAGCCGCATTCTTAATAATGTAATTGGGTTCAAAATGTTTAAAGGGTGAGATAACATCGATGGTATCCTCTCCCAGCATACCGCCAAAAGCGCTGATCACATACATACCGAAAGCCAAGGCCATTGATAAGGGTGTCACACTTCGAACTCTTTTCATTAAGAGGGAAATCAGCACTCCTACTGCCAGGAAAAACATTTGAAACACCACAATGCTAAGCAAAAGCATTATCAGCGGTTTGGTTTCATAGGGCTGTCCATCATTTAACATGCTGATTACCAGGAAACTGCTCACCCAAACTACAAGATTAGTAATGGTTAAACTCGCAATCGCAGCCAATAACTTGGCGGTTAGGATTTTTATCCTTCCAATCGGTTTCACTAGCAAAAAGTCCGCTGTTAACTCTCTTTCCTCTATCGAGACCAGGGAAAAGCCATAGTTTGAGGCCTGGATTGCCAGGCAGATCTGGCAAAAAAGGAACACCAACCCAAACATGCCAACAATTGATGAAAAGTCCATCTCAGTCATGCCAAAGGCAATTAATAACTCCTCTGGGAAACTCGCCAGCATTTCATTTAACGTTTCGATATCTGCAGATATACTGGAAAAAGCAGACAGGTAGATCAGGATAATCAGGAAAATGGACACTGACCAGATGCCTACTGATTTCAGATACGATTTAAACTCATGTTTAAATATATTCATACTTAACCCCTACTCGTAATAATGGATGAAGATTTCTTCCAGGGTGGGCGCTTCGATGGTCACATCAAAAATTTTCTTTTCACTGATCAATTTGGTGATCAAATTGATATC
>JAUWEC010000200.1 GCA_030608465.1 Chloroflexota bacterium
CTCCTACTTTTGCGGTGAATGACATTTTGGACACAAGCACTGACTGGTTTGATAGGGGCTTTCCAGAAGATTAACCGGGGTGCCGGCAACCTTTCCGGCCAATCCTATTAAATCAAGCAGCTGATTGGAGGAAAGAGAGTAATAAACAAAGCGTCCCTCCTTCCTGGTTTTAAGAATACCGGCATCACGGAGAACCATCAGCTGTTGGGAGATATATGCCTGACGCTCTCCCAATGTATTTACCAGGTGGCAAACACAAGCTTCTTCTGCACCGATTTCGAGGATAATCCTGATCCGGGTTTTGTGGCCCAGGAGTTTCAACATATCAGCTATGTTTTTTTCGGCAGAGATTTTTTCACCAGACAACATATTCATATTATTGAATATATTATCATGGATAACCATGTTGGGGTAGGGCTGCTGACAGGTTTGTTTATGATAGAAGTTTCCGGGATATCAGCCGGTCTAATTTTCCCATCGGGTAATTAGCGAGGGAATCCAGGGAGACCCAGGCTGATTCAGTGTGGAAGGTGAGTTGAATATCCCGGGAATTGAGGGAACAGTGGAATGCATGCAGGGTGACTTTATAATGCGTATAGGCATGATGATAAACGCCCAGCACTTCACCCACACTGATGGGTACTCCTAGTTCCTCACGGATTTCTCGCCTCAGGGTTTCGGACAGAGTTTCATTATCTTCCTGTTTGCCGCCCGGGAATTCCCACATACCGCCGAGCAGCCCATCAGGCGGACGTTTCGCCAGGAAAACCTTCCCATTTTCCTGGAATACAGCCGCGGTTACTTGCAGGTGGGGAAGTGGAGACTTCTTTTTTCGAACAGGGCGGCTTTCCTGGAGATTGAGATTGTTTGCAAGGCAGCTTTCAGCAAGCGGGCAATTTTCACAATCTGGATTTTTGGGATGACAGATGAGAGCGCCCAGTTCCATCAAAGCCTGATTGAATTCTCCAGCTGATCCACTTGGGAGGAGCTCCTGGGCAATTTGCCAAAGGATCCGTTCGGTGCCGGACGTTTGAAGGGGTGTGCTGATATTAAAGTAGCGAGCATATACCCTGCGGACATTGCCATCCAATACCGGGGCATCAATTCCAAAAGCAATCGATGCGATCGCACCGGCAGTGTAGCGGCCAATCCCTGGCAGAGCTTGGAGAGAAACAGAATCTTGAGGAAGTTTTCCCTGATATTCTTCAACGACAATTTTAGAAGCTTGGTGAAGATTCCTGGCACGGCTGTAATAACCAAGACCTTCCCAAACAGAAAGCACTTGATCTTGCCTTGCTTTCGCCAGCGAGTGGAGAGTGGGAAATGCGGTCATCCAGCGGGTGTAATAGGGAATAACTACCTCAACCCTGGTTTGCTGGAGCATTATTTCAGAAACCCAGATTTGGTAAGGATCTTTGGTTTCCCGCCAGGGAAGGTCACGGGCATTTTTACTGTACCAGGTGAGTAATTTATTCTGAAATGTACGCTTTAATTTTCTATTCATAGGGTTTGGACCTAGTGTACCATTTCAGGGACATTTCCAGTCAGGTTTTTATTGACAGGCCTGATTCAATCGTTTACACTCAATTTTATATTTGATAGTTCTACCTTGAGGGATTGGATCATGAAAAAGCTGGTTCATTGTGAGAGAACAATTTGCCTCATGCTGATCTTCCTGACCTTTTCCTTCTCTGCCTGTCTCGGCTCTAACTCACCAACTGAAGCCTTCGATGATCAAGTACAAGCGGGTGTCGCAGCGACTTTAACAAAAGAAGCTTTTGTCAGAAGTGTAGATTCTGCCCGCCAGACTGAGGCAGTTAAAAATCTACCAACAGTAACCCTGGAACCAAGCCCCACCCCATCTCTTACAATTACTCCAAGTATAACGCCAACGCCGGAACCCATTCATGTTATGCTTCCCGGCTCCCCGACCAACCGCCATTCATTCGTTCAGGACCTGGTTACGGTTGATCTTGCTAAGGATAAAACAGCCTTAGATGATAATTATGCCTGGAGCCGGTTTGAGCGTCCATACACAGCGGAAAAGATGGAATACAGGGATTACCTCGATATATATCGTGTTGATCTGCAGGTAACTGATCCCTGGGTGTATTTCACATTTGTTCTGATTGGGAAATTACCCCAGGAGGGGGATGTCAGGTATTCGATTGAGTTGGATGTGGATCACGAAGGACGGGGGGAATTCCTGGTAACGGTTTCGTTACCTCCGGATTCGGAGTGGACCACAGAAGGCGTGTGGGTGATGGCTGATGAGGATGGCGATATCGGAGGTTTGTATCCGCTCTATATGGAAAACCAGGAGGAAAAACCCAACGGGTATGAAAGGGAATTATTCTCCAATGGGCAAGGAGAAGATCGGGATTTGGCCTGGGTGAGAAGGGACCCAGACAACAGGAATCGAATTCAGATTGCCATTAAGGACAGCTTAATCGGAACGTTAGGGTTCTTGTGGAGTGCATGGGCGGATGATGGGCTGCGGGATCCATCCCTGTTTGATATAAATGACCATTACACCTTCGAGGAAGCCGGCAGTCCGAACAAGGATAATTATCGATATCCGGTTAAAGCAGTAGCCCTGATCGACAGTACTTGCCGTTCCTGGTTTGGGTACATCCCTTCAGGGTCTGAACCCGGATTGTGTTTTGCAGAAGATCAACTGCGGGCGAGTCCTCCTGGTTATGGCTGGTGCAAAGCATCTGCAACTGCTCCTGACTGCGATGGCAATGCCTGCCTTATCGATTGTCCGGGCAGCAAATTCTGTGTGCCCTGTAAACTTCCGTAAATTATTGCGAATATTGAGTACAGAGATTTATCAGTTTCCTTTGCTGTTTTCTTTCGCAGTGAGGCAGTTAATTGTTATATCAATGTAAAGCTGTGTTCTCGCAGAGAAGGAGAAAAGATGAAACGGAAGCCATTATTTAATCTAGTATTAGGTATCTTAGTTATTATTGTTTTATCCGCTTGTTCAGGACAGGATTCTGATGGAGATGATCTGAGTGATGCGGTTGCACAGGGTGTGGCGGCCACATTAACCAAACAAGCCTGGAATGACGAACTGGAATCTGCCCACCAAACTGAAGAGGTTGCAGAGCAGGAAGAGGAAACGGCTACGCCGGAGCCGATTGTCCATGTTGTTTTTCCTGATTACTTGCCAGGCAGCAACACTTTTGTTTCGGATTTCTCTTCTTTGGATTATGCGCCTGAGAAAACCACTCCTGGCGATTATTTTCAAATGAATCGAATGGAGCGGCCGTTTTCTGCCGAAGACATGGAATATTTTGCTGACCTTGATATCATCAGGGTTAATCTTAAAGCAGATTCTCCCTGGTTCTATGCGACTTTTATCCTGGCTGGTGACCTTCGTGACGAGGGAAATATCCATTATGCCCTGGAGTTTGATCTGGACACGGATGGCAGGGGAGATTTTTTAGTCTGGGCAGTATTGCCGTCAGACAGTGAATGGACCACAGATGGTGTCCAGGTGTTAGAAGACGCCGACGATGATGTCGGTGGGGTTTATCCCCTTCAGATGGAAGATCCCAATCCGGATTTAAACGGATATGAAAAAACCATTTTTGATGCTGGTGTGGGAGATGACCCGGACCTGGCCTGGATACGTCGGGATCCTGAAGAAACAAAGCAGCTGCAGATTGCCTTTAAGGAAAGCATAGTCGGATCAGATGGATTTTTATGGAGTGCCTGGGCAGATGACGGTTTGATGGATCCGGCGCTTTTTGACTATAATGACCAATTTACTCTTGAAGACGCAGGAAGCCCGCATAACGAGAATCAGGAATATCCCCTAAAGTTGGTATATCAGGTGGACAGCACCTGTCGATCCTGGTACGGTATGACCCCTATAGGAACCGAGCCTGGATTATGTGCCGGAGAGTATGCGGACCAACCTGGTGCTGGAAATGGCGATGGTAATGGGGATGATAATGATAATGGTAATGGAAATGGAGATAAATTGGGTTCTTGTGTCGTTGATCCTACCGGACTTCCAGTTTGTGGACCATGTCTACCCACCTGTCCTCAAGACCAGAACTGCATTGCTTGTGTTCTGCCTTGAATCTGATCTGTCCATCGGGGACGGTTCATCGATCTGGGGTTGATTTTCAATGGGCTAATTTTTTTCCATGGTAACAAGCGCAAATTGAATTTATGAAACCATAGAGGAGTTGGATCATGAAAAAATAACTAATCACATTTTTACTGATCTTAATCCTTGTTGGGCTGCTCGCAGCTTGTTCAGGACAGGATTCTGATGGAGATGATCTGAGTGATGCGGTTGCACAGGGGGTGGCGGCCACATTAACCAAACAAGCCTGGAATCACGAACTGGAAGCTTCCCGCCTTACTGAAGAGGCAGCGGAACAAGAAACACCTACCCCTGAACCCATTGATACAGCTACCCCGGAACCCATCGATACAACTACCCCAGAACCCATTATCCATGAGATGATCCCGGATGAACCATTGGATACAATCAATACACACCTGACCGATTTTAATTC
>JAUWEC010000244.1 GCA_030608465.1 Chloroflexota bacterium
ATATCTTTAAGCGGCAAATTAATGTATTTAACCAGCATGCGGTCAAAATCCTTCGCCAGACCTATCCGGTCCACATCTGCAGGCGCGGATCCAAACCGGATTAATTCCTCAACGATTTCTTCCGGGGATTTGGAGATGCCGGCCAAATAAAGCCGGATGAGATTCTGACGATCCTGGTCCCGCAGACGCCCCACAATGCCAAAATCCATAGCACCAATTTTTTCCCCGGGCATGACAATAAGATTCCCCGGATGAGGATCGCCATGAAAAAAGCCGTCTTCCAAGATTTCCTTGATAATCAGGCGAGCGCTGTTTAATGCCAGTTGATGGCGGTCATACCCGGCAGCGTCCAGCGCCTGGATATCATCTATTTTGATCCCCTGAATCCGTTCCATAACCAACAGCCGCTGCGTGCTGAACTCCCAGTAAATTTCAGGAACATAAATATGGGGATCATGGACAAAGTTTTCCCGGAAACGGTCCGCGCTGCGACCCTCTCGCCGATAATCCAACTCAGACAGGAGGGTAAACGCAAAATCATCCACCAACTCAACCAGATCTGTTACTTCTCCAACTGATGTTCTTTGCGCTAAAGCCGCAATGTTCCCCAGGATGTCCAGATCTCTCTCAATGATAGGCAGGACATCTGGTCTCTGAACCTTAACGACAACTTGCGTGCCATCTACTAGCACTCCAGCATGGACTTGAGCTAAAGAGGCGCTGGCTAGCGGCTCCTGGTTAATAGATGAAAATAAATGATCCAGGTCATCTCCCAATTCACCTTCCAATCTGGTCCGTATTACCTCCCAGGGAACAGGGGGAGCGTCATCCTGAAGTTTACTGAGTTCGGCTATAAACTCCACGGGCAGCAGATCCGGGCGCGTACTTAAGATTTGTCCTATCTTAATAAAGGTTGGTCCGAGTTCTTCCAGGGCCAATCGGAAATGTTCGGCCGGAGATAATCGGTGTGTTGCAGTCTGTTTTAAGAGACGCTTTGGCAGAGATATCCTGTCCTGGACTCGTATATATTCCAACATCGATCCAAAACCGTGTTTTGCTAATACATTCACTATTCGCCGGTAGCGTTTCAGGTTGCGAGGACGCATTATTGTTGAAGCCATGGACAAATCCTTTTCACAATCTTTCGGAACTTGAACTCACTCGTTTATTGTTCCGCTCAGGCAAAATCACTTTCTCCGCCTGCCTGGGTAACCATAAAATACTCTCTTTCCGGTTTTTACTTGTAGGTTTATCTTGGTGTTTGAACGACTTATTTACTGCCGGCAACAATGACATGAACCTGTTTACTCCCGCAAGGAGCTTTTTATAATCCTTGAAGAAGGCTTTCTCTTCATAATAGCCAATGAACGGAAATACTTTTTCCTGTTGAAGTGTATGAAATCCACGCTGAATTGCTTTTGAAAACTGGATGATATTTCCCGTAGAGGTGCTTCCCTTATGGATAATAAAGACTGTAAACTGGTCATTAACTACCAGGGGGTTGTAATCCTGGATTAAACGCAGCCAAAGCCGATACTCAACGTTCATCGTTTTATCTTCACAAAACCCACCATAATGCATTACCGCCTCTCGTTTCATAAAAGTGTTTTCATGATGAATGATATTCATCATAGAGACAGCTGCGGACGGATTGATTTTTAGGAGGTGTGTCTGGGGAATGATAATTTTTTCCCCTTTGATCTCAACTAAAAAGTTTCCAGTCACCCAGACTAAATTAGGATCCATGGAAAAATACCCAACTGCTTTGGAAAGGGAATCACTGTTCAAGTAATAATCATCAGAATGTAAATAATGGATAAGATCCCCGGTGGCTTCCCTGGTAGCCAGGTTCAGGGCATTGGCTACACCATTTGGTTTAGTTTTAATTAATTTAATAGGGTACTTGGATTCATTCCTTTTAATATAAGCAGCAATGATTTCAGATGTGCGATCTGTAGAGAATGAATCGTTAATGATATGTTCAAGAAATGGATAAGATTGGGTCTCAACACTGCGCAGCGCCTGCTCCAGGTATTTTTCACTGTTAAATGTACAGGTAACCACGCTGATGACCGGCTTGTAGATTTTGGGATACTTATGGGTAAGGCTATTCTTCATTTTTTCCTTGGAAAGGAATCCAGGAAAATCACCTGGACTCCTTTCTAACTCCGGGGCTGGTTCCCGATTAGTCTTTCTTCTGGATAGCTCTTATAGATTTTGTGAGTTCCTGGAAGTCTTTCTGTGTAACCAGTCCCATTTTACCCATAACTGTGGAAACTTCATCATGGATGATTTTCTTGATTGCCTGGCGTTCTTCTTCCCCACGTTTGGTGAGGCGGTTAACCTGGGCTTCGGCGTCTTCCCGGCGGACTTTCCCCCGTTCAACAAGATCATCAACAAACTCCCGGGCTTTTTCTTCCGTCAGTGAGAGAAAGCCTATACCTGCCAGCAGACCCCGTTCAATTTTTGTTTTCATTTTATTTCTCCTTTACTAAATGCATAATATTCCGAATATTTAGAATAAAACGAAATTATCAACTAAAAAAATCAGCGGTTCAAGCGCTTGACCAGCTGCCTGGCAAAATCGCTTAATTGTTCTCTAATATCCGTGTTCATTTCAGTTAATATTTCGTGATATTTTCCACTTTGTTCAAACAGGAAGGTTGAAAACATCAGGTTCACATCTTCCGCCACGGTGAGTGCAGAGCCAATACCGGAAAGAGCGCTTAATCCAATTTCTCCGGGAAGCCCAATCCTTCGCAACTGATCCAACAAACCGTGTTTTTCTGCAGTCTCGCGAATCGTCATCACACCCAAAATAGTGGCTGTGACCATATCGGTTAAGTAAATCAACGGGGATCGATGTTCTGGTATGCGCACCAGCAAGTCATTTAACAGGGACTCATATTCATCTCCCTCTCCCAGGCTTATCTGAGAGAGAATATTTTCCTTGGCCTCTTCCCAGGAGTCATCCATAATCGTCCCATCAGCGAGACTGGATAGCAAGTCCACAGCTGCCTTTGTAGGCTGGAACAACACTGAGGCTCGTCCAGGTCCTCGGTTTTCTGATGCCAACCGGAATTCTGAATGGATCAAACCTCTTTTTTCCAGTAA
>JAUWEC010000204.1 GCA_030608465.1 Chloroflexota bacterium
TGTGGATTTTTATCCGCCTTTATGGGCAGCATAAAAAACATGTCAGCCCTTGATTTGTATTTCCGAAATCTAGATGGCGAAGGTGCGCTGCTGGCATGGCCGGATGTATTAGGGCAAACAATCACAAACAGAGTTGAATTACTTTCAGCCAGCACATTAAAAAACGTGATTATTCAAGAATATTCTTTTGAGCTCTCCTTAAGAGGAAAACCTTTTTATAAAGGTAGTTCTTCATTTGGATATTTCACACAACCCATGTTAGTAAATCAGTCCGGATTGGATGGCAATCAGAAAACCACCCCCTGGAAATCAAATAATTCCGACTCCGGGCGGTGGATAGAAATCAATTCGCTGCCAACAGACTCTTTAAATCCGGAATTGCCGCAATTACCAATAATTGATCAATTATGGATTTCAACAAAAGGTGGTGTTCATCAAAAGGGTTATCTCTTTACAAAACAACAAATTCCCTCAAACTCATGGTTTTATCAGGCTCATTTTTATCAGGATCCGGTCATGCCTGGATCCCTGGGTGTTGAAACGATGGCGCAAGCATTAATCCAATCCGCGCCAATCTGGGGAATTCCAGAAATGCAACGCTGGAGAATTAAACCAGGTCAGATAACCAACTGGAAATACCGGGGGCAAATAACCCGCAATGTTAATGAGATAACAATTGACCTTCACATTAAGGAGATCATTCCCGGGAATCATGGATGGCAAATAATCGCTGATGGCAATCTCTGGAAGGGAGATGTGCGAATTTATCAGATAACTGATCTTGCTTTAGAAACCTATTGATCGGTCGAGGAGATCTAGTAAAAGCATGCAAACTTTATTATCTACACGGAGCAAAATACCCATCGGCACCTGGGTTGGGTCTGAATCAGAAATCACCACGAATCCGGAAGTTATCAGGTCGATATTAAAAGATCTTGGGTCGAAATGTTTTCTGCTGGACTATCAAAACCAAATCGGTGTCATCCGAAGTGGAGATTTATATCCCTTAGCAGGGAAAAAAGAAGGCATCACGGCAATTGGTTTCCTAAGATCTCAATCACCAACTCATTTTGGGAATCCGGGATTTATCAAGCAGCATGGCCTGAAATATGCCTATATGGCTGGATCAATGGCCAATGCCATCTCTAACGAATCTCTGGTCACTGCGCTTGGCAAAGCTGGTTATTTGGCTTCCTTTGGAGCCGGAGGTGTACCACCGGCCAGACTCCTGGAAGCAATTAAAACTCTCCAGGACCAACTACCGGATGGTCCATACGCCTTTAATCTCATCCATAGTCCACAGGAACCTATTCTGGAGCAGAAGGCAGTCGATTATTATCTTCAACACCAGGTCCGGACAATAGAAGCTTCTGCATTTCTCCGCTTGACACCAACGCTTGTCGAATATCGCGCTGCAGGATTAACTCAGGACGATGGTGGAAATTCAATAATCAAGAATAAAATAATCGCTAAGATTTCCAGAAGGGAAGTCGCAATCCATTTTCTCAATCCTGCTCCTGCAAAAATATTGAGCTCCTTGGTGGACCAAGGAAAAATCACGTCCCAGCAAGCAAAGCTGGCTGAAACAATACCAATGGCTGATGACATCACTGTAGAAGCGGATTCGGGTGGACATACAGACAACCGTCCTTTAACAAGTATGCTGCCTTCCATCATCGCCCTCAGAGATGAGACGCAGGAAAAAAATAACTATCTGACTCCAGTCCGCATTGGAGCCGCTGGCGGCATAGGAACACCCACCTCAGTCCTGGGTGCGTTTTCAATGGGAGCAGATTATATTGTTACGGGATCGGTAAACCAGGGCTGCGTAGAAGCAGGAACATCAAACCATGTAAAAAACCTGCTCGCGCAGTCATCGGCAACCGATGTGATGATGTCCCCATCCGCAGATATGTTCGAAATGGGAGTAAAAGTTCAGGTATTAAAACGAGGAACAATGTTTCCCATGCGAGCCCAAAAGCTTTTTGATATTTATTCTACACATGATGGGATTGATGATATTGATCCCAAAACAAGGCAGGAACTAGAGGAGAAAATATTTCAAAAGAATCTGGAGGAAGTCTGGGATGAGTGTGTCAAGTTCTTTTCTGAGCGAGATCCCAGCCAGCTTGAGCGGGCAGATGGAAATCCAAAACGGAAAATGAGTTTAATCTTCCGCTGGTACCTGGGATTAGCAACCCACTGGGGCATTCAAGGGAATACCGACAGGTCTCTCGATTACCAGATATGGTGTGGACCTTCAATGGGCTCATTTAATGACTGGACGCGGGGAACCCCACTTGAAGATCCAGAACAACGTCATGTTGTGAAAATTGCAGAGCAGTTATTAGCGGGTGCGACATATTTATACCGAATAGTAGATTTAAACCTTCAGGGTTTTTCGGTACCGTATTCCTGGAACAAATTCCTTGATTAATATGGAACCGCAAACTCGACCTATTTCAAAAGGTAGTATTCACATCTGGCACACCTCTCTCAGTCCCTGGAAAAACAAGGTCGAAGAACTTAGCGCAGTTTTATCTGACACAGAAACTTCCCGGAAGGAGCAGTTGGTATTCCAAAACCGGGCGGAAGACTATGTCATCAGTAGAGGGATCCTGAGAAATATTCTTGCCCGTTATCTAGGACAGGTACCGGAAAGTGTGCCTTTAAAAACCTATCCAGATGGAAAACCATACCTACCTGGATCAGAACTATATTTTAATCTTTCCCATTCTGAGGAATTATTCTTATTTGGTCTTGCTTTAGGCACTCCTATTGGTATTGATCTCCAGCATGTATATCCAATCTCAAATATGAACACCATCATTAAGAACTATTTCAGTCCCGAAGAACAAAATATAATAAATTCTGTAAAGGAAAATCAGTTCCAGGATCTTTTTTTTACTATTTGGACTGCTAAAGAAGCTTACCTAAAAGGAACAGGTGAAGGATTTCAACGGGCTCCAAATAGCTTTACAATTTGCCATAAAAATAAGGGTCTACTTAAATTTGAGTTGAGGGAAAATTTGAACTCAACATTAAATAATGTGTGGAATATCCGCGAAATTCACCTGGCTTCTAATTACAAAGCCGCCCTTGCAGTGAAAGGGGAAATTTTACAAATCCAGAGCAAGCCCTTTCTCCCCCTGGACTAATCACCTAGATTGTTGTAGAAAATTCTTGATTATTTGTTAATCACCAGCCGGGATAAATCAACCGCATAGTGATGACTAGTCCTTCATATCCCGTAATAGCTGGATTAAGGTGCGGTTGATCAACACACCCTTTTGGCTATAATTATCCATATCTGGGCTGCTTAATGGCGTGCTGGCTCTCTGCTCCCAAATATATATATTGGGTAACCCGCTGTTGACTCCCGGTGAAAACGGAACATCAGCCTGGACTGAAAAATTCATTACGATACATATTAAGATAATGGTTACGGCTGCCCGAGTAATGCCCAACCCGATTGAGAGTATTCGTTTCATTAATAAATTGATTGTGACTGTCTAAGATTCAATTGCACGTGATTATAACATTGAAGGGTTTGCACCCTTTCTGATAATATTAAGACCACTCTACAAGATTAGTTCTTAAGGATTATATTCACCCCGGTTTTCTTCAAATCAACCGTCTTGACAGTCAGATACGGATATGTGATAATCGCATTACTCCTTGGCCTGCCCCCCTCAGGTCAAGGGGTATTTTTATTGGGATAATCAGCTACAATACAGGCACAAGGTATATCGTCATTTTCTCCTTTGGAGGTAGGTATGTGCGGTAGATTTACCCTGACAGTATCCCCCGAAGAGCTGCAAGCTGCCTTCCCAAATTTTCACATCCCCGTTGATATTCCGCCCAGTTATAATATCGCGCCATCTCAGCCCATTCCTGTGATTGTTAACGATGGGAAAAATGATCTTGATTTCTACCGCTGGGGGTTAATCCCATCCTGGACAAAGGCAGATAAATTAGGCAAATATAACCTGATAAATGCCCGATCAGAAACAGTCGCCGACAAAGCCTCCTTTAAATCCAGTTTCCGGCGACGACGGTGTTTGATCCTGGCTGATGGTTTTTTTGAATGGAGTAAATCCACATCCGGGAAAGGTAAAACCCCCTATTACATCACCCTCAAGGATCAAACCCCATTCGCTTTTGCCGGTCTCTGGGATACCTGGTATTCTTCCGAAGGAGACCCCCTTAAATCTGCCTGTATCCTCACCACAACTCCCAATGAACTGCTAAAACCTATCCACAACCGGATGCCAGTGATCCTGCCTGCCGAGAGTTATGCTGATTGGCTGAAACCGGAAGAAGGCCGTCCGGAAGATTTTCAACCT
>JAUWEC010000143.1 GCA_030608465.1 Chloroflexota bacterium
ACATTTAATCAAAGAGATGCGAAGCTTGTTCAGATCTTTGCCAACAATGCTGCAGCCGCGATTGTAAAAGCACGGTTGTTTGAGGGCGAGAAAAAACGCAGGCTGGAAGCTGAAATTCAGCGTGAAATCAGCACGGCATTGACGGATACACTTGATCTCCAGACTGTACTGGAGAGGGTCTTAAAGAACCTCCAACGCTATCTGGAGTATGACAGTGCAGGAATCTTACTCCAGGAAAATGGGGACCTGAGGATCGTGGCAACTCATGGTTTTGAGAATGAAGATAAAATCAACAATTTTCTTTTCTCAGCAGAAATACCACTATATCAGGAAATGATTAAAACAAAATCAGTTATTATTTTAGAAAATGCTCAGGAGGATGATCGATTTCAAGACTTTGGCGGCATTGGTGAGGAAGAAATTCAAGGGTGGATGGGTGTACCTTTGATTGATCAAGGGAAAGTATTTGGATATGTAACATTTGACAGCAAAACTCCTGGAAAATTCACCAGTGATATGGCTCGATTGGCACAGGTGCTTGTGAACCAAACTTCCTCAGCCATATCCAAAGCCAAATTATTTGAGGAAACCCAGTTAGGCATAAAGCGGCTTGAAACACTTCATGAAATCGACCGAATCATCACTTCCAGTGTGGAGCTCTCATTTTCAATCACTCAAATTATGAAAATTGTTGTTTCACAACTCGAAATCGATGCAGCTTCGTTATTGCTGTATGATCCTAAAAGCCTGATGTTTAATACTGTAAATTCCGTGGGATTACATAACAATTCACACAACCAAAATAATCACCAAGTAGGGATTGGACCTGCGGCTAAAGTGGCACTGGAACGTCAAATAGTGGTCATAAACAACCAGGATGAGTTTAAGAGCCTTTTCAGCAATGCTTCAAGTTTGATCAAGGAAGGGTTTACTGCCTATGCAGGTGTTCCACTAATCGCTAAGGGAGAAATCAAAGGTGTGTTGGAACTCTTCCAAAGATCCTCATTACAGACTAATAATGAATGGAATGGATTTTTACAAACCCTGGCAAACCAGCTGGCGATTGCCATAGATAATTCTCTAATGCTTGAAAACCTCCAAAAATCGCACATGGAACTAACGCTTTCCTACGATGCGACCATTGAGGGTTGGGCAAAAACATTAGAATTAAAGGACCAGGAGACACAAGGTCATTCTGAACGGGTTACTACAATGACAGTGAAATTGGCCCGGGCCTTAGGTTTGAGTGAGGAAGAGTTGATCCATATCCGGAGAGGAGCCCTCTTGCACGATGTGGGAAAGATCGGGATACCAGATAAAATATTACAAAAACCGAGCCAATTGACAGAAGATGAAATGGAGGTAATGCGGGAGCATCCAATTCTGGCCTATAATGTATTATCAGGGTCAGTCTTCCTGGAAAAGGCGCTAGATATTCCTTACAGCCATCACGAAAAATGGGATGGAACTGGTTATCCCAGGGCATTAAAAGGAGAAATAATTCCCCTGGCTGCCAGGGTGTTTGCGATCATTGATGTCTATGATGCTTTACGGTCAGACCGCCCATACCGGAAAGCCTGGTCAAAAAGGAAAACTTTAAAACACATCAAAGAGCAATCAGGGACCCATTTTGATCCCCGAGTCGTGGAGGTCTTTCTTGAACTGGTTGATACGGATCCAGGTTTTTTTGTCTATGATTAATAGGCATCGATCACCGAATAAGCAAGAGGGTTATCGCATTTTCCGAACCCAGAATTGATCTTGATCTCCTTTATCCAGATAGAAAAAACCGCGTAGCAAAATCAGCTACACGGTTTTTTTGTCTCCCTGAGAAGAGTCAGCCTGTTGCCGTGAGAAATTTAAGTCACACCGCTAGTTAACCTCGGCGTACTCAAATTGGCTGTTGTATAGTTCGGCATAAAAGCCGCCGCTTTCCAGCAGATCTTCATGGTTGCCCTGTTCAACAATATCACCTTCGTTCATCACCAGGATCCAATCCGCGTTACGGATGGTGGAAAGCCGGTGGGCAATGATAAAACTGGTGCGGTTCTGCATCAGATTGTCCATCGCCTTTTGGATCAACACTTCAGTACGGGTGTCGACCGAGCTGGTCGCTTCATCCAATATCAACATACTGGGATCAGTCACAATGGCCCGGGCGATAGTCAGCAGCTGTTTTTGCCCCTGTGAGATATTGCTGGCTTCCTCGTTTAGTACCAGGTCATAACCATCACTGAGGGTACGCACAAAGTGATCCACATGAGCGGCCTTGGCAGCTTTAATCACATCTTCATCGCTCGCACCAGGGGATCCATAACGGATATTTTCCATAATGGTGTCGTTATAGAGCCAGGTATCCTGCAGCACCATGCCAAACAAACAACGTAAATCCTCCCGTTTATAATCCTTGATATTGTGGCCGTCCACCAGAATCGCTCCCTGATTCACATCATAGAAGCGCATCAGCAATTTAACCATGGTGGTCTTGCCGGCCCCTGTTGGACCAACAAGAGCGATCTTTTGTCCCGGCTGTACATCAGCGGAGAAGTCATTAATTACCATCTTTTCTGGATCATATCCAAACTTGACATTCTTGAATACCACATGACCTTTGATCTCATCTGGTTGGACCGGGTTGTCAACCTCTGGGATTTCCTCTTCTTCATCCAGGAATTCGAAAACCCGTTCTGCCGCGGCAGCCGTTTGCTGCAAAACATTGGAGATATTTGCTATCTGGGTGATAGGCTGGGTAAAGGAACGCACATACTGGATAAAAGCCTGAATATCACCTACGGTAATGGCTTTCTGAATCGCCAGGTACCCTCCCAGGATTGAGATCCCAACATAGCCGAGGTTGCCTACAAATCTCATTATCGGCATCATTAAACCAGAGAGGAATTGGGATTTCCAGGCTGAACTGTGCAGAGTATCGTTTAATCCATCAAAGCGCTCAACACTGTCAGCTTCACCGTTAAAAGCTTTCATCACCAGGTGCCCGCCAAACATTTCCTCGACATGCCCATTGACGTGTCCTAGGAAATCTTGCTGCTGTTTAAAATACTTCTGGGACTGGCGCACGATCAGGAGAACAATCCCCATTGAAAGCGGAATGATCAACAAAGCAACCAATGTCATTTGCCAGCTGATGGTAAGCATCATGATCAGCACACCGACAACAGTCACAACTGAAGTAATAATCTGAGACAAACTTTGATTTAAAGTCTGGTTAACAGTATCGACATCATTTGTGATGCGGGAGAGTACTTCCCCCTGAGTGGTGTTGTCAAAGTATTTAAAGGGCATCCGGTTGATCTTTTCAGCGATGTCTTTCCGAAACCGATAAGTGATATCCACAGAGATACCGGACATAATCCACCCCTGGATATAACTGAACACAGTTGAAACGAGATATAACCCCAGGGTGATCAGAATGATTCGTCCAATATAGTCAAAGTCAATCCTTGAGCCAGTGCCAGCGATCATACCCATAACACCTTCAAAAAGCCGGGTGGTAGCCTGTCCCAATATTTTAGGACCGGCGATATTAAAGATAGTTGATGCTACAGCAAAGATCATCACAATCACAATCGAGGTCTTATAGGAACCAAGATATTCGATCAGTTTAACCATGGTGCCCTTAAAATCGTGGGCTTTATCCCCTTTCATCATTGACATGTGGCCGCCGCGTCCCATCGGACCGCCGCGCATAGGACCACCAGGTTTACGGGTCGTTGCAGTCGTTTTATTCTGGTCACTCATGCCAATTCCTCCTTGCTCAATTGAGATAAAGCAATTTCCTGATAGGTTTCACAGGTCTTCATCAATTCAGTATGAGTACCCAAACCAACTACTCGCCCTTCATCAAGCACAACAATTTGATCAGCGTTTTTAACTGTTGCCACCCGCTGGGTAACGATCAGTACTGTGCTTTCGCCAGTTTTTTTCTTTAGCTCTCTGCGTAAAGTGACGTCAGTTTTGAAATCCAGGGCTGAAAAACTGTCGTCAAAGATAAAGATGGGGGGTTTCTTGACCAGAGCCCGCGCAATTGCCAGGCGCTGTTTCTGTCCGCCAGATACATTCGAGCCGCCCTGGGAAATCTCCGCCTCGAAACCTTCTTCCTTAGCAAAGATAAATTCGCTTGCCTGGGCAATGTCAACGGATTGCTTCAAAGTTTCCGGGCTGGCATTTTTATCAGCATAAAGCAGGTTGCTTTCGATTGTCCCCGAAAACAAGGTGCCTTTCTGGGGAACAAAACCTATTTTGTCACGTAAATCACTTTGTTTGACTTCACGAATATCGATCCCGTCCAGGAGGATCTTTCCCTGAGTCACATCATAAAAACGGGGGATTAAGTTGATCACAGTCGATTTGCCGCAGCCCGTTGATCCGATAAACGCCGTGGTCTCTCCCGGCCGGGCAGTAAAACTGATATCCTGGATAACATCATCCTCAGCTCCTGGGTAGCGGAAAGACACATCCTTAAACTCGATATTCCCTTTAAATGGAAGGTTAAACTGTTTGGGTGTTTCAGGGTCATTGATTTCAAGCTCGGTTTCCAGGACGTCCGCGATACGGTCACCAGAAACTGCTGCCCGGGGTAAGAAGATAAACAACATCGACATCATTAAGAAGGCCATAACGATCTGCATGGCGTACTGCATAAAGGCCATCATATCCCCCACCTGCATGGTCGCCTCAGCGACCTGGTGGGAACCAACCCAGATTATTCCCAATGAGAGACCATTCATGACCAGCATCATCACCGGCATCATCGTTACCATCACACGGGCAACAAACAAGCCGGTATCTGTCAAATCCCGGTTGGCTATATCAAAGCGTTTCTCTTCATCTTCCTGTTTGTTGAATGCCCGGATAACCATCATGCCGGAAAGATTCTCGCGAGTAACCAGATTTAGCCGGTCTATTAGATCTTGCATTATCCTGAATTTTGGCACTGCAATAATAAAGACAATGATGATCAAGCCCACCAAGGTCACCACAGCAACCGCAATAATCCACCACATATTGGCGCTTTTATCAATGGCACGGATAATTCCTCCAATACCGATGATGGGAGCGTAAAAGACCATCCGCATGATCATGAAAATCACTGTCTGAACCTGGGTGACATCATTGGTTGAGCGAGTGATGAGAGAGGCAGTTGAAAACTTGTTAAATTCCGCACTGGAGAAGCTTTCTACTTTTTTGAAAACCGCTTTGCGGATATCACGAGCCGAGCCGGCAGCCGTCCGAGAAGCCAGATAATTGACTGCAATCGAGCTGACTCCCCCAAGCAGGGAAATCAACAGCATGATACCGCCGGTGTTCAGAATGTAATCTCGTTGGATTTTGCCGGAATCCATGCCCAGGGCTTCGTATTCCGTCTTGACTGCCCCAACTGCCATCTGGGTGATCATGCTTTCTCCCAGGGAAGCAAACATCTCGTTAAAGCTGGTACTGATCTGTGAACGCTGCGCATCCGGCATCATACTCAGGGCCTGGAATATATCCATTCCTTCCGGGATCCGGGAAAGATCAAAATCAAAACCCGTTTCCATCGGCGGGGCCTGGGATGGATCTTCTATTATTTTCTTGATGCCGGTCACGGCAACCAGCGCTTTGCCAAGGATAAAGTTCAGTTGATCGGTTAGAGATTGATCCAGGTCATCGAGTACAAAAATTGCCTCATCATTTAGAACTGGATAGTCTTCAAGATAGCCTTCCGCTTCAGTTGAGTCAGGTTCCAGCAAATTGTACGAATCAAGGACAAGTTCCCTTTCCTCAGGGTCCATAAAAATTAGCAGCTTTTCCATCTCGCCTTGACGAATAGCGATGGGTACAGCGTTCTCCACTCCATTCTGCTGGATGCCGTTATTGACGATCCTGGAAAGGTAATCTGGCAGGGCTAGGTCAGCATTGGCCTGCACAAACAACAGGGTGATGGACAGAAGGATCATTAAAGTATATGGTTTTAAGTATTTAATCAATCGTCGCATTGTGATGATGCTCCTCGTAACGATTATTCGATTTGTTATTCAATCGGACCTTCAAGTTGATTGGCTCTATTTATCATGATATCGAGTGCCCGCTTAATCAATTTCTTCTCTTCCAGGGACAGAGTCTCAGCCAAATCATCCAGCCATCCCTGACGGGCTCGAATGCCTTCATCCAATACCTGGTGTCCTTTCTCTGTTAAAACAATTTGTTTTACGCGCCGGTCGATTGGATCTTCTGTACGCAAGATTAACTCCTGCTGCACCAGGCGCTCCAGCATCTGGCTGGAAGCAGCGCTGGTCACGCCCAGGTGATCCCCCAGATCAGTAACCCCGGCGCAGCCCTTTTTGCTGAGATGAAACAGGGTGCCAATCATCGACATGGATAACCCGCTTTCCCGGGCAAAGTGGATGAATTTGCGCAGGGAGCGGTGCATAAAAATATCTTGCCATTGCTGAAATGTAGCTATAAATGGATCTGTATTCGACATACTTCACCTCTCTAAATAGTTAAGCAGGCTAAATTATATAGCTTGCTTGAGTAATTAGCAAGAGGAAATTATAGGGGTCCAAACAGATTTCCCTCTAATGAGGGACTTAAACAAATAACCCCGCGATTTTTACGCAGCCTTTCGATGAACTCAGGATGTAACACTCTGGTGGGGTAATCACCGGCCTATAGCAAGCCTTCCATATTTAGAGAAATATTCTTTTCCAAGTTATATTCAAGGATAGTACTTCAAGATTGGATCCCGTTTTCCCAAAATGGCGTGAGCTCTTTCTAATTCCAGCGGGATATTGATTTCCTGGGGGCATTTATCCAGGCATTCCCCGCAGATGACACACAGGGATCCATTGCCATTGGGATTCTCTTTATCCAGTTTTTCCTTCGAACCAGTTAATTTTTTATATCCCCTGCGGACTTGGAAACGTCTTATACGGCTTTGCTCCAGAGAAACATTGTTCAGGATGGCAAAATTATGGGGGATATTTACTCCCTCAGGACAGGGCAGGCAGTATTCACAACCAGTGCACGGCACGAGGATTTTTTCGCGATATATCTCTGCCAGCCTGGTGATCACATCTTCTTCTTCCTGATTCAGGGAGTTTATCCCAGAGTGTTCCGCGCTGTCGCAATTTTCTTCAACCATTTGCATGTTTCCCATGCCGCTCAACACAGTCGCAACCTCTGGGCGGTTCCAAAGAAACTGCAAGGCCCAATCGACTGGTGTACGCTCCTGAGCGGCCGAGTTCATGACTTCAATTGCTTCAGCTGGTGGATTGGCCAGGGTGCCCCCCTTGATCGGCTCCATGATCACCACGGCAATCCCCTTATTGTGGGCATACTCCAATCCATCAGTAGTGGCCTGGACCGCGGTGTCCATATAGTTGTACTGGATCTGAGCCATATCCCAATCGTAGTAGTCAATGATCTCTTTAAATACAGGAAAAGTATCATGAAAGGAAAATCCAATATGGCGTATTCGTCCCTGCTGTTGAGCTTGCTCCATCTTTTCAACCAAACCTAACTTTTTCACTTTCTCAAACATCCTGGCATTTAAGGAATGAAGAAGATAGATATCCAGGTAGTCAGTCTGTAGTTTTTCC
>JAUWEC010000060.1 GCA_030608465.1 Chloroflexota bacterium
AAATGGATCACTCCGGAACAGATAGTGGTAGCTCAATGGGTTCGAATGAAATGTATGTTTGGATTCCCTAATTATGGTCACAAAGGCGCTTGTCCTTCCCATACCCCATCTGTACCTGCAAGTGAACGATTTTTTAATGAATATAAAAATGGTGTTGTTTTTCACTTTAGTTTACAAAACGATAAATCTGAGGAGCGAATCAAGTGGTATCGAGAGACAGCAACCAAGCTTATTGAGCTTGAAACCAAGGTTTTCCTGGCGGGATTTGAACGGGCCTACATGCTTTTATTTGGGGGTTGTTATCTCTGTGTTGATTGTTCCGGAGAAAGATCGCAGTGTAAGCTGCCAGAAATGGCACGCCCGGCCCCAGAAGGTTTAGCCGTAGATGTATTCTCGATGGTTAAGAATGTAGGGAATCAAATTTCTGTTAAAAAAGATCTTTCCCAGGCCGCGGACCGCTTTGTTATGTTGATGGTTGATTAAGCTCTGAATCTATCTTAAGTACCCGAATCTTATTAAGCAGTTGGAAAGGATCATAATATTATGAAAAAAAATTTAGAAAAAATCATTATCGTGAAGGCAAAAGAGCTGGGCGCGTCGTTGGCGGGAATTGCACGCATTGAAGATCTGAAAGCATCCAAATCCTTCGCGATTTATCGGAAAGCGCCTTTTTATGAGGAATATGATCAGGATTCAGAGAATTACTTCGAATTCGAGGGTTTTAAATGGAACGAGGAACACAAATCAGTTTTGGTTTGGGCTCTGGTCCATCCAGCATCTGAGCCGGCTCTAGACTGGTGGTCCATGAAGGTTCCTGGTTTCACACCTGGAAACCGCGTGATGAGATCGCAGTCTAAACAACTCCGGACCTGGTTGGGTGAAGAACTCGGTATTAAAGCCCTTTCACTTCCTTACCAGATTGAGTTCGGTGGGACTTTCCTAAAGGATTCTGCAGTCCTGGCTGGTCTGGGAGTAATCGGTAAACATAACCTTCTGGTAACGCCAGAGTATGGAACGCGTGTCCGCCTTCGCGGGATATTTATGGAAGCCGAGCTTGAGCCAACCGGTCTGATCGACTTCGATCCCTGCCAGGATTGCGACATGCCCTGCCACCGGGCTTGTCCGAGAGAGGCGTTCCAAAACGGTTCCTTCAACAGGGTGCTCTGCAAACAGGAAAATGACAAACGTGACGCAGATGTGTACATTCTAGATGGTTCGATTATGGGGATTGACGAACCAAGTGAGGTTACTAAACCATGCCGGTTCTGCGAGCTGGCTTGTCCAGTTGCGCAGGATAATGATGAACTCAAATAAGTCCGAATAGATCCTTGAGGTTAGGATTAAAAAACACATTCCAAGCGATCTGGCTTATGCGCATGACCTGGCTGTCCCTGACTGTATATTCTCCAATAGATTTCTTAATAGAGATAGACCTGTCTAGCTTAATCCCTGCGATTAAAAATGTAAAAGTGAATTACCAGGGCACGATAACCCACGATTTATAAACTGGTTTAAAACCGATAGCAGCCATAGAAGATGTAATTTCCAGGGTTAATAGGTCAAAATCCATTTTTGACTGCGCGGTTAATTTGTTTTTGGATTCCAGGAATTTCATTGTATAATGGTACAGAAATTGCTACTAAAAGGTAGATATGTTAAACACAAAAGTGCTCGATTGGATTGAGGGGTATGTGCTGACCAGGATAATTATTTTTGGTGATTTTGTCGGCACTGTTAAGCGGTCTGATTTGTTATTTGATATCGATCCAAAGGATGAGTACATCCGCAAATTTGAAGGCCAAAGGATTCAAGCCCTGACTTTGCCGGTGAAAAGCAGGTCCTTAAGTACCCTCCTGGGAGAAATCGAAGCCTGTTTTCAGCGCGGATGGGAATTGTTGGATACTGGCGATTGGACTGAAAATGATTTTGATCAGGTTTATTCACTAAGTCGAAAAATCAGCGCTGAAATCATTGAGTTGAGACGGGAATTTGAACAACAATAGTTTTTTTTGAACCAGAAATTTCCTTTTTATTTGCCCTGAGTTTATACTCCGGGCAGTTTTATTTTCGATCCTGATTTATGTTACGATTCAGGCAAATAGGAAAAGTTATGATCGAAGTGGAACATCTTTTGTCATCGGGGAATAAACTCGGGGAAGGTCCCTTGTGGAATTCCCACGAGAAGACTCTTTACTGGGTCGATATCGAAGGTGAATCTTTCCATCGCTATTATCCCGAGACAGAAAAACAGGAGTCCTTTCAGGTTGGGCAGCCAATTGGCTGCCTGGCTTTTCGCGCCAAGGATGGATTGCTTTTAGCTTTGCGGGATGGGTTTGGATATTGGGATCTGAAAAAGGGCACCCTGGAGATTATCGCTAATCCTATAGAGGACAGAGACAATACCCGTTTTAACGATGGCAAAGCGGATCGGAAAGGACGCATGTGGGCAGGTACGCTGAGCGAAGATAACCATAATTGTTTGTACCGCTTGGATCCAGATGGTTCTATCCATACTATGGAAAGGGGGATAACCATTTCCAACGGGATTGGCTGGAGCCCAGATGATAAGACCATGTACTATACTGATTCTCCCTTGCGGGTGATTTATGCCTACGATTTTGATCTCTCGAGCGGGGAGATCAAAAACCGGCGAGACTTTATCCGGGTTCCGGTCACGGAAGGGTTTCCGGATGGTTTAACAGTGGACAGCGAAGGCTTTATCTGGAGTGCCCAGTGGGATGGCTGGCGAATAACCCGTTATGATCCAGATGGAAAAGTTGAGCGCGTAGTTAATATGCCGGTGCAGCGACCCACCAGCTGTACATTTGGGGGAGAAAATCTAGATCAGCTGTATATAACTTCTGCCTGGACCGGATTACACGAAACTGATCGCCGGGAACAGCCTTTTGCTGGTGATGTGTTCCGAATCCAGACTGATTTCACCGGACAAAGGGAAAATGAATTTTTAGGTTAGAAACAACCAACTGAGTAATAGGATAGGATAATGAAATCAATCATCATACTGATTGGCCCGATGAGTGCCGGGAAAAGCACAATAGCGAAGCTGTTATCATCCAAACTAAGCATTCCTCGATTTGAATTGGATGATGTCCGTCAGCGGTTCTACACTGAAATTGGATATTCTGAGATGCTAGCATCTCAGATTGTAGGAGAAGAGGGGATGATGGGATTGATCTCCTACTGGAAACCATTTGAAGCCTATGCAGTAGAACGGGCAATCGCTGAATTTAAGAATTGTGTTGTGGATTTCGGGGCTGGACATTCGGTATACGAGGATGAGAAATTATTCTCCCGGGTAGAAGAAGCATTAAAACCAGTAAAAAATGTGATCCAGATTTTACCGTCACCCGATCTTGACCGATCAGTAGAAGTCGTGAATCAGCGATTTTCAGAGTTAATGATCCGAGAAGTAGGAAAAACTGACCCTGAATTGCTTCAACTGAATGAACATTTTGTGCGGCATCCTTCGAACCACTTATTAGCAAAAAAGACAATCTACACCGAAGATAAAAAACCGGCTGAAATAGCGGATGAGATTATCAAGTGGGTCCAGAGTATTGAAATGGTGGATGATGATAAAGAAGAATGTTAATCTAATTATCATCCAATAAGGTTTTTCTTCCGCTTTCTCTTATTATTAATCTCTTAATCTCAATATGGATTCCTCGTCCTTCACCGAATGACAAAAGAAAATTTGTCGGCCTGGCCCCTTCGACTCCCCCTGTACCGAGTGGACACCGAGCACTTCGCTTCGCTCTGTAGAAATTCCGTTGAGGTGGGAATCGAGGTGCTCAGGATAGGCCTTGTGAAGGATCCATCTAATGATCAGAATTCAAAGCATGATGGTCCATCCAATAACACTCCTTTTTCGCTTTCCTTAAAATTTTGTGACTTGATCTTTGTCTGGATTCCTCGTTCCTCCCATCGACACTTCCTTCGGTCGCAGGACAGGCGGAATGATAAAAAAAGGTGTGTCATCCCGAGTCTAGTGAAGCAACCAGATAACGAACAAAAAGCCCAGGACAAATCCAGAATGGAGTTCTGTATAAAATAGCCAGTGTGCATCACGAGTGAACCGGTGGGGTTTCCCATAAGTTTCTTGATCCTGTCGGTCCTGAAATTCGATTAGCCCCGATTCGGATTAGAAACCATCGCACTGGCGGGCTTCAGCGGGCGGGAGTATGATATAAGAGTTATTTAGGGGTTAATCCACTTCAAAGGGTTGGTTGGTAAGCGGCCTTTTCAAAACAGGCTGGCAAGCTTGGAGAAATAAATTATTTCAACATGAACAAAAAAGACATCATTAATGTGCTGTCACAGATATCATATTTTTCCGAATTAGATTCTACTGCCTTGCAGCTCGTCAGCGAGGCCATTCTGCATCACACCTATGAGGAAGGTCAGTGCATATTTCTGGAGGGTGAACCCTGCATAGGGTTGTATATTGTTGAGCAGGGGTGGGCCAGAGCTGTGAAAATATCGGCCTCAGGCAGAGAACAGGTAATCCGATTTGTCGGCCCGGGGGATGTTTTTAATGAGGTTGGTGTCATGGCCGGGGGAGTGAATGTGGTCACTGTGGAAGCCTTGGAACCGGTAAAGCTGCTCATTATCCAACGAGATGTCTTGTTAGATTTGGTGGACAAACACCCGACTTTGGCAAAAGCACTTATTGAAAACCTGGCAAAGCGAGTGCTTTATGCGATGAACCTGGTTGCTGGTCTTTCTCTGCACTCGGTTGAAAGCAGACTGGCTCGTTTCTTGTTGACGCAGGCGAAGGGGGATATCATCAGCAGGAAAAAATGGACAACCCAGGCTTTCATTGCTTCCCAAATTGGCACTGTTCCAGTTGTGGTCAACCGGGCTTTTAGCTCATTCGTTGAAAATGATCTCATTGAGCTGGAAAGGGACCAAATCCAGATATTAAATCTCCAGGAATTACAGAAAATTGCCTCAATAACCGAGTAGGTTAACACATTCACAAATAGAGCCTCCGGAATTGTGGATTTCGGAAGTTGAGAGAGATTGTGAAGTAAGTGATCATGGGTTACACCGCAGCACGGTGAGACCCAGTAGTCACTTACTTTTTTTATTTTAAGGTCCGGGTCTTCACTGAATCTCTCTTTGAAAACTAAGTATGCAATAAATATACTTAAGTAGAGGACAAACCGTCATTTAATTGTTATGCTGGGGTAAGCCTAATATCAGAATCATATTTTTAAGGAGATGAAAATGAGGAACCTGTACAAGATTATTGTATTGTTGATGTTTGTCGCTCTTGCCCTAGCGGCTTGCAGTCCTGCTTCCGCTCCGGCTGAAGTAGCAGTAGATGACGGGGTGTCTGACGTTGCCCCGGCTGAAGATGCAGCAGCTGATGAGGTTGATGACGCCTCAGCTGAAGATTCAGCGGACGAAGAAGCGGCTGCCGCCGAAACAGAAGATGTTTTTACCTGGGATCAAGACTATATAAATGAAGTTCCGCCAATCATGATGACCGATCCTTATTTTGGGATTTTTGGACAATCACAGGTGCCGGTTCCTTATTATTATGAAGATGCTGTCAAATTGGCCGGCCACTCATGCGGCGCGACCTCGGGAGCATGGACCATTGCCCGCAAAGCGCTTGAAGTTCTCTATCCCGATGGAGAAATTCCAGTGCGCGGTCAAATTGCTGTAGAAGCCCCCGGCGCTGAAGATGAATGGTTTGTCGGCGTATTTGGCGAGGTGATTACCTATCTCACTGGCGCTTCCCCTAAAACAGGGTTTATTGGCGCAGAGTTTGGGCAAACAGATGATGTCTTTATGCGCCAAAACAAAATGGTCTACTCGGAAGAGCCAACTGAGCAGATGCCTCCGCAGAGAGAATGGATATTTACCCGTCTTGACACTGGAACAAAAGTAGGCGTCAAATTCAATCTTGTAGTGATCACTCCTATTGTCACCCCTGAACGCCAGGCAATGGGAAAGAAGATGGCCGCAGGTGAAGCTACTCCAGAAGAAGCTGCCGACTATTATGAATACTGGAATGACAGAGCGAAATTCGTGTTTGAATTTGCAGATTCCCTTGACGGATTCTTCCCTGTCACAGTTTATCAAGAAGCCCCATTAACAACCGGAGAAGCTATTGCAGAAGTAAATACAGCTGAATTAGCTGAAGGGTTTACCTGGGATCAAGACTATATTACTGAAGTCCCCCCGATCATGATGAGAGATCCATACTTTGAGATATTCGGGCAGTCGCAGGAACCGGTTCCTTATTATTATGAGGAAGCTGTCAGACTGGCAGGCCACTCTTGCGGAGCGACAACAGGAGCATGGACAATTGCTCGGAAAGCTCTTGAAGTGTTATATCCTGATGGAGAAATTCCAGTGCGCGGGCAAATCGCTGTAGAAGCCCCCGGAGCTGAGGATGAATGGTTCGTCGGCGTATTTGGCGAGATCATTACCTTTATCACCGGCGCTTCTCCCCACACAGGCTTTATTGGTGCAGAGTTTGGGCAAACAGACGATGTCTTTATGCGCCAAAACAAAATGGTCTACGCAGAAGAACCAACAGGACAGCTCCCGCCATTCAGAGAATGGATTTTCACCCGCATTGATACAGGTGTAAAAGTAGGCGTAAAATTTAATCTTGTTGTGATTACTCCTATTCCAACCCCTGGACGTATATCCATGGGAAAGAAGTTGGCCGCAGGTGAAGCTACTCCTGAAGAGGCTGCTGACTATTACGAATACTGGAATGACAGAGCGAAATTTGTATTGGAAAGAGCAGATACTCTGGACGGGTTCTTCACAGTAACGGTTTATGAGTAGGAGAGTGTTACCCTAAAGACCATGCTTCAGTTACTGCTCCAATAGTTCTCCTCGGCGGTACTGTTGAGAACTAAAAGACAAGAGAAATTGACTAAAAACGGGCTGTCCCAATCACTTTTGGGACAGCCCGTTGGTTTTCATTGAGACCTCTATGCCAGAACAGATATTTACTTCAGGTTAACCGGGTCAATTTCAAGCAAATTACCTGGGTTGCCAGCGGGCGCAATATTTTAAAGGGTGTTTATCTTCTGGCTGAAGGAACTGTATTGCAGCGGTGGTTGAGCAGCCCCAAGAATATTTAAAACCCGCTTTACCTGTTATATCTTCGGGATGAGGAAGGCCGCGGCCGGCGATTTTGAGTCCGTTGTTGATTTTTGGGTTTAGGAACCACGTAGTCAAAATCCGACAGTGTTTTCTTTGGCAGTTTTTGCTTCATGATCTTTTCTATTTTTTGTACTAAGGCTTGATCATCCGGTGTCACAAAAGTAAAAGCCTCCCCCGTTCGCTGGGCTCTTCCGGTACGCCCGATCCGGTGAATATAAGCATCGGCAGTACCTGGCATATCGTAATTGATCACATGTGAAATCCCATCAATATCCAGACCACGTGCAGCAATATCAGTTGCCACCATAATCTGGTATCGACCTTGTTTAAATCCATTAAGGGCCGCCCTACGTTGACCCTGAGTGCGGTCACCATGCAAACTGGTCACTTTATATTTGGTCCGCTTAATTTTTTTAGCCAAATTCTGGGCTCGGTGTTTCGTGCGGGTGAAAATTAATATTGATTTTGTTTCTGTCTGATCGAGTAATTTAATCAAAAGTCTGCTTTTTAAATGCTGAGGGACCGGAAAAAGAGTGTGGTCAACAGTGTAAGCAGGACGGACAAGCCCAATGGCAACCCTCTTAGGTTTGTGCAGGGTCTGGGATGCCAGTTGTTCAATCTCTTTGGGAAAAGTTGCGGAATACAGCATGGTTTGCCGCTTTTTTGGCACATGCCGGAGAATCCGTTTAATATCAGGTAAAAATCCCATGTCCAGCATCCGGTCAGCCTCATCCAGCACCAACACTTCTACGGTCCCAAGTTTGGCGTGTTTGTTTTGAATATGATCCAGTAGGCGCCCCGGGCATGCCACAATAATTTCTGCTCCGCGGTGTAATGCCTCAATTTGGGGAGCTGCTCCAACACCGCCGTAAATGGCAACGCTGCGGATGTTTGTCCCACTACTAAAAATTCCAATGGTCTGGTGAATTTGTTCAGCTAACTCACGGGTTGGCGTAATGATCAAAGCCTGTGTTCGTTTACCCGGGTTATTGAGCAATTTGTGCAGAATGGGTAAAACAAAAGCCGCTGTCTTTCCTGTACCAGTTTGGGCAGTGCCTATCAGGTCATGACCGGCCAGAGCAATTGGAATGGCTGATGTCTGGATCGGGGTTGGTTTGTAAAAACCTGCCCGTTTAATCGCTGTATTTAAACGTGAATCAAGATTGAACTGATTGAAGCTCATAAAAAACAATCCTTGTATTCAGAAGTCAATAAGTTACCAGGGGAATCAAGCAGCTCTTAATTGGGACAGCGGCAACGACTGCTGAGGAATTAGTAAAACGGGCTTGATATTAATCGATAGCAGACCACTTGTCAAGCAAAACGAAACTGCACTCAGTATGGTTTCTTCCTGTTTTGCTATGACAAGCCTGAAGTGATTGGAAAACGACAAATCCCCGGCGCTTGACCGGGGATTTGTCGTTTCCACTGAGATCCATTACTGCAAACTATAGCTGATATTGACTTCTGCCCGGACAGAGATTTGCCCCAAGTTTACCGGACCGAACTCAGATGAGTCTCCCGAACCCCCGGAAGTTGGGACATTCTGAACCGTGTTCTGGGTCCAGAGATTGTTATTTCGTCCCCACCATCCGCCGCTAAAATAGGACCAGGTGTTTTCGTTGATGCTCAGCACGCAGCCGGCCTCAGCTCCTGCTGCCTCTGCCAGGTCGCTGGCTTTTTCACCGGCAGCGATCACTGCCAGTTCCCGGGCTTGATCCCGGTATTTGCGCAGGTCACTGAGATAGAACTCCACATTGACCACCTGGTTAGCCCCAGCGCTCAAGGCAGCGACGAGCACATCATTCACTTTGTTGATATCGCGCAGGGTGATTGCCACCATGTTATAAATTCGATAGCCTTCTATTGTCAAGGAATCATAATCATCGTAAATCGGACTGATCACATAGCGGTCGGTTACAATGTCCTTTTCTTCTATATCGAGTCTCTTAATAGCTTGGATCACCCGGTAGATTGTGGCGCTGTTAACTGCCTCCACTAACTGCGGCGTTCTTCCGTTGGACTGCACCCCCAGCTGGATTAGAACCCGATCTGGAGTGACATTGACTACAGCGGTACCGCTGACATGAACAGTCCGGCTACTGTCACACGCTGTGGTTGACTCGGCGGGAGCTTGATTTCCTTCGGCGGCCATAACATTATTTTTCGGCAGGCCCACAGTTGCCAGGATAAAAACCAGGATACAAACCAAAATTGTATTGAGTATGATAGAAAGCGTTTTCATGGGGACCTCCTCCAGGCGAAAAGTTGATTTCTCCCATCATAACGATTCGTCTGGTCAGGAGGGTGTCAGAAATCAGTCAGTTAGGTGGCAGTTTTCCCCGGCAGGCAGCCGGAAAGAGATTCGGGTTCCTTGCCCTTCCTGGCTCTCGGCTTTTATATTTCCCCCTTGAGCCAGAATTAAGGAACGCGCGATAGCTAACCCTAAGCCGGAACCGCCGCTGCCCCGGTCTCGAGAGGCTTCCACACGGTAAAAGCGATCAAAGATAAACGGCAGGTGCTGGGCAGGTATGCCGGCGCCGCTATCACTGACCACGCAGGATATTTCATTCCCTAGATGTTCAAGTGTAATCGTAACCACCGAATCCCACGGCGCGTGGTGGATGGCGTTATCAAGAAGGTTGTCTATTACCTGGGCTAGGCGGTCGGCATCACCTTGAACCCAGAACCCGGCCTGGCTGTCAGATTCTATGCTAAGCACTTCTAGATTTATCTTCCGGGTAGAAGCAAGCGGTTCCAGGATTTCTTTGCGTGCCCGGGCCAGCTGTTCCAAATCCAGGTTTTGAAGGTCAAGTTTCAGGGCGCTGGCGTCAGCCCGGGTTAAAACTAATAAATCATTCACCAGCCGGATCAAGCGGTTGGTTTCTCTGCCCATGGAATCCAGCAGCCGACCGCGGCCGGCCAGATCATCCAGTGCGCCGTCTTCCAGCGTTTCCACGGTGCCTTTGATAACCGTCAGTGGTGTGCGCAGCTCGTGGGTGACATCAGCAATAAAGGTGCTTTTAGCTTGATCGCTTTGGCGTAGATTTTCAGTCATCTGGTTAAATGTTTGACCCAGATTCTGTAGTTCGCTGATGCTGCTTCCGGCAGGAACCCGTTGAGTCAGATCTCCCGCGGATACCGCCGTTGCGGCCTGATCAAGGTCCTCCAAAGGACGGGCAATACCGCGAGCCAGAAAAATGCCTGCGATACTGGCCAGGACTCCAGCAGCCAGCACTGCCCCAACCAGTTGGTAAATGAGTTTCTCCGGCAGTCCGTTGGGCGGAAGTGGTGTAGCCAGGTAAACCAGGCTGATGACTTTACCATCCTCTCCAAAAACTGGCGCGGCAGCGTATAACACCCGGCGATCTCCAACAGCCGCAATTTGGCGCACAGTGGCGGCTGGCTGTCCTGACAGGGCGGACTGAATTTCGAGACGCTGGACCAGTTCTTCAACTGGCACATATCCAGCGTCCTCCGAAGGCGGAACCTGCACAGGATTTTCACCGGCCGGAAATGGAACGCCGATCACAACCGCACCGCCTTCGTCCAGCAGGCGGGTATGAATTCCGGGATTCACGTTAGTTGTTTGTGAATAAGGCTCGGCGGAATCGAATGGAATGGCTGTGCCCTCTATGGCGGCTGCAGTCAGTCTGGCTTGGGCGAGAAGATTTTCCCGCTGGGTAGCCAGGTATACCCCTTCCAATGCCAGCCAGGCAAGGGTGCCGGCAAAGACCATGCCGATCAACAAAACCAGAAAATGACTTAAGGAAAGACGGGTTCGAATAGGAGTTCGCATAAAATTATTTTTTTAACCGATAGCCAATGCCCCGAACTGTTTCAATTAATTCAGCCTCTGGGAGATAAACTCTGATTTTTGCCCGCAGGCGTTTAACGGCGCTGTCGACCGCACGCGTTCCGCCCACAAAATCGTATCCCCAGGCCTGGCTCAGCAGCTGTTCTCGGGAGAGCACCCGTCCGGCATTCAGGATCAAGTATTGCATCAGGTCAAATTCCAGGCGGGTCAGGTTGAGGGGATTTTCCCCGATGGAGACCGTGCGGGTATCTTCGTCCAACCGTAGTCCAGATGGTCCGGTCAGGATGACAGATTCGTCAACTTCACCGCTTTTGATTTTGTTTCTGCGCAGCACTGCCTTAATGCGCGCCAGCAACTCACGCATGCTGAAGGGTTTGCAGAGGTAATCATCAGCGCCCAACTCCAGGCCGATCACCCGGTCGGTTTCTTCTCCCCGGGCAGTAATCATGATGATCGGCACATCGCTGGTTTTACGCAGCTCCCGGCAGACATCCAGACCGTCAACTTTTGGCAGCATCAGGTCCAGTAGGATCAGATCGGGTGCGGATTCGTGAGCTATTTCCAGCGCAGTTTCCCCATCATGAGCGGTCAGCACTTCGTAGTGAGCTTTTTGAAGGTTGTACCCGATCAGATCGGTCAACGCTGTTTCATCGTCTACTACCAGGATGCGGATGGACATGTTTTCAGCATAACATAGTTTTGTGGCAGTTTTGTGTCAGGAATCTTTCAGTAATCAGTTTCCCCCTGGATAAATCAAGTCTACCGATGAAAGGTTGGAATGTTATTAGGTTTTATCGTTCCAACCTACCATCTGTATCCCCTTCCCCATTTCTCAAAATCACCCCGTCACCAAATTCCCTGGTCCCAGCAGCCCCCCTTTTCTCAGCGTTCATTCATAAGAAGTACCGCAATGAATAAACAACTAATTCGAGATAAAAAAGGCTGCAATTACAGCTGTTACCACGATACCGGATATCAGTACTGCCAAAATACCCATGAACAGGTCAAATTTCTGATTAAGATTATTCATAAAAAAACGCTCCTTTTAAGTGACGAATTATGCTGAAATAAAAAACATCATTAAAGTAATTCCCAATATTACGGCTAACAGGAAAGCCAGGAATACTATGATGATGGCTAATTGCAGCCTCGATTTTTTATAGGCTTTGATTTGATCTTCCTCGGTAAGGGGAACAGGAATATCTACTGGAAGCTCCAGGGATTCTTTTTGCTTCTGGGCTTGTTGGGCAAGTTCCGGGTCTGTTTCCAGGTATTTTTCAATCAAGGCGTGAGTTTCAGAACTCACTTCGTTGGCCAAATACATCGGGAGTAAATCCAGAATTACATTTCGTGTGATTTTCATAGTTTAACAAACCTCCTTTTCAATCATATTCGTTGACAGCTTCTTCCGAACGCGGTGAACTTTTACTTTGGAAGCTGAAAGGGATATTTCCAGAACACGGGCAATTTCAGCATAGGGCAGCTCATGCTGGACCCGTAAGATAAAAGCCGCCCGGTCAATTTCTGAACATGTCTGTAGAAAACGTTGTACTCGCCTGATTTCGATCTGAGCATCGATTACCTGATCCGGTTCTGGAGCAGGATCGGGATATTCTTCATTGAGGTCAACAATGCGCTTTTCTTTTCTCAGTTGTCCAAGATAATAGTTACGGGCTATGGTGAAGAGGTAAGCTTTCAGGGTTTCGGTTCGAATAGGGCGGTAATGTACCCAGGCGCGGATAAATGTTTCCGAAGTGATATCCTCCGCCCAGTAACTGCTGCCAGAAAGCCAGAGAGCAAAACGGTATACATCTGGTGCGTAGGATTCATACAACTCATTGAATTTGAGCATGGATTGCCTCTACAGATAATATGTTTGAGAAAGGAAAAAGTTACAAAACAAATAGTTACTCTCTTTTTATAAGACCCCGTTCCCCTCCAACAGGCCTGGATTGTTTGACACTACCACTACTAGTATATATATTCTAATTGCAATGCTTATTCCTTAATATAAAGAAATGGTTAACGGGCATTTTTTCCTGGGGCCCAATAGGAGCAGAGTACAAACCCCGATCTGATTTGGATTGACAGCCTTAGGAGGACCTCATGCAGAAACAGAAAATCATAAACGCAAGCACAGAATTTTTAGTTGCCATTCCCCGGTACTCTTCTTTTTCTCAGTATGACATTTACCTGGAATAGGTGAGTCCCAAGGTTTTGGAGGAACATGCCTAGATCACGCTGGGGACCCTGCCGGAGTGGACCGAATGTTGTCTTGAGCGGCATTTTGTTGCGATAGGATTCTGGATTGTTCTGCTGTTCCAGATCATCTTTCTGGCCCGATTCCTATGGTATGCTAAGAAATATAAAGGAGAATCACTGAATCGCGTTGGACCACTTGTCCAGTATTAGGCAACCCCCTTATTAGTTGTTATTGAAGTCACTACTTTTTTGATATCTGTTCATTACGAATTTGAACGTTATTCATCCCAGCTAAGAAAGGAGATGAACTATGAAAAGGGTTTTTTATCTATCTCCCTGCCATTATTGGATTGACCCTTATCGCTGCTTTCAACCCTCTGGCAAGTAATGGATCCGGTCTTCTTTGTGGAGTCAACCTGGAATTGACTGATGATGGGAATAGTTTAATGGTGAGCTGATATTGGCCTCTCCGGTCAATTAAGTGGATTTATGCGGCAATAGTATAAAGGAAGCTGCCAATGCCCTTATTACATCTTGAAGATATAAAGCTGTATTATGAAATTCAGGGAGCGGGAGAACCGTTGCTGTTAATCCACGGTTTGGGTTCCAGCAGCCGGGATTGGGAAATGCAGGTGGATGTTTTTGCCCAAAATTACCAGGTGATCACCCTTGATGTGCGGGGTCATGGCAAATCGAGCAAACCGCCCGGTCCCTACAGCATTCCTATCTTTACCGAGGATACGGTCAAGCTGCTGAAGACGCTCAGAGTAAGCCCGGCACACATCCTCGGCATCTCCCTGGGAGGTATGATAGCTTTTCAATTGGGGATAAGCCATCCCGAATTAGTGAGGAGTCTGATAATTGTTAACAGCACCCCGGAATTGATTCTCCGCACACTGAAAGAACGATTGCAAATCTGGAAGCGGTTATTGATTGTGAGATTGATGGGCATGCGGAAAATGGGGGAGGTGCTGGGAGACCGGTTTTTTCCCAACCAGAACCAGCAGGAATTAC
>JAUWEC010000071.1 GCA_030608465.1 Chloroflexota bacterium
TTATCTCCATCGATCTAATGATCAATTTATAGTTCGAAAAATCCAGTCTTAAGTCTGCTTTGTTCCGTATTTTGAACGTCCCTGTTTGCGGTCATCCACACCTGTGGAATCCAGAACACCACGGACAATATGGTAACGGACACCAGGGAGATCTTTCACACGTCCACCGCGGATCAGGACAACAGAGTGCTCTTGAAGACCATGGCCTTCACCTGGAATATAGGCAGTAACCTCAATACCATTGGTCAGCCGAACACGGGCAATTTTCCGCAGAGCTGAATTCGGTTTTTTAGGGGTCATTGTTCGCACGATTGTGCAGACACCCCGTTTTTGAGGAGCACCTCTATCCTGGCGAATTCTTCGCTGCTTCATTGTGTTAAACGTATAACGAAGCGCAGGAGCTTTGCTCTTGGTTTTTTTATCTGTGCGTCCTTTGCGGACTAATTGATTAATTGTTGGCACATTTGCCTCCGTACTAATCCAATTCACTCTTCAAATTTCAAGGCCATCGATTCTGCTTGATGGCCTTGGATCGCTCGTAAACCGTTATTCAATCAATCGTTTATGCCCACTTATGTTTTTATTGGGCAACGACTAAGAATTTTAGCACGCCCTATTCAGAGCGTCAAGCCAATCTATCCATCAATATATTTCACTTTACGCTGGAAATTGCTTTTTAGCGGTTTCCCAGCCCCAGCAATCCTGTACTCATACGCGGAATTTGCGACCGGCTGTCTTCCTTCCCAAAACTGATTATTTCACCCTCATCTGTGACTGCTTCAATTGCCAGACCAAGACTCTGCATTTCTTTCACTAGAACTCTGAACGAAGCGGGAATACCCACTTCTTCGATCGGCTCTCCTTTTACGATTGCCTCATAGGCCTGAACACGGCCGACAACATCATCTGATTTTACAGTCAGCATTTCCTGCAGCGTATGAGCCGCACCATAAGCTTCTAAAGCCCAAACTTCCATTTCTCCGAAGCGTTGACCACCGAACTGGGCTTTACCACCCAACGGCTGCTGTGATACCAGGCTGTAGGGACCAGTGGACCTGGCATGGACTTTGTCCTCAACCAGGTGATGCAATTTAAGGATGTTCATCACACCTACTGTAACTGGATTGTGATAAGGTTTACCGGTTTTTCCATCAAAGACTATTTGTTTTCCAAACATCGGCAGGGGAACTCCGGTCTTTGTCATCAGTTCATTTGCCCGGTCTTTTAAGTCTTCCAGATTTAATTTGTCAACTTTCTTCGATTCTTTTCCAGAAACGTGTTTGATCCACAACTTCAGGCACGCTTCTACAGCCCGGTCATCTTGGGCTTCGCGTTCTTTATAAGGAATTTCCTTATCTTCAAAGAAAAGAATTTGGTCCGGTTCATACCCTTTATCTCGAAGCCATTCCTGCAGAACTGATCTTCTGGCATAGGTTTCATCCGAAACGAGTTTATAGACGTCGTAACCTCGATCACCGAGCCAATTTTCCAGGAAGAGGCGTCGTGCCTCATTATTATCCTGAATATCATGAGGTTCATAATCAAAACCGCTCAACCACTCCCAGGATTTTTGTTCTGTTTCTGTCCAGGCCTGTTCAATCATCCAGGTTCGTGCCAGTTCAGCTTCAATTTCGCTTTCCCGCGCGCCATCAAATACAGGAGTGATTGCTCTGAATCCTAATTTCATTGCAGCCCATCCTAAATGGGCTTCTAGAATCTGCCCGATATTCATCCTGCCAGGAACACCTGTTGGGCTTAAGAGCATATCCAACGGTGTACCATCCGCAAGATAAGGCATATCCTGAACCGGAACAACAGTTGAGACTACACCTTTATTTCCATGACGACCGGCAATTTTGTCACCTGCTGTTATGCGCCGTTTCTGGGCTACGAAAACACGGACCATTTTTTCAACACCGGCAGATAAATCGGCATTGTCTTCCCGGGTGAATACATTTACCTCAATAACTTTTCCGCGTTCTCCATGCGGCATGCGCAGCGATGTGTCTTTTACATCCCGTGATTTTTCACCGAAAATCGCCCGCAGCAATCGTTCTTCTGGAGATAATTCTTTTTCACCTTTAGGTGATATCTTTCCAACCAGGATATCGTTTGGACCAACTTCCGCACCGATACGGATCACGCCTGTTTCATCCAGATCCTTCAGAGCTTCTTCACCAACATTGGGTATATCCCGGGTGATTTCTTCCGGACCCAGCCGGGTGTCCCTGGATTCAACTTCATGCTCTTCAATATGAATGGAGGTATAAATGTCAGCTTGGGGGAGATGTTCAGAAATCACAACAGAATCCTCAAAATTTGCCCCTTCCCAAGATAGAAAGGCAACTGTGATATTCTGGCCCAACGCCAGTTTCCCATTAACTGTCGAAGAGGAATCGGCAATGACATCACCTTTTTCCACCAACTGGCTTTTTTGTACGATCGGCCGTTGGTCAATACAGGTGCTTTGGTTTGAACGTTCGTACTTCCAGAGTTTGTATTCCTTGTTCTCGTTTTTTGAATTCCGGATAACTACCTTATCCCCTACCACGGAAATAACTTCCCCATCTTCAGCCGCGAGAAGCACCTGTCCAGAATCCATTGCGGCTGGTTTTTCCATACCAGTTGATACACGGGGAATTTCAGGGCGTAACAGCGGCACACCTTGTGCCTGCATATTGGAGCCCATCAAGGCCCGGTTAGCATCGTCATGGGATAAGAAAGGAATCAGCGCAGCACTGATGCCAACTATCTGGTTTGGTGCCACGTCAATATATTCAATATCGGTTGGTTTTACAAACAAAAAGTCAGAGTGATGCCGAGCAGATACACGCTCTTTAACGAATTCAAAATGGTCATTTATCTCAGCGGTAGCCTGAGCGATGACAAATCTGTCTTCAGCATCTGCTGCCAGATATTCGATCTCTTCTGATATGAATGGGGTTATCAACACATGATCAATCTTCGCTTTCTTCATGGCGGAAGCCATCTTGTCCGTCACCCGTTCACCAGCGGCTGCGATGACTTTCTTGGAGGTGGGATGAACCACATCTTCTCTGAGCTGGGATCCAATAATCTCAGAATCTTTGGGAGCGACAGTCTTGCGGACTTTACGGTACGGCGTTTCAATAAAACCGTAATCATTTACCCGTGCATAAGCAGCAAATCTACCGATCAACCCGATGTTCGGTCCTTCGGGTGTCTCAATCGGACAGATGCGGCCATAGTGAGATTGATGCACGTCACGCACGTCAAACCCTGCCCGTTGGCGGTGAAGACCACCCGGACCCAGAGCTGATAATGTCCGTTTATGGCGCAGTTCGGAGAGCGGATTGGTTTGGTCCATAAACTGAGACAGCTGACTGGAGCCGAAAAATTCACGCAATGACGCGACTACAGGACGAATGTTCACCAGAGTAACCGGTGACATTTTTTTCTTCCCTCGGATAGACATCCGTTCGCGGATCACACGCTCCATTCGGCGAATACCCACTCTTAATTTGTTTTGAATTAGCTCATCCACTGTCTTAATTCGGCGGTTTCCCAGATGATCAATATCATCAGGATCTACCATATTGTTGTTGATCTCAATCATCCGGCGGATCAAATAGTAGATATCCCATTTTGTAATTGTGAGATGATCGATAGGAACTTTTCCTTCCAGGTCGTATTTCTGATTCAACTTATAACGGCCGACGCGTTCTAAATTGTAGCGGCGGTCATTAAACAGCTGATCCTCCAGGAAATCACGGGCGTTCTCTACTGTTGCCGGATCGCCGGGACGCATGCGTTTAAAGAAATCAATTAACGCTATCTCCGCGATGGTCATGCCCTCCGGAACTTCCCACTCCGGTTCCTGTGCAAAACAGGCAGGAATGAACATCCGGTCAGGGTTGGTATCGATATCCTCAAAGAGAGCAATTAATTCTTCATCTGTTCCTTCATTAATAGGAGAATTTTTCAGCCCGTCATCCACGGCAGCCAGAGCCCGCAGGAAAATGGTCACCGGAATCGTCCGCTGACGGTTAAACCGGATAGTTAAATAACCGGTTTTCCTGGTTTCAAATTCCATCCAGGCGCCCCGGTCAGGAATCAATTTTGATACTGCCAGGCGGCGGCCAGAGGTCCGGTCAACTTCTGCCTCAAAATAAACCCCGGGGGAGCGGATCAATTGGGAAACGATAACCCTTTCCGTACCGTTGATGATGAAGGTTCCCTTATCAGTCATCTCTGGGAATTCACCCATAAAAATTTCCTGCTTGATTGGTTCCGGCACCTTTGCGCCAGCCAGAAGCACGGAAACGTACAGAGCTGAACCGTAGGTTAAATCACGTTCGACGCATTCCTGGACAGAATATTCCGGATCTTCAAACCGGTAATCCAGTTCCCATTGTTCTGCTTCGGGGGATTCACTTGGAAAATACAATTTCATCTTCCCGTTATAGGATTCAATGGGAGAGATCTCATGAAACAGTTCTTTGACTCTTGTTTCTTTTAATCGTTTAAACGACTCCAGTTGAACCTCGATAAGGGGAGGTAATGGATAACGATAACTAATTCGAGCGTAATTCTTGGCTTTATCTACTTGAGCCATATATTCTCCTGATTACCTTTTCTACTTGACCAAACTGTCCACTAAAGGTTCCTATACGCGTTAAGATGCCCCGGTCTCAACCAGGGCAATCAGTTGTGTTATTGAATCTAAATGCGGATACTGTTTCATTCCAACAAGTATCCCTGAATTCTTTTGTCATTAACCCAGACTTATCATTATAATAATTTTGCCGGTATCGGTCAAGGCATGCTGGGTTTACTCCGTTTATCAAAACGAGATAAAAAATATTCAAAAAAAGGGTTTTTAAGTATGAATTCAAATCAGGAGTACAGATCAGGGTTTATCGCGGTGATGGGAAGACCTAACGTAGGGAAATCCACCCTGCTCAACCGACTATTGAATCAAAAAATTGCAGCAGTCTCCCCAAAACCCCAAACGACCAGGCTGCAGCAATTTGGCATCTTATCCCTGACAGACGCACAATTAATTTTTATTGATACTCCCGGACTGCATCATCCCCAGCACAAATTAGGTGAATTCATGAACCAAGACGCCCGCCTTGCGCTCGAAGATGCTGATACGGCGCTGGTTGTGTTTGATGTCAGTTTTCCACCCTCTGAAGAAGACCATCTCTTTGGAGAAGTCATAAAAGAAGTGAAGAATCAACCGACAGTATTTCTTGCTCTCAACAAGACCGATAAAGTTACACCCACTCAACTTAAGGAACACAAGGACCGCTATCAGGCATTATTGCCGGAGGCAAAACTTATCCCGGTATCTGCTATCACAGGTGATAACATTGACTTGCTGCTTGCAGCTTTAAAAGATTCCTTACCAGAAGGACCTCAACTGTACCCTGAAGATCAGATTACGGATCTATACGAGCGAGATATTGCCGCCGACATGATCCGGGCCGCATCTATGCTGCATCTTCAGCGTGAGCTTCCCCATGTCATCGCAGTAAGAATAGATGAATATAACGAAAGGGGGAATCACGGCGCCTACATTGAAGCCACAATATTTGTTGAGCGGGACTCTCAAAAAGGCATCATCATTGGAGAGGGGGGGAGAATGATTAAACGGATAGGCTCTACTGCCCGGAAAGAGATAGAAGCCATGAGCGGACGAAAAGTGTTTTTAAAACTGCGGGTGAAAGTGAAGAAAAACTGGCGGAATGATATCAACGCTCTCCGCTTATTTGGATTTAAGAAATAAAATCCTGTTCGATATAATCGTTATCTGATCCTCTTGGGCTGGTAAGAAATTTTGGATTAAAACAAGCTGACTTAATCCTCCACAACCTTGAAGGTATAAGTTAATTCGCTCTGATTGTTTGCATAATCCACGACCACAATCCGTAATTCAATATCCCCCAGGGTCATTTGCCAGGGAAAAACAAAGGGAGGTACTTCCCTGCTCGAAACATTGTCAGAATTTATATAGAAAACTACCCTTTGGATTTCGTTATTATTCTCAAATACCGCCTCAAAGAGCAGTTCCTTTTCTTCTTCAAAAGGAATTATTTCTCCATCCAGACTGGATCTTAAACTTATCTCCGGAGGGGTATTATCCACTGAAACTACCAGGGAGACCTTTTCAACCTGCAGATGCTCCCGCACTAGAACCAGCTGCAGGGCATAGAGTCCATCTTCAATGTTATCTGTATCCCAGATCCCCAATCTTTCATTATCAATCGGTGAAAGGATATCTGCTCCAATCTGGAGCCAGGAAGTAGGGTTCATACCCTTTCCGTACTGAAGCCTGGCAGAATTAAAACCATCTTCCGGTATGGACCCAATGATCCGCACCCGTCCATGCACAAAAGAAAAATTATCCGGATATGAAATCAAAAAATGCTCACTTGTTTCCAGGTTTTCCAGGTCGTATACAACAGGCGGCGTTTGTACTCCGGTTTGTTCCGCCCAATCCTCCGCTTCCGGGGGGATAGCGAGATAAACTTTCTTTTCTATCTGCTCGGCAGGTGTAAATACGGAGGCAAGCAAACCTGTCTCGCGATTTACTTCCAAAACCTGAAAAAGTGTGTCCGCTTGTTGAGGTTCATTTCCTTGAATAAATATTTCTCTAAGAACTTTTGGACAGTATTCGGTGGGCAGCATGCCTGAGGGATAACACACATCAAGTGTAATCATCCCATCCGGTATCTGCCAATCCTCAATAGCGAGGTCTCTGGCAGTATATTGCGTGATCGCCCGCCATAAACCAGAAGTAATCTGTTGATAATCGGACTGAGAAAGGATTCCTTCCTCGTTAAAATTACCAGCCCAAACAGTTGTCACTACCTGGGGAGTATAACCAACTACCCAGCCTGATAAAGAACCGCTAACGTTTCCCACCTTTATTCCTGCTGGTCGTCCGATAAGAAACAGATCATTTTCCTTAGTATTAGATCTGGCATCCTCACTACTGAGGACGTGGTTGATCAGAAAAGTCAGTTGTTCACTGATAACCTTTTTCTCAACTTGCTGTTTTTGATCCATCCATACTACGCCAAAAGAATCCTCGATCCTCACTACCGCGGTGGGGCGAATCCCGAGGCTAGAGTTACCATCGGGTTTGCCCCTCAACACACCTTGATTCGCAAATACACCATAGCCCTGGGCAATATCAACTATCGCTAACCTGGTACTGCCCGGAAAATAGGTACACGCCTGGCAGCTCTCCACCGGAATAGAAAACCCAAACAAAGCCAGTGTGTTTTCTACCTGAAGATATCCATGAGAATCCCACAGCTGTTTTGCTGGTGATAAGTAATCATTCACTAAAGCGGACCGCATGCTTACTGGACCAAGATAATCAATTTGCCCTTCAATTCCCGGGTGTAACTCTTCACTAGAGAAGGCTTCCTCAGTGAGGGGAATGTCCCAAATTAAGGAAGCAGGATCAAAACCATGTCTGAATGAATTTAAGTAAATAAAGGGTGTAATAAGAGATCCGGGAGGTTTGGGCTCAAATATACTGCCATAACCAATCCGGTTCGATGTCTCTATCATAGCTAGAATTTGTCCCCCCCGGGGATCCAGAAGTACAAGGTCGATTTCAAAATCTTCATCAGTTTTCAATACAGGTCCTGAATACCTTGGCAGTAACCTGGATGCCTGACAAGTATCTTCCAGTTGGGGATCATCTCCATAGATCCTCTTCAACATGACCTTAGAAGTACATTCCAGTTCACCCTGCAGGTCACTATCAAGAGAAGATATGATCTTGAATCCCCCCCTTAACATTCGATCGGGAGGTATGATTCCACTAGCTTCCTCAAGAATATATTCTACATAAGCTGGCATAGGGGGGTTTATCGCCATATCCGGGTCAGCATAAATAAGCTCTTTTCGTTCAGCCCGGCCGGCATCTTGATTAGAAATTAGTTCCGCAAATACCATATCCTTCAATATAAGTTCCTGGTTTTCTTTAGCAGCAGTTGGCGCATCATAAGGATTTAGGGAGGGATATTTTGCCACTGCAGCAAGCAAGGCAGATTCTGCCAGATCTAAGTTTTCAACCGATTTCCCAAAATAAAACCTGGCTGCCTGATTAACGCCATAAATTTGATTTCCATAATATGCGCTGTTTAAATACCATTCCAATACTTTTTCCCGTCCATACCTCGCAACGATCTGGTCTGCCAATAGATTGATTCGAATCTGCCGGTAAGGGTGATCGATTTCTTCCCATAATAAAAGATCTCTGACAAGTTTTTGCGGAATAGGATCTGACCGGTTATTAAGTAAATTACTAAGAAAATTATTGGGTCTTAGAAAATAATCCGGATCTGTGGCTGTCAATGTTGCTGTCACCAGAACTTCCGGGATATCCGTGTAAAAAAGAGTGGTGCCGTCGGTTAGCCTAATATTCTGCCGGTAGTCAATTGCGGGATTCTCAAAACGCCACAAGACCGTTTCCCCGTTTTGATCATAGATTTTTGTGGGTTCCAAAAGTGATCCTCTTGGAGCATCCAACAAACTTTCCAACATCACAGGAGATGGCAGGTCCTCCGTAATTACAGAGTAACGAAAGACCAATAAAAATACCAGGATAGTTGCTGCTAGACTAATGAAAACAGTTATCAATAAACCGATCGTTCCCAGTGGATTGGATCGATCTTCTCTACGCTTATTATTCCTGAACCGCACGATATGCGATTGAATATCCATAGGGTCTAAAAATCCCTAAATTCTCAAGCACTATTTTCAGAGACTTCTTTAAATTTCTTGCCTTCAATAATCGGGGCTTTCATTCATGAAGTACGAGAGCATTCAGGTATAGTGAAGGTGGTTTAGATAACCAGAAATGATCCCAGGTTCAATTCTGTTGAATCACCCAGGTGACATAATCCAGAAGCTCCTGGGCTGATTCCAGATTCTTCTCGCTGGGTCCTCCCAGCATTGTTGCCAATTCTTTTATCCGCTCTTCACCGGAAATTTCCTGGACCTGAATATATGAACGACCGCCTTCAATATCTTTTGAGACCTGATAATGCTGTTGTCCAAATCCGGCTAATTGCGGTAAATGGGTGATGCAAATCACCTGGTGTTTAGCGGTTAACCGGTAGAGTTTTTCTCCCACAACTGCGCCAATCCTCCCCCCAATTCCTTGATCGATTTCGTCAAATACCAGTGTGGAGATCTTATCTGCCTGGGCAAGAACATTCTTAATAGCAAGCATCAGCCTGGCTGTTTCTCCACCAGAGGCTGTTTTCGCCAGGGGTTTAAAGCCCTCTCCTGGGTTGGCCTCGATCAGGAATTCCACTTTCTCCAATCCATTCGAATAATACGCGACTCGCTGCCCCTCTTCTGTGAGGACTCCCTCTGGATCTTCTCTGGATTTAAAATCAACTTCAAACCGGGATCCCGCCATCTTTAAATCATTGAGTTGTGTTTCTAGTTCGGAAGCCAAAACCAGCGCCCCCTGTTTTCTGCCGCGGGACAGTTCACCACCCCGCTGACTTAGTTCCGCAAGAAGCCGGCCTTCCAGCCCCTCTAATTCTATTATCCTGGTACTTCGGTCAGTGATTTCTAACAGCTCCTCCTGAGACTGATTCTGATAAGCGATGATCTTGGGAATAGTATCTCCGTATTTCCGCTGTAAGCCGCGAATCAATTCCAACCGATCCTGTACATTTTCCAGTTCATTAGGATCAAACTCGAGGCTTTCAAGGTAAGCTCGCAGATCTTTTCCGACCTCAAATAAACCTTCACTTAACTCCCCGGTTTTTTCATTAAGTGCAGCCAATCCCGGATCCGTTTTTGATAAATCCTCCACAGAGCTCACTATTTGACCTACTAGATCCATTACAGTGGGTTGATGCCCTGGAGCATCGTCTAGCAGGATCAGGATATTCTGACTCAGCCCAGCCAATTTTTCCGCATTCGCCAACCTGTTTCTGCGTTCTACCAAAATTTGTTCTTCACCATCTTCAAGTCCAGCCAGTTCAATTTCCTCAACCTGGAATGCCAGCAGTTCCTTCCTTTTCTCTGCTTCCTGATCATACTTCCTCAGCCTGTTCAACCCTACCTGGATATCTTTCAGTTCTGAGTAAATCTCCTGGTACTTTGATAGAAGATCAGTTGTGCCAGAAAAACGATCCAGCAATCCGAGGTGCTGATTTACCCTCATCAATGACAGGTGTTCCGACTGTCCATGAATATCAACCAGATACTCACCAAGTTCAACAAGCACTCCAACATTTGTTCTGTGCCCATTCACCCGGGCTGTATTCCGTTTATCCTTTCGTAATTCCCTGGTTAGGGTGATGTATTCGGAACCCTCGAGAATCTCTTCTTTTTCAAGAAGTTGAATGATTGGGTCCTTTACACTTTGAGGGATTTTAAACACTGCTTCCACACTGGCAATCTCACTACCTTTCCTTAATGTAGTCATATCTACCCGCTGTCCCAATAACATGTCCAGCGCCCCCATGATAATCGATTTCCCGGCTCCTGTTTCCCCGGTTAAAATAATCAACCCCGGTTTAAATTCCAGGTTCAGCGCCTCAATAATAGCGAAGTTTTTTATACGCAGTTCAAGAAGCATCTTATTTTCTTAGCTGATAGAACACATTTGAAGTGATGATGATAGAGTAAAAAAGATACCAGATCAGTGAATAAACTCCCCCACTGGCTGCAAAACCCACCTCCCGGATGTAGGGAACGGCTATGATGACCCAAGTAATTATCGGAGGAAGGCTAAAAAGTAAAGCGGCAGTGCTCATTACAAATTTTAACAGGGGAGATCGACGATTTTTGATGGCTTTTTTGACAGCCCAAATAACTAAAAACCCGGCTCCCATGGCAATCAATATCGAATAAAAACCCAGGAAAGAAGAAAGCAGGCTGCCTAAAAATGAAATCACCCCTGTGATGGCAAAGGCGATAAGAAAGTCAAACCATTTGGTTGTGACAAATATCTTCTGCTGAGAGCGAATGCATTCCGGGCAGCGGTATCCTGTTGGTGTATGATTGGCGCATTTAATACAGATTGGACGGTCACACCGGTTGCACCGTAACTGAGTTTCGCGTTTTGGATGAAAAGTACAAGTAAGAGGAGCGTTTATTTCAGACATTATTTTTCTTTATTGATGGATTTTGATCCATATATGGAATTAAATTCCGGTAGAAATAACCCGGATCCTGGAAACGAATAAACTGGACTTCATAGTCACTGGTCTGGATTTCTACTCGATCACCGGTTTTCATCTTGATGGGTGGTTGGCCATCTATACTAATCACTGCCTGATGGGAAGTATGAACGGTGACTGAAACTAATACGTTTTCAGATAAAACCAGCGATTGCTCAATGGAAAGATGGGGAGCAACGGGAACCAGGAGAATATTCCTCAATTCAGGGGAAAGAATTGGACCACCAGCTGCCATCGCATATGCTGTTGATCCTGTGGCCGTTGAGGCAATAACCCCATCTGCAACAGTCGTACTGAGATGCCGGCTATTAATGAAGATCTCAAGCTGAATAGGGCGGATGGTTTCTCCCCGGCTGATCACGGCATCGTTAAGGGCATTCCATTCCCCCTGTTTCTGATCACCCCGGAATAAAGTTGCCAGCAGCATCATGCGCTTTTCTAACCAGTAATCTCCCTTTAATACACGCTGCAGAGCATTCTGCCATTCATCCTTCTGGATCTCGGTCAAAAAACCATAATGCCCAAGATTGATACCCAGAATCGGTAGATTGGAGGGAGCGCTGATGTGACCTGCCCGAAGCATAGTCCCATCCCCTCCCAGGGCGATCAATAAATCCTGACAGCCATCGCAGATGCCTTCCCGGAGTTTGTTTTCATCCATGTGTCCCAGGAGAATCTTTTTTCCATCATTCTCCAAATAAGCGGCAATTTTTTCAGCGAGTGTAAACGCTTGATGGTTTTTTGGATGGACAGCAATTGCTATCTTACGGAAATCGGTCAGCTCTTTTTTCATTGTTTTGTATTATATCTATCCCGCCCTTGAAAACAAGGTTTCCGGGTTTCCCTCAGAATGGAATTGATTATTCTTCTGACGGTTGGAATAATCTGTCCGCCAGTGAAGAGGCGCCGGGGATAGAGATTTCTCCGAAGTTAGTCTCATACTTGGCAAGATTATCTCCCAGAGCTTTATAAATCAACTTTGCACTCAATGGACTTACTAAAACCCGGGATTTAAATGTCGGGCCTTTTAATCCGGGAAGCATCTGCGCAAAGTCAAAAATAAACTCTGAAGGCGAATGTGTAATCCTGACCAGGTTTGCGTACACCGCGTCCAAATCAGGCGGAATGGTGATTCTTGGTCCTTTTTTTTCAGGTTCTGCCTTTGTCATATATTCAACCTTTTGGAAACCTGGACTCCACAGTTATAATCTATTAAAACGGGATATCATCCTCGTCCACCGGCTCGGACATTGCTCCCGGTTCACTGGCCTGGTAGGCCTGGTCTTCTGATCGGCTCGATAAAAAGAGAACATTTTGAGCTGTAATTTCAAAATTTGCCCCAGGGCTGCCGTCATTCCGTGTCCAGATATTAGGCCCTCCAGTCTCTGGGTCTGGACGCAGTCGTCCTTCAACCAAGACCTTGCTGCCTTGCTTCAGGTACTGGTTTACAGATTCTGCTTGGGCTCCCCATACCGATACTCTAAACCAGGTGGTTTCATCAACCTTCTGCCCATTAGAATCGTTATACCTACGGTTCGTTGCGACAGATATATTGGTCACTGCCTGTCCGCTCGGCAAATACCTCATTTCTGGATCCCGTCCCAAGTTCCCAATGATAGTTATTTTTTGATACACTTTCTTTCCTCCTTCATTGTTAGAAATGAAACTCTCCCAATACCAGGGAGTTAATAATCCCCTCAACAGGTATTATACATCCTCTTTAAATTTTTAAAGGTAGG
>JAUWEC010000083.1 GCA_030608465.1 Chloroflexota bacterium
ACCGAAGATGATACTGGCGGATACTTAACAGTTACTTCAAACGAGATAGCATGGGCGGCCCTACCGTGGAACGTAGATTCTAAGGTATTTTATGATTTTGGGGCGAACTATTTTAGTGGTGACTTTGCTATACGATTTGAATTCCAAATGGATGTTGATAATCCGCTGCCAATTTTATATTTCACTCAATTGATCGCAATCGCTCTTGATCTTCCGCCCAAAGCAGCTGCTCTTCATAAAAACATCGTCGATCCTCGCCCGATGTTAATCCAGAAGGGACTTATCAAGAGTTAACAAGCAAACAATTGGCCCTGAAAACATCACCTAATTAAATTTTCCTGGAAGAGATCTGACGAAATGCAAATCTCTTTCAGTCATTTAACAAACTAGCCATCATCCAGCGCAGAACATCATCAATATCTGGATAAATGTACTAAGGTATTTTTTACAGATTGACATGGTTTTTTTCATAGATTAGACTATCTTTAAAGGTTGACGCTTAAAGATAGGTCACACTATATTTACTCATCTGTAAGGTGAATGTAATTTAATACCTCGAAGGAGGCCTTCATGTATAAAAAACTGTTTATTCCAGGTCCAACCCATGTAGATGATGAAATTCTTGAAGCCATGGCAGTGCCAATGATTGGGCACAGGGATACACTCTACTCAGATCTCCATGGAGAAGTCGTTACCAAGTTGAAGAAATTTCTGAAAACAGACGGGCGAATTTACCTTTCAGCTTCATCCTCAACTGGCATGATGGAAGGATCCCTCCGCAATTGCGTCAAGACAAAAGCCTTGATGACCGATTGTGGTGCCTTTTCCAAGCGCTGGGTGGAAGTCGCCCAATTAAACGGCAAAGAAGTTGATGTCATTAAAGTGGATATGGGTCAGGCAACTACTCCTGAAATGGTGGATGAATACCTCTCTAAGGGTGATTTCGACTCTGTTTGCATCACCCATAATGAGACTTCTACCGGCGTGATGAACCCGCTCGAAGAAATAGGAAAACTTGTAAAAGAGAAATATCCTGAAGTCCTTGTTCTGGTTGATGCTGTAAGTTCCATGGGCGGAGTGGAAATTAAAGTAGATGAATGGGGTCTAGATGTGGTTCTCGCAGGAACTCAAAAAGCTTTCGCCCTGCCCCCCGGATTATGTGTAGTCACTGTCAGCGACGCAGCCTTCGCGCGAGCTGCTGAGGTCGAGAACAAAGGCTACTATTTTAACTTTGAAGCTCTTGAGAAGAAGGCAATTATAAATCAAACACCGGCAACCCCGGCAATCAGCATCATCAATGCGCTGAATGTCCAGATGGATCGGATATTTAAAGAAGGCGTTGAAAAGCGTTTTCAGCGCCACATTGATATGGCAGAAATTGTCCGAGCTTGGGCAAAAAAGAATTTTGATCTTTACGGTGATGAAAATTTTCTGTCGACCACTGTGACCAATGTGCACAATACCCGCGGTATTGATGTTGTGGAATTAAACGCTGAACTTGCTAAACGCGGTGCTATGTTATCAAATGGTTATGGTGCTTTAAAAGGCAAATGTTTCAGAATCGCTCATATGGGCGACCTTCAGGTTGCTGATGTGAAGTGGCTTACCGAGCAAATTGATGACATTTTAGGCCTTTAATATCCCAAACAGGCGTTGTCCCCTAAGACAATGCCTGTTCTTTTTATAACCTGTGAGGAAACTATGAAAGTACTTATATGTGATGCGACTGATCCAAAAGCTCTAAAAATGATTGAGGAAGCGGGTATTGAGGTGGTGAACCAACCCGACATTACCCCCGAGGAACTGCTCGAGGTTATAGCAGAATATCCTTGTATGGTTGTCCGAAGCAGAACAAAGGTCACTAAAGAGGTTATTGACGCCGCCACTTCTCTGAAAGCCATAGTCCGGGCGGGGGTCGGATTAGACAATATTGACGTTGGCTATGCGAAAGAAAAAGGGGTTTCTGTCCTCAATACCCCCAGTGCCTCAACTCAATCAGTAGCCGAATTAACCATCGCCTACATGATGGCGCTCGCGCGGGGCATCCCCCTGATGACAGCTTCCATGAAAGCTGGAAAATGGGAAAAGAAATCCTTCCTGGGCAGTGAAATATCAGGGAAAAAATTGGGACTAATCGGATCCGGAAGAATTGGCCAAGCCGTTGCAGACCGGGCAATTGCGCTGGGCATGACCGTGATGGCTTATGATCCTTACGTTACCCAACTTCCCAATATAACTCTGGTGGAATTGGATGATATTCTGTCGGAAGCAGACTATATCAGTTTGCACGTTCCTCACACAGAAGAAACCCATAATATCCTTGATGCTGCTGCGTTCGCAAAAATGAAGGCTGGCGTGTATATTATCAATTGCGCCCGGGGGGGAACGATCGACGAAGACGCACTTTATCAGGCAATTCAAAACGGCAAAGTCGCCGGCGCTGCCCTGGATGTATATGCGGAAGAACCCCTCACCAATCCCAAACTGTTTTCCCTGGACCAGGTAATAGGTTCACCTCATATTGGAGCAGGTACTGGTGAAGCAAAAGAACGGGTAGGCCAGGTCGCTGCTCAAAAAGTTATTGAAACCTTAAAGGGTTAATTGAAAAACTATGGCAACCATAAAACCATTTAGAGCAATACGATACGACCAGGAAAAAATTGACCATATCAATCATGTCATCAGCCAGCCTTACGACCGGGTCCGGTACGGGCTCCAGGATGAATATTACGCCCTGAGCGACTACAATGTCACCCGCATTATCAAGGGGAAAGAATTTGACTCTGATTCTGATGCTGATAATGTGTACACCCGGGCGAAAGGATTCCTCAACCAATGGTTAAAGGACGGAATCCTTCTCCGTGAAGACAAACCCGCCTTTTATGTTTACCACCAGACTTTCCCTTTGCCTTCAGGTAAAACAATCACTAGAAAAGCGTTCATTTGCGCTTTTGAGTTGGCAGGATTTGAGGAAGGCATTGTCTTACCGCATGAAAAAACCCACGCAGGTCCCAAAATAGACCGCCTAAATCTGACCCGGGCAACAGAAACATATTTTGGGAATATTTTTATGCTTTACCCGGATTCGGAGAATCGGATTGATGCCCTTTTTGACCAGGCAATCAATCGTCCTCCTGACATCGAAGCCGAAGAACTGCATGAGAAAGATGTACTGCATAAGGTCTGGTTTGTCACAGATCCTGTGATAATTGAACAGGTAAATGATGAGATGGCACCAAAAAACAACCTGATAATAGCGGACGGCCATCACCGTTATGAAACCGCCTTGACATATCAGGAAGAAATGCAAAATAAATTTCCAGATGCCCCTCCGGCTGCCGGGTTTAATCACAGAATGGTCGCCATGGTGAGTATGAGTAATCCCGGACTGACCATTCTCCCTACCCACAGGTTAATTTTTGATTATCAAAAAATGGGCAGCAAGACAATTTTAGAAAAAGCCGCAGATTATTTCGCTGTTGAGAAACTTTCAAACCGGGCTGATCTGGAAGAAAAAATGGCTCAAGGGGTGGATCAATTCGGAAAATTCGGTTTTGCTTGTCAGGAAGGATATTACCTGCTGACATTAAACAAACCGGAAATCCTGGATTCGCTTGCTCCGGAACGTGCCCAGGCCTGGCGGGACCTTGATGTAAGTATTCTGCATAAACTGCTTCTCAGTCATATCATGGATATCGACGAGAAAAAAATTGACAATCTGGAAAACATCAAATATCTCAGGGACCCGGATATGGGGTATGACGAGGTGGAAAAATCAGGGACATCGTATCTGTTTATCCTGAATGCCACCCGGATTGAGCAAGTCACTGCCTGCACCGATGTCGGGGAAAAAATGCCTCAAAAATCGACTGATTTTTATCCCAAAATTGTCACTGGCTTTGCGATGCTGCCTGTCAGTCCTGATGAACGGCTGTAATTCATTACCCATGCAACATAAATCCGGTTCCCTGACCTGGAACCGGATTTTTTTTACAACTAACCGTTAGCCTGTAATTGCGGCTTATTCTTTCCTGTCCAACCATAATTCCCGATATTCGCGGTTCCAATCCTTCAGGTAAAAACGAACAGCTAAAATCCATCCCACCACCAATGCAGTCCAGAATAAGGCCTCCTGGAAACCAATTAGCCAAAGGACCGGCGCAATGCTTAATCCCGCCGCCGCACTCCCTCGGGCTGCATGCCCGTAGAGAAGAACCAGGCTAATCAAGACAGCCAATGTGATCAATCCACCAGTGATGTTGATGGCCAAAAATGCTCCAAATGCAGCTGCCAGCCCCATCCCGCCCCGAAATTGAGCAAAAATGGGCCAGCAATGGCCGATGACTGTTAAAGCCGCAGTTAAAATAATCACGGGCAGAGAATACCCTCGGAGAACGGCAAAATATGTTGGTAAAAACCCTTTGCTTATATCGAGGATTAAGACAATCACACCGGGAAACCACCCTACCTGGCGGAAAGTATTCGTAGCTGAAGCGTGTCCAGATCCGTCATCCCTGATATCTATACCAGCTACCAGTTTAGAAATCCATAACGAAAATGGCAGGGAGCCTGCAAGGTAAGCCAGCAGAGGAAAAACCCAACCCGAGGAAAACAATGTTTGTATATTCATAGGATTCTTGGTATTTAGAATAATACACCAAATGGGGTTAAAATGATCACCAAACCTCTTCCCACCAATGCTGTAGCCATGGCAATCACAACAGTCAAAGCAGCAATGATCAACATATCCCTGGTATTTAATTCCTTTCTGAGAGCAGCCAGCGTGGCTAAACAGGGTATATAAAACACAACAAATATCGTAAACGTGATCATTTGTTCCGGACTTAAAGCTTGAGATATATCAGTGACATTTAGTGCCTGCCGGAGCATAATCATTGACAACTCTTTTCTCAGCACTCCAAATATCAGAGGTACACCCACTGCAGAAGGCAAGCCCAAAACCCAGGTAAAAGGGCGGGCAATCAGGTTCAGGAACCCCGCAATATTATAACGGATCGCCAGCTCAAGAAAGATACTGCCCGCGATCAGTATCGGCCAGGCTTCTATTATAAATTCCTTAGCTCTGAACCAGGTTTTGTTCAGCATGGTCTTTAATGTTGGCATCCGATAGGGAGGGACTTCCAGGATTAAACCCGGGGATTTTTTAAGTATGCGCCAGGATAGGATTCTCCCCGTCAGCGCGATCACGATGATGTTAAAGATATAGATCAGCAGTGCAATTTTTGACCCCAGGTAAAATGCGATCAATCCAAATATCACGGCTATTCTTGCTGCGCAGGGAACCATGACAGACAAGGTTGCGGCAAGAAAACGATCCCTCCTGTCTTCCAGAGTTCTGGTAGCCATGACAGCGGGCACATTGCATCCATAACCAAGGATAAAGGGAACAATAGCTTTACCATGAAGGCCCATCTTCTGCATTAATGTATCCATTAAGAATGCCAATCTCGGTAGGTATCCAACATCTTCCAAAAATCCCATTCCGAACAAAAAAGGCATTAAATACGGCAGTACGATGGCTACTCCTCCAGCGATTCCCTGCAAGGCACCGGTAAGAATATCTGTAAGGAACGATCCCGGACCGGTAAACCCACTCAGATTGGCTATCATTCCATCAAATAGCGAAATCAATGGACCTTCAATCACTGAACCAGTCAGGTAAACAGCCTGGAAGAAAGCCCATAATATACCCAGCAAAATCACATAACCCCAAAAAGGATGAAGCAGGATATCATCAGCTCGTGTTTGCCAGGTGACACGCTCTTCTCCTCTAGTCATCACCTGTTTAGTCAACTCTTGCGCCAGTGCATGGCGCTCCTCGGAAAAAACCCAACTGGGAGTTTTCCCCTGCTGTTCAGTAACCTGCTGGGTGTATGTCTCTATATCTTTCTTCAAATCCAGGTATTCAAATTCGGAATCATTGAGCAGCTCGCTCCCATCTTCCAGTAGGCGGATAGCCAATGCTTCCCGATCCCAATCCGTTTTCAAATCCTGGAGGTTTTTGCTCATCTCCAGAATAATTTCCTCCACTTGTTGGTTTTTGAAGGGAACTCTACTCACAACATTGCCGTTCCTACCTGCATCCAGGACGGTGGTAAACAGCGGTTTAATTCCCCTCCCCTTGCTGGCAATAAGAGGTAAAACAGGCACTCCAAGAATCTGCTCCAGGTGAGGTCCATCAATTGTTATCCCCATTCGGGCAGCTTCATCCATCATATTCATACCCACTACCAGCGGTTTACCCAACTCTAATAATTCAAGAGTCAGTTCCAACCCCTGCACGAGGTGTGACGCATCAACCAGGTTCAAAATAACATCAACATGATTAGAGGATAAATAGCGGATAACTTCTTTTTCAGCCAAATTGGACGCGGTTAACGAATAAGTCCCCGGCAAATCAACCAGGTCTATTTTTTCCCCAATTACCCTAACGCTGCTTTCTGTAAATGTGACTGTAGTACCGGGGAAATTGCCAGTATCCGCTTTATAACCTGCCACTTGATTAAAAAGGGTACTTTTTCCGCAGTTCGGCTGCCCGATTAACGCTACTCGCATACTTTAACCTCAATCTTTCCTGCCACGCCTCGCCCCAGCGCAATAGTCCTGCCGCTAGCTTCCACCAGGAGTGGGCCATTAAAAGGTGCCCTTTTGGTGACTATGATGCGATCACCCGGCATTAATCCCAGCTGTCTAAGTTTTAAAGAGATTCCCCTCCCCCCCCTAAAACTTACAATTTCTACTTGAACGTTGTCATCGATGTTTATTAATTTCATTTAATTCCCGTGGGGTGAAATCTGAATTCTCGGATTTTTCGTTTATTTATTCTACTATGGGTTGAACATACACTTTCTCGGCCAACTCATGAGAAAGGACCAAATGTTCTCCCCGAATGAGAATCAGCATGGATGTGTCATCCACTGCCATAACCTGTACCTCTTCACCGGGTTTCATTTCGTTTTTCAACAAATATCCTATCTCTATTTTTTCACCGTCTAAGTGGGTGATTTTCGCTTCCTCCCCAGGAGATAATCCCAATAGGGGAACCACTAAATTACCTTTCGAAACGGTTTTTGACCAGGGGATGGGTTCACCGCGAGGATTTACCTGGGGTTGTTCCAGGAACTCTTCCAGACGATCCGCCAGGTCATCCTGAGTATAATGCTCCAGTTGACAGGAAATTTCATGAGCCTCTTCAAAATCAAAACCGAGTTTTCCAACCAGGAAAACTTCCCATAAGCGGTGTTTCCTGATTATGTTCCGGGCTAATTTCTCTCCCTTTTCGGTGAGAATTACACCTGAATAAGGCACATAATTTAACAGGTGCTCTTTTTCTAATTTCCGGCACATTTCGTTTATTGAAGCCGGCGTTAAACCCATTTCTTCCACAAGGAGCGGCACCGGCACAGGACTTTCCCGTTCACGCATCCGGTAAATAGTTACCAGGTACATCTGGACATTTTCACTTTGGGATTGATTAGAAACCACCATTTTATGGCTTACCTCAACTTAATTCTGCTCTAATGTTCAGGTTTGCCTAATCTTACCATGGTTTATTGTATTATTTGGATATTTTTTCGATCAAATAAAGATGAAGAATGAAACAAAAAAAGCCCGGAATGTGTTTTCCGGGCTCTTAATTATATTCATCGCCTTGTTATTTTTCAATGAAATTCATCAAGATGAGATTTTTCTGGCAGTCGTTATATGTGGTCAAGAAAACTCTCTCAGACAAAGGATTTCCATCCAAACTGAACAGCTGGACCCAGGCGGTTGATTCACTGTCAGAAGGAGATGTGCCAAGGGTTAATTCATACCCCCCCGGACCATAAGCCTGATCGGTTTCAAGCTCTGCTAATGGCATGGTCATGTTTTCCACAACCGGCACCCCGGCTATTTCGCCTCCGGCCTTAATAATGATATTTATCTGAACTTGTCCCCCACTGCTGAATATCTGCCCTGCAACCCCCAGCCAATCGCAGCCCAACTCCTCATGCGCAAAATTGCTTAAGTAATAGGGGTTCATCACTTGTAATTGATAGGGTACAGGAGTCGCTGTAGCGGTAGGTCGAGGTGTAGAGGTAGGTCGAGGTGTAGAGGTAGGTTGAGGTGTAAATGTTGGTGTAGGTGTAAATGTTGGTGTAGGTGTGTAAGTTGCTGTGGAAGTTTCTGTTGCCGTAGGTGTTGATGTTGAAATTGGTGTAGCCGTGTTCTCCGGGGTGTGTGAGGCCGTCTTGGTAACCGTTGCTTTTGGCGTCTCACTCGGGACCTGAACGGTTGGGGAATTTGGAGTTACGCTCGGGGGAACACTGGTCGAAGTCGCCTCTGGAGTCGCAGAAGGCAGATCATCAACTCGAATCACCACCTCACTGGTTACAGATGCCAGAAAAGGTAAATCAGTAAAACGGGGTGTTCGAATAGTGATGGTTGAATCCATGGGAGGCAGGGTAGGAATTGCCCCGCAGGAAGAGAGCAGCACCGTGATGAACAGTAGCACCAGAAGCTTTCGGATTGATTTCATAATTGTCTCTCTTATATAAATATAACCAACAGTCAGATCCAGCTATCGGATCTGAAACCATGTCCTTCAACCTGATATAGTGCAAGTTCCTTGCCAATCCAGGTCTCGTAATCCCCTGCTCTCCCCCAGCAAGGATTGACTAGTTTCCCTTTTCAATGCTACAATCCTTTCGATCTTTGTTCACTTGGATAATTGGAGTTTTTGATGACCTCACCATTGTCGTTGGAAGCGTTGGCGGCACGGAGGAAGGCTAAGTTTAGAGATCTTATCTCTGAAAATAACTCTTACCCGCTGGCTACCATAACCTATCACGGTCCCAGCCCACAGTTGGCTACAAAGATCATCGTTGGTATCCTGATATCCAAGGAAAAAGAGCCAATTTTCAGGGAATGGCATGGAGAGGAAATAGCCGAGGATGTCCAAATTGCCAGGGAAATTACTCGATTTATCCAGGAGTATGAGGTTGCCCGTGTTTTAACCAGTGAATGGGTACTCTCCTGCCCCCATGTAGAAGGGTTAGATTTCCCCGAGGGGGAGGATTGCCCACATTGTCCGGATTGGCATTAATATATTTATCAAACAAGATGTTATTAGGAATCGTTCATTATGAAAAAAATTATTAATCCTGTTAAAGGCACCCGAGATTTTTATCCCCAGGATAAATTCGTTAACTCGTGGTTGTACCAAAATATCCGTGAAGTATCAGAGTCATTTGGATACCAGGAATTTGATGGACCATTTCTAGAATCCATAGATCTTTACGCGGCAAAATCCGGAGAAGAATTGGTAAAAGAACAATCATTTGTTTTTCCGGATAAAAGCGGCAACCTGATTGCCTTAAGACCGGAATTAACCCCATCTTTAGTGCGGATGATTGCTCAACAACAGCAGCAGCTTTATTATCCACTGCGTTGGTGGTCATTTGGTCCATTCTGGCGCTATGAAAGCCCACAAAAAGGAAGGGGTCGGGAGTTCTTTCAGTGGAACGCTGACCTAGTCGGTGTAGACAGTCCGCAAGCCGACGCAGAAATGGCGGCCCTGATGGCTGAATTCTTTAAGAAAATCGGTCTGTCCTCCGTCCAGGTAAAAGTTTTTGTGAACAATCGACGCCTGATGGAAGGAGAACTTTCTAAATTGGATATCTCCCCAGATAAACAAGGTAAAGTCTTTCGATTGATTGACCGCAGAGGTAAACTCAGCGATAAAGAATGGGGTGCTTATGCCCTTGAGATTGGACTCGATAGTAAACAATTCGACGGTATTAAAACGCTGTTGAATTCAGAAAATTTATGGAAAGAGTCTAAGGAGTTAGTCCAATTCTTCTCAGCGGTGGATGCCCTGGGCGTAAAGGACTACGTTGAATTCTCTCCCCGAATCATTCGGGGACTGGATTATTACACCGGAACGGTCTTTGAAGCCCTGGCCTTATCGACAGATGTCAGACGATCTGTTTCCGGTGGCGGGCGTTATGACAACTTACTTGCAGCTGTTGGCGGGGATCCTCTTCCCGGAGTGGGTTTTGCAATGGGGGATATGGTGATCACTGTAGTGCTAGAAGAACTGGGCTTGTTCCCCGAAAATCGGGGCAGCTCTCCCGCAAAGGTTCTGGTCACGGTGTTTGATAAAGAATCTCAAATGGCTTCGTACCAGCTCAGCGTTGAACTTCGGCAGGCAGGTTTAAAAGTATACTCCTACCCTACCCCAGATAAATTGGGAAAACAATTTCGTCATGCAGACAGGATCGGCGCAGCTATTGCCATTATCCTGGGCCCGGATGAAATCGCCAACCAGCAAGTCGCCATAAAAGATCTGAAAACCCGGGAGCAGAAAACTGTCAAGCGAGCGGAAGCTGCTGCCGTGATCCAGGGTATCCTTGATACCGACCATGGCGCATGATATAATTTAATTTTGTATGGCGAGCGTAGCTCAGTCGGTAGAGTGCTGCACTGTGGATGCAGTTGTCGCGGGTTCAAGTCCCGTCGCTCGCCCCAATAAAAAAACCGGTCAGGCGACCGGTTTTTTTTTATTTCCAGGTCGGATGAGTATCATCCTTAATTTCAATTCTTTTTGCTCAACTGATCAGTAATCCAGGTCTTTAAATAAATCTCGTTTGGCAATAGGCGCGGTTAAGAAACGCCAGAGTACTTTACCTCTCGTCAACCAGTTAATCCGGGCGCCATTTTTTGTATTATGCAGAACCTTTTCCGCCAGATAAGGTGTGACAGTCTCAACCCTGTCAGCCAGGATGTTAAATATCCCTTTGGCTCTCTCCCATTCCTCCGAGTCCCGGTCCTCATATTGTTTCAGGATTAAATCAGTTAACACCATCCCAGGACTGATTGCACCAACAATCACACCTGAATCTTTTACCTCATCTGCCAGGCTATCAGTCAAATAATTAAGACCACGCTTGGATGTACCATAGAGCGTTAATCCCTCCACCTGCCGTCCATCACTGCCCAGCCCTTCCATATTATAAAACGCCCCACTCCCCTGAGCCAGGAAACCTGCCAGGGCAACCTTCGCCCCAAACATGGCCCCTGTTATGTTCGTCTCCACAAGGTCCGAAATCTGCCGCTGTTTCAGCTCCCAGAAACTCGTCTGGGGTTGAGCAACCCCGGCATTATTGATCCAGATATCAACTTTTCCAAAATGGTCCGCTGCGGTCTGCCAAAGTAATTCTACCCGCTGAAAATCCCGCATATCACAGGGGACGCCCAGAATTTGTTCAGCAGGAAAATCCCTGGTCAGCTTTTCTACTGCC
>JAUWEC010000132.1 GCA_030608465.1 Chloroflexota bacterium
GATTTTTTCGTTCTTGAGGACCAGGACCTTGCCAATTTTCAAGGAATCTGACCCGGATGATTTATTGGATCCGTTTTTCCTAACCTTATCCCCCTTAATCATCTTAGGATGAACATAACAAAGATTGGGGTTCTTCCCATACTTTTTTTGATAATACATGGCTGCCCTTTCAACCTTACTGGGTATGCTGGCCTTCTGATCATTATCAAACCACAGCATTCCTATATCCATTGAAACCTCCCTGCAAGGAAACTCCCGACTAATGGGAATTTCCTAATTGCTTGATTGCGCCAATATAGAACAAACGTTCTGGTTTTATTATAACCGGATTTCCCCGTTTTACAAGGGACAATCCGTTTGATTTCATCCATTTTTTTGCACTGCCGTTCCCATCCGGTTGTCAAACCCGTTTATAATGGATGCATGAGTAAATCTTATGCACAATACGTCTGTCAGGATTGCGGATACACCAATCCGCGCTACCTGGGCCGCTGCCCCACTTGCGGGAATTGGGACACACTTGTTGAAGAACAGGTAGAAAAAAGCACCCCATCATCAACAGCGTCCTTCTCCCGGTTTAATGCAACATCCGTGCCGCGGCCTATCCAAGATATCCATTCCGACGAGGAAAACCGCATCCAGTTAAAACACGAGGAATTTTCCCGCGTGCTGGGAGGCGGTTTAGTGCCCGGATCCATCAATTTGATTGGTGGAGACCCCGGAATTGGAAAGTCCACCCTGCTGCTGCAAATAGCGCTTGAGTTAGCAGAAATGTTCAAAGTGTTATATGTATCAGGGGAAGAATCTGAACGCCAGATCAAAATGCGGGCTGACCGGCTTCACCGGGACCAAAGCGGAGAACCTCGGCCATTACCGGGGAATTTATTACTGGTTACCGAAACCAACCTGGAAGTTATTCTTGACCATACTGATGAAATTAAACCAGGGATGTTGATCGTCGACTCTATCCAGACCACTTATCATCCCCAGCTGGCTTCCTCTGCCGGATCGATCTCTCAAGTCCGCGAAAGCGCCTCCCTTCTGAGGGAATATGCCAAAAGAACCGGCACCAGTATATTTCTGATCGGCCATGTCACAAAAGAAGGAGCGATTGCAGGGCCGAGAGTTCTGGAACATATCGTGGATGCTGTTTTGTACCTGGAAGGTGACCGCTACCAGGCGTACCGCCTTCTCCGCACTGTCAAAAACCGTTTTGGGGCAACATCGGAAGTGGGCGTTTTTGAAATGCAAGAGGGTGGGTTAATTGAAATATCCAATCCATCTGAAGCATTTCTGGCAGAACGTATGGTGAACGCACCCGGATCCGCTATTGCAGTCACTATGGAAGGAACCCGCCCCATCCTGGTGGAAATCCAGGGATTAACCAATCCCACTACATTTGGCAATCCCCGCAGGACACCCAATGGCATTGAATTTAACCGGCTGCTGCTGATCACTGCGGTTCTCAGCCGTCGGGCTGGAATTCCCCTTACTGATCAGGATGTATTTGTAAACGTGGTGGGCGGTCTAAAAATCAGTGAACCCGCAGCGGATTTGGCTGTTGCTGCAGCAATCGCCTCCTCTGTCCGGGATATCCCGGTCAAGGCTGATACCATCCTGGTTGGAGAAATTGGCCTTTCTGGAGAACTCCGCATGGCCAGCCGGATGAGTGAACGCCTGGGTGAAGCCACCAAACTGGGATTTAAAACAGCGGTAATACCCCGCCGAATAAGGAGCGGCGGCATATCCTGGCCGAAAAACCTGGATGTGGTTGAAGTTCGTTCCTTGCATCAAGCTCTGGAAAGGGCTCTCATCAAAAAATAATATGCCGGAATTGAAAAAAGGCTTTCAAGTGGGGGAGATTCAGGTAAGGGGCGATCTCATTCTGGCACCAATGGATGGGTATTCCAGCTGGCCGTTCCGCTCCCTTTGCCGGGATCTTGGATCAGGGATCAGCTATACAGAATTTGTTAAAACTGAGGATGTTCTCGACCGCCCCCACCATATCAAGAAGAAATTATATTTTACAGAAAATGAGCGCCCTGTTTTTTTTCAGCTGTACGGGCATGACCCGGACAAGTTATTAGCAGCTGCCCTGCATCTCCAGGAAGGGGAACCAGACGCCATTGATATTAATCTGGGGTGCCCGAACCGCTCAATCACCAACAGGGGTGCCGGCGCAGGTTTAATGCGGACACCGGTAAAAACCGCCCGCATCTTCAAAAAACTATCCCGGGCATTGGAGGTTCCAATCACTGCCAAAATCCGACTGGGTTGGCAAGATTGCCAGAATCAATTGTTAATCGCCCGAATTATTGCTGAGTACGGCGGATTCTTGCTGGCTGTCCACGCCAGGACCAAAGAACAGGGACATCAGGGTGAACCCGATCTTGTGGCTGTTGCTGAAATTAAGAGGATTGTAGACATCCCCGTGATCGGCAATGGTGGGGTTAAGACAGTCAGCGATATTCAGACAATGCAGGAAATCACAGATTGTGACGGTGTGATGATCGGCCGAGGAGCCATCCACAATCCCTGGATTTTTTCAAAACTCAACCGGGAAGAAATCCCGGTTAATCAGGTTCAGGAAATCATGCTGGATCATCTGGAACGGTCACTGTCCTTTCACGGCCAGGAGCGTGGTCTGATCCTGTTCCGCAAATTCGCCACAAGCTATCTAGCACCATATTCAATATCATCAGAACAGAGGAGACAGCTTCTGACTCAATCAGATCCGAGGAAATTTATCCAACAGCTTAGGGAAATCTTTGTTGCTGCCGAAGGTTGAGAGACTTAATATTCTTAACTCTCAGAGCCCTTCGATTTCACTCAGGACAGGTTCAGTCGAAGAGAGGCTAAACTGAGAATCAGCATTTCGACTGCGTTCAGCCCTACGGACTTCTCTCCGCTCAATGAGTTAAGGGCTCGAACACTCAAGACGTCTGTTGTTTTAAATTCCGAAACCGGAACCAGGTAGAAGGCCTGGATGCCCCCTCATCTCCATCTTGCCGATGGACCAGGGTTAAGAATTTACCCAGTACGTTGATATTCTCTTCTGATACTCCATGGGAGGATCCCGGATCATTCTTGATATGCGCGTAAAGCAGCAGGCTGCCTCCGGGTGTCAAATAGTTCGATACGTTTCTAGCATAACGATCGATATTTGTTCCTGAAAAACTGTGAAAACACCCAATGTCCAAAACTAAATCATACTTTCCCTCTAAAGATTTGAAGTTCAACACATCCCCAATTAGAAATTTTACCCGGTCTGTTAGATCAGCCTGGCGGGCTTTCCTCCGGGCAATCCGGATCGCCTTAGGCACATAATCAATTCCTGTCACCTGCCAATCATATCCCGCCATGGTCAGTACATTTGTCCCTGTTCCACACCCCAGGTCCAGCGCAACACCGGGAGAGTTTTTCTCCAGGAATTGATAAACTTCCGGGGGTGAAATACCGGTGTCCCAGGGTGGATTATTCATTAAATATTGAAAGGTAAAAAAGATCTTCCTGGCCATTGAATTAGATTTCCAAATCCAGATATTCCGCGAGATCGGCTAAAGCTTGATCCCGGTTTCGAAAATGAATTGCGTTTAAATTGGCCTCACGGGCAGCCTTAACATTCTCTACAAAATCATCTATAAAGATCAATTCTGATGGATCTTGGTCCAGCGAATCAATCACAACTTTGTAGATCTCGGGGTCTGGTTTGGCCAATCCCAATTCGGCAGAAATAAATATGTGATCAAACACACTGTCAATTTTCCACAGTCCTTTCAGTAAAGGGCGTAAATTATCCCAGGCGTTGCTTAACAAAACGGTCTTATACTCTCCCCTCAGGCTCTGGATAAATTCCACCAGGTGGGAATCCAGCCTATCACCGCCCCAAAATTCGTCTTCAAAGGTAGAAAAGGAATCTAAGGGCAAATTCAGGTTTTTGAGTATCGTTTGCTGGTGGTCCTCAGCTGAAACATTTCCAATCATGGCCAGTTTAGCGCTTTCCGTCCTGTAAACCAGGTCACTGAGTTCCTGGTAGGACATCCCATATTTTTCAGCCAGCTTTTGGCGGGGCTGACGGTTTTCAGTCCGAACCAAAACCCCGCCCAGGTCAAATATCACAGTTTTGATCATGACAATCCTTCACTACCAAATAATTTTATCATTCTGATGGTTCCAAGGAGGTAACACTTACGTTTTTTCCCGGACGGAGTTCTTTTTCGTACATATCAAACTGGCGCAATACAAACATTCCCGCTTTGAGGTACAGGTCTGTTGCTCCCGTCAGGGAAGCGGCATCTACTTCCAGGTCGACTTTACGCTTTCCCCGTTGGTAAAACTCGCCAAAGGCATGCTGCAGAAGCGCCAGAGATATTCCCCGCCTCCTCCAGGGGCGCTTTACACCCAGGCTGGAGATATAACCAGCATCTTTATCCTCCGCACCGTATTTCCGGCATAAACAAATGCCGATAATTTCTTCTCCGTCCATGGCCAGGAACCAAAGTGAAGGATCATAAGAGTCATCCCCGGTCATGTGATGTTGGAATTTTTTGTAGCCTTCTTCAGGGAGTTCCTTGATATATCCAAAATGATCCCGGAAAACCTCGTCGTCGACCTCATAAACTGCATAGGTATCCTTTTCAGGATCAAACAGACGCATGGATATCTCATCGGGCCAGACAGGTTTCGGCGGCGGACCCTCCATCTCGATTCGCATTCTGAAACCATGCCGGATGTGTTTCATGCCCACTGCCAGCTTGGCATTCCCGGAGGATTCGATCGCGTGATCTGAGTGAGATCGCATGGCTACTCTCAATTCAGGATCCACCCGATCCAGAACCTGTAGGGATCTTTTTTCTGCCCAATCCAGCAAATAGGATTCCAGTCCCTGATTTTCAAGATCCGGGGAAACAGTTAACGAGATATAAGGATGCACAGGAAGATTGGATTCATCCCAAACCTCAACCAGGGCTACCAGTTTTCCTTCCTGATCTTCCATCAGGTGGACGCTTTTTTCAATATCAAAACCAGGTAACTCGTACTCATTCCGTAATCTGTCCAGAGTGAACCCCAGCACGCCGTGATAATGGAGAGATTTCCTCTGTTCCAGCTGATGAATCTGGGGCAAATCCTCCATCCTGGCCTGACGAACATTATATTTATCAGATAATACTTTTTTTATTGCCATAACTTCCTTATTTTATCTTGTTTCTGATCCTGCGGCTTTTGTCACTGGAGCCCATCCCTCATCATGGCTCTTTCTGAGCCATAAAAAACCCAGGGCGGAGATTGAGGCGAGGATAGCGCTTCCATACCAGACCCAATTGGGATTACCGTAGTCCATGATCAATCCTGCTATCAGCGGCCCAACCATCCAGGGGATCATCCAGGAAAAACCCATCACTCCCGAATACCTTCCCCGCATATCTTCTGGCGCGGCTTCTCCCACGTAGGCCTGAGCAACCGGGATGATCACCATTTCTCCAATAGTTATTATCGCCATTGCCAGCATAAATAACAAATAAGCCGACACAAAGCCGTACATCCCAAAGCCGATCACATAAAGAAGAGATCCCATTGCCAGGATTAACATCGGCGGGTGTTTGGAAATTTTCCGGGTAATCATGAACTGGAACAGGACCACCATGCCTGCGTTGAGGGTCATCAGCCACCCATACCCGGATTCCGGTACGCAATGCACATCCCTCAAGTAGACTGATAGGGTTCCATACATTTGGGCGTATACAATGGTTGCGATGGTAGAAACAATCACAAAGAGCATAAACTTGCGGTCCTTAAATACTCCCTGGTACCCTATGAAGGTTTCTTTAAACCCTTTCTTTTCAGATTCTTCTTTCACTTCCGGTTTGGTTTCCTCCACTACCAGGTACACAATCAAAGCAGTGATCAAACTGGTGACCATATCTGCAACAAAAAGAATCAGGAAGGAGTAGGAGGCAATAAAACCGCCAATTGCAGGACCGATAGCGACAGACAAATTCATGGCAACCCGCATGACCCCAAAACCCTCTGCCCGTTTCTTCTCTGGCAGGATATCGGTTAACATAGCCTGGTGGGCAGGCCCAGCTGCGGTAGCAAACAATCCCGAAATCACACCCATGACGTAAAACCACTCCAGCTGATTAACCAAACCCATCGCCAAACTAGTCATGGCACTGACGATCAATCCCATGATAATCATCCCTTTCCTACCTAGAAAATCGGTTAATGCGCCGCCAATCATGGTTCCAAACATATCCGAGATTGAAAAAAGGGCAAACAGCAGCCCTACTTCCGTCATACCTACCTGGAAATGCCTGGTAATGTAAAGCGCAAAAAAGGGGAAGATTAACGCCCCACCGACATGGTCAATGAAGTTAGATCCCACGATCACCCAGAATTGTCTGGGGTACTCCTGGTAAATTTCATCTACATGCTTAATAGAATTACTGAGCAACATCTTATTTTCCTTAAAATTGGTTTTGCATTGCTGCCTGATAAAAAAAACAGGCCGCGGATCTAATACCCGTGACCTGTTTTGATTAAGAAAAAAGCCCCGGGTGTACGGCTCCCGGAGCTGAAGACATGTCATTCATTAAAGGTGCTCAAGCAGGGGGAAACCTCCCTGATAATTCTGTATAATTGCAGGAAAAACCTACTTTGATCCTGAGCATGTTCATAAATCCTCAACTAAATAAATTAACCGGTTGTTAGTTTAACACCCCCTTTGTAATAGGTCAAGTGCGGGAATCAAAACCAATAGGCAAGGCATACCAAGCCCGGGAAAAGAGTTTATAAGAAATTTATGATAGCTGCCAGACACAAAAAGAATTATCGAATAGCCCGTGGTATGATACTGTTCAAATTAAATATTTACTGGAGAATTGATGGATACTATCCACAACCGTCAAGAAGCATCTTCCTGGCAAAAACGTCATAACACACTCGCTCCCAAGGTTGGAGATCTTGCCCCGGATTTTACACTCAGCGATATCCGCGGCGAAAACCCCATCCGGTTGAGCGATTTCCAGGGGAAAAAGCCTGTTGCCCTGATATTCGGCAGTTTTACCTGACCGCCCTATGTTCAGGGGACCGTGAGTCTCCACAATCTTTACCAGGAATTCAGCAGCCAAATCCAATTCATCAAAGTCTATATCAGGGAAGCCCATCCTGTGGATGGCTGGTGGTTTGGTAAAGGCATTATGAGCACGTTGTTGAATCTATCCAGATCAAAAGCATCCCGGAATTTATATGACCCAAAAACCCTTGAGGAACGCCGAGGGGCAGCAGGTGATTGTGAAGAATCCCTGCAATTCGGCATCAAGACCTACGTGGACGAAATGGACGACCTTGTAAACAAAGCCTACGCTGCCTGGCCAACCCGGCTGTATCTGATCAATATTGAGGGAACGGTCATCTATGCCGGCGGATTGGGACCCTTTGGTTTTAAGCCGGGTGTATTAAAGCAAGCCATAGAGAAGCATATCACTGAGGAAAAAATCCCGTGAGTGATCTAATCATGAATGAAAATCAGGCTCCTCTGGAAAGACGGGCAGACGAGCTCCGTTTAGAATTACTGAAAGCAGACAAAAACCAGCTGGCGTTTACAACCAGCACAACTTTCCAGGAAGGAGACGGGGACACAGGCAGATTTGAATTTTCCTATTGGGGAAATCAAGTAGTATTATCCAGCGAGGATTATATTGCCAGAGATTTCATCTCTCAGCGGTCGCTGCCTCCCATCCACCAAGCTATGATTTTATATTATTTTTTCACCTCCAGAAGCTCTCCGCCTTCCAGGGGATGGATTTCGTTTTCCGAATTAGCTGATGGACAATTCTACAACGCGGCTTTTCAGGGATATACTGCGAAAAAAATACTGCAACATTTTAAGCAGGATTATCAGGCATTTGAAGATAAATGCCTTGAACTTTGTGGAGTAAAAATATCCTTTGGTGATGGCGCCTATAAGTACCAGATACTGCCGCAAGCAGCTCTTCTGGTAGTTTATTGGAAAGGTGATGATGAGTTTCCGCCTTCCT
>JAUWEC010000090.1 GCA_030608465.1 Chloroflexota bacterium
AACCAGCGGCAGAAAGCAACCGCATCATACCAACTCACATTATCTCGAGGGTTATTTGATTTTTTAAAACGCTGCTCTCCAGGATTCTTTTTATGGATATCTTCTACTGTCATCCCTCGCCACCAAGACGGGTTCATAAACCCGTCTGGATCCTCAAGAAAAGGTTGAAATTGTTGGTATGTAAGGGGATATTTAGCCAGATAAAATTCCTCCACCTCGTATTGGCCTGCCCGTTCAACATCAACAATGCCGGAATTCACCAGCAGCCAAAAAATATCAGGTAAACCTTCCGTAGTAAGTCCAACACCAGGTCTTAGATCTCCAAGGTTGCTCATTTTTTCCCCTATCCAGGCCCGGTAACTGTGTGGCAGCTCAATCCGCCCAAGCTGTTCAATCAAGGTTTGCTGATCATCTTGTGAATGTTTTGTTATATATTCTTCCAGGGGGAGAACCTCAGCGACAGCAATCGCGACTTTTTCCTCTACCGCATTTGCTTCACGCTGTTTTTCTTCTTCCAGAATGTCCAGCAGTATAAAGGCTGCCGGGGCAATCATAGCTGAACAAGGATTCTCTTCATCTGCACCAAACTGAGCATCTCGTAATTCTTGGCAGACAGTGGTTCCAAATTCCTCGATAAACCGATCACGTTGAGCAGAAATCAATCTTTTGCAGCGAATCATCAAAGCTTCATCATTTGTAGTCCGTCCGTACAGCAGACCTATAATGATAGCAGCACCACTAACACCTCCGCACAACTCTTCATGTGTGCCCCCCACCCCTCCGCTAAAACCCGTTGAAATCATTTTAACGGAATCATCAACGTCTCCCCATAAGTGTTCACCAACAGCAGCTACAAATGATTCAGCACATCCATAACTGACATCCATCATCTCGTTGATTTTGTTCCATACTTGTTGCTGCTCAGGAGTCATCTGCTCGTAATTGATCATGGTTTTTTCCTTATTATTTGATGCAGTTCCACCTTGTTAATGACGTAAGGTTAGATCGCTGCAGAATTATACATCAGAAGGTTGTACTAAACAGGTTACATACGTTAGGGAAAATATATATTTAATATTATATGCGCCTTAAGGATACTTTAGATATTCCGTTTAGCTTTGAAACACAGGTCTAATATTCGAGTACCTCCGGGTGCGCCTGAAACACACCGAATGTGAACTGAATCCCAATAACAGGACACGAAATAAAAACACCTCTTGTACAATATAATGAAGTGCACCCTAAAAATTAGACACGAAAAGAAACACCTCCTGTGAGAGAATCAAAAAGAAGGAGGTGCTTTTGTTATTGATGAGGATGGGTCTTTCCATAAAACGGTCGTCACGAGGAGCTCAGAGACGAAGCAATCTCTTGTTTATCACGATCTTTTACCAGGGGACTGCCCCGCCAGGGTGCTTCGCAAAAGTCCCGTCTTTGGGCTGGTGCCGCGCATCGACCTCCGTCGATGCTTAATCTTTCTACTTATCCAGTAATCTATAAAAAAAAATTAAGCATCCCTGGAGCAACTGTGATAAAAATCAAGCTTGATTCCAGGTTTTCTGATCTCTGACCATCGCATTAAGAATAACCAACAATTTTCGCATACATGCGACCAAAGCAACCTTTTTCGGCTTACCACGATCAATTAGAGATTCGTAAAACTTACAAATGCGAGGATTAAAACGCGAAGCAGACAAAGCAGCCATATAGAGGGATGAACGCACAGAAGATCTTCCACCCTGTACAAAACGTTTGCCCTTCCACTTGCCACTGTCATGGTTCATGGGAGCAACACCGACCAATGCAGCGATCTGCTTTTCATTCAACAACCCAAGCTCTGGGAGATGGGCAAGCAAGGTAAAGGCAGTCACAGAACCAATACCTGGAACGCTTTCAAGTAAATCCTTCTTCTGCTGCCAATCGTGATGATCTTCGAGGAGCAGATCGATTTCTTGGTGGAGTTCATCCAGCTCAGTTTCTAAATACTCAAGATGTCTCCTGATCGATTGTTGAGCCTGGAGGCGAGCTGATTTCAGGCGGTTCGTTTCTGCACACTGGATATTTATCAGCTGTCTGCGCCTCGTAACAAGGGCAGAAAGATGTTCATCTTGCTCAGTGGACAATGGACGCGGTTCAGGTTGGATCGCTTGAGCAAACCGGGCCAGGATCTGGGCATCAATGCGATCTGTTTTTGCCAGAAAACCAGCTGAACGAGCAAAATTGCGAGACCGTCTGGGATTGATCAGGGTTACAGGTAAGCCAGTCTGGCTTAGAACGGATACTGACAGCATTTCGTATCCACCGCTGGCTTCCAGGACGATCAGCTCGGGCTGGACCCGGGCAAGTTGATCAGCCAGTTTCTTCACTTCAGAATTTCTATTGGCAATCTGCCAGCTGCCAGGTTGTCCATGAATAGCGATCTCCAGCGAATCTTTAGACACATCTATACCAACGAATGCGGGAGCGAGACTTGTATTCATTTGATTTGCTCCTTATAATGAAAGAGACCCGTTCTAGCAAATACGGGCTATTATGCCCATTCAACTGTTCGGGTTCAAAAGATGAAAGACACGGCGACCCACGCTCCAGGGCGGTCTTTTTGACCAAGAGGAAAACGGCCTGCCGTGTCTTTCTATATCATACTAGAGGGATGCTCAGCGGAGCTCCTGCTACGACTTCAGTCGGCACTAAAAACAAAACTGACGCCTTTGGAATTCAGACGCCAGTTTGATAATTAGTCTGGAGAGGGTTTTATTTATTTGTCCAGCTTACGGGGTGCATACCGAATTGCGGTTTTTTTTTATATATAAGTTCATTTATTTGAGAATTTGACACCCATAGACAACATGTGAAGAATTGTGGTATACTGCCGCGGTTGGCTCGAAAGGACCAACAAAATTTAATAATTATTGTTTTGAAAATTCCAACTGGTTGCTCGTCAATAACTGGACGAGCATTTTTCTTGCCGCAGGGGGTCAAGGATTGCGGCTGGTAGAACCCAAGATTTGTTCCGCGAGGAATACGATCAATTCACAGGGGTTGTGACGCTTCAGGAGTTATCAAAACGCAACAGGAGATTTTGATGACGAATGAATTTTCGCAGTTAAACCTGCACCCTGAATTGCTGCGGGCAGCAGCAGAACTCGGTTTTAATAAGCCGACTGAAGTCCAAACCCGGGTAATTCCATTAATGCTGGAAGGCAAGGATGTCCTTGCCCAATCCCAGACAGGTTCCGGTAAAACGGCTGCCTTTGCATTTCCGGTCCTGGAAAATATGATCAACACCAATCATCAGGGCAGTGTCAACACCCTGGTCTTGACCCCTACCCGTGAATTGGCAATTCAGGTAGCTGATGCCATTGCCCAGTACAGCCGCCATCAGAAAGTCGAAGTGATGCCGGTTTATGGTGGACAGCATTATGGAACTTCCAGACGCCGACTCAAAAACGGGGTTGATGTGATCGTTGGAACGCCAGGCAGACTGCAGGACTTAATCCGGCAGCGAATCCTGGATCTCAGCAACGTTCAGACAGTAATCCTGGACGAAGCCGATGAAATGCTCAGCATGGGCTTTGTTGATGACGTCGAAAACATCCTGCGCGAAACACCAGCCCAACGCCAGACAACATTATTCTCTGCCACACTTCCAAAGTCAATTCGTCAACTGGCAGATAAATATATGAATGATCCTGAGACGGTTATGATCCAGCGCAAACAGGTAACTGTAGACACGGTTGAACAGCGTTATTACCTGGTTAATGAAAAAGACAAATTGGCTGCATTAACCCGCCTCTTTGAGATTGAAGAAATTGGCGCGACATTGGTTTTTACAAAAACACGAGTCGGTTCAAGCCGGGTAGCTAATGAATTAATTCAACGCGGTTTCTCCGCTGAAGCGTTAAACGGTGATCTGGCCCAAGATGCCCGAATCCGCGTATTAGATCGTTTCCGTTCAGGACGAATTAAAGTTTTAGTCGCTACAGATGTTGCAGCGCGCGGTCTGGATATAGATGATATATCTCATGTGTTTAATTTTGATCTCCCTACCGATCCGGAACTTTATGTACACCGGATAGGGCGTACAGGTCGAGCTGGTAAAGATGGTATTGCGATTTCCCTCGTTACACCCGGAGATAAACGTTACCTGGGGCGGATCGGGAGCTTCACAAAATATCAAATTCCTCAAGCTCAATTTCCAACAGAAAAAGATGTTCAAGAGCGTCGGGAAATCAGGCTGCTCGCAAAGATGGAGGTCTGGTTAGAACGAGATCGATGCAAACGTGAAGAAGAAATGGCAGAGTATCTTGTAGCTTCTGGATATGATCCTCTCAAAGTCGCTGCCGCTGCTATAAAAATGGCTCGAGGTGAAGAAAAACAACGCCCGATCGAAAAGATATCTGAAGTGCGAATTAATCGTTCCTCTGGGAAAAATTCGAGAAGAAAACAATATTCGCGTAATGGAAAAAACCGCAAACGTTATCCAAATTCCCGTGGTAATGGCAAATCAGGTGCTTCCCATGAACAAGGAATGGTGCGACTCAGTCTGGGCCGCGGCCGTCAGCATGGTATCAATCCAGGTGAAATTGTCGGTGGGATTGCCTCACGAGCAAATATTCCCGGATATGGGATTGGCAAAATAACAATCTTCGACAAATACACACTTTTAGACGTGAAAGAAGAATACGTCTCCAATGTCCTGAATAAAACCGGCTCGTATCATTTTCATGATCAGCACAATGTGGACATTAAGCGGGCTTCGAATTAAGATAAGATTATTAATAAGCAAAATCAGAAATCCCGGGGAATAATACCTGATATTTCAAGTAAAAAAAACCGAACATATCAGTTCGGTTTTTTTTATATCAGTTCTGGTTATTAAAGGCCCAGGCAAAATGTTCACCAGGTATTATTCTCGCCTCCCCATCATCTCCAGGAACTGCCCCACCATATCTTCCACAGTCAACGTTCCGGGATTAAACCCTAAGTCAGGATCAGCTTGTGCGAGCTGGGTTATCTGGGGAGGCGCCAGGAAGGTTTTTTCCAGCACTTCAGTCTGTGTGAATACTTCTCCAGTAGGACCATCAGCCATGATCCGTGCTTGTGCCATGGCAATAACCCGCCTGGCGTAAATGCCAACAATCGGCATATCATGGGTGATTATGATGATGGTATGACCGTGCTTATCATTCAGATCTTGCAGGAAATCCATAATCTCCAGAGACTGTTTCATGTCCTGCCCAGTAGTAGGTTCATCAACAATAATCACATGCGGTCGTAGGGCGAGAATAGAAGCAATTGCCACCCGCTGTCGGAGACCTTTGGAGAGGAAAAAGGGATGCTCGCTATGATAGATTTTGGGCAGCCCGACAACTTGTATGGCTTCTTCCACCCGTTCTTTGACTTCTTCATCGGAGAGCTGAATATTGCGGGGTCCATAGGCGATTTCATCCCAACAGTTGCTGTTAAAGAGCTGGTGGTCCGGATTCTGAAAAACATATCCAACTCTTTTGACCATTTGCACAATCGAACTTTTTTTGGTATTTAATCCATCGACGATAATGTCACCAGCTGTGGGTTTATAGAGGCCGTTTAAACACTTCGAAAGGGTTGTTTTTCCGGATCCATTCTGCCCGATTAAAGCGATAAACTCTCCTTTTACGATTTCAAGGTTGATTTCCTTTAAAGCCTGAGTCCCATCCGGGTATTCAAAATCCAAATCTATTACTTGGATATAAGGTGCTTTTTCTGTCATTCAAATCCTCTTTGTCAGGAGCCCTTGATCTCACGCAGTAGGTCTATGCCCTCTGCCACGGTCAAGGGATACTTGCCTTGATAATAATTCTTCATTTTCAGTTCATGGAAAAAATGCATGGCGCCAGGGGGATATAATCCCTTATCCAGCAGCAGTTTAGACTGCTGGAAAAACGCCTGAGTTTCATCCTGCAGTAGTATTGAGCCGTCTGCCATCAACACCATTTGGTCTGCCAGCGGAATTAGATTTTCCAGGCTGTGCTCTATGACAATAATCGTGTTGTTCTCCTCTGCCTTGAGTTTTGCCAATACTTCAAAGATACGTCCCCGACTGACAGGATCCAGCATGGAAGTTGGCTCATCCAGGACCAGAATCTTTGGTCTCATAGCTAGAACTGCCGCCAGTGCTACCCGCTGCTTTTGCCCGCCAGATATTTCATAAGGCGGTTTCATCAGCAAGTGAGATAATTCAGTCAATTCGGTGACCCAATCCAAACGTTCCTGAATTTCTGGCAAAGTTAATCCTATATTCTCCATCCCGAATACCAGTTCATCCTCAACTGTCATCGCAGTAAATTGCGCTTCAGGATCAGAAAATACCACACCTACCAACTGCTGCAGCTCTCCTTTGGCGTAGTCTTCAACTTCAGTGCCAAAAACCTCTACGGTTCCTTTTTTAATCCCGTTGTACTGGCCTGGTATTAAGCCATCAATTGAGTACGCCAGTGTAGTTTTACCTGCCCCGTTGGGACCGATAATGCCAACAAAATTCCCCTCTTCAACGGTGAGATTGATACCTTCAATGGCGGGAGTTCTCGTATTGACATATTTCCAGGAATAATCATTAATCTCAATTACGTTAGACACATTTTTCTCCACTTAGCTCACCGCCCCATGTAAAATTCTCATCAACCAGGATTGCTCCACCAAGAAATAACCAAACCCATATCGGAAAATTAACAAAGCAATGAAAGCAATACCGATGAGCGCAATAAATATATAGTCAAAGTACTTATAAGAGTAATGGGTCAGGATGTAATCCGCCCGTTTAACTTTGCTGAATTCACCGGTGAAAGCATATCCCCTTGCAACTAGCGCGTTGGTGAACTCTTCTGACCGCCGCAAGGAGAGCGCAAATAACGGAATCATATACATAACATATTGGCGTATTTTATAGGGTAGTGATTTACCAGTCGGGTCAAAACCCCTTGCCTGCTCAGCCTGGCGGACGATCTGGAAATCTTCCAGCACCATACCGGCAGACCGCAGAGCCATCGCGAACACATAGGTGATCACAAAGGGAACCTTTACACTCCGCATGGCAACAATAATATCCCTCTCTCGGGAAGTACTGAGGAAAAAGACCATGGTGAAAATCATCGGCAAAATACGGAAGTAAACTACCAATGCATCCCGGACCCTTTCCCAGTAGAAATTAATTCCCCATACTCTTGCCAGCAGTTCAAATTCCGGATGGGTGCCACCTAATACGGTATAAGATATAAAGATGATCGTTCCCATGGAAATCGCTACTGGCACGTAGATCTTTAATGTTTTCATGTTGACCCTGCTGATCCACATAAAGATAATGATTACAAACATCAATCCAATATTCCAATCTGGTGCAGTTACGAACATGGGAAATAAACTAACAATTAAGAGGAAAAATAATTTCACAAACGGATGTACAGCATATATCGGCGATTCGTTGGGTACATATCCTAATAAAGTTTTATTCATAGTCACTTGATCCAATATAAAACTCCGTGGAGATTTTGCCCCCACGGAGCTTTTTGTGTTAAGCCATAATTTGTTTTAAGCCCACCACTTCTTGACAAAGGCCGTGGTGCGGATAACAACCGCGGACAACGCCCTAAGTAGAATGAAGTTAAAGACAACACCGGCTACAACATTTCCGCCGAACCACCCCCAGATAAAGAGAGGTACTGAGTCGGCCGTCAACAGGTTAAATCCCTTCAGTACAACCAGCACAGACCATAACGCGCCGATAATACTGGAGACAACCATAGCCAAAAACAGGAATAAATAATCTTTCCCTGACTTCATGCGGGGATCCAGTTTAAAGCGGCGGAAAGCCCAGGCAGGCAAAAAAGCCTGAATGGCATTAGCTGGCAAATATGCCAGTGAAACATAAAAGGGTGTACCAGCAATTGCGTTTGAGAAGAACGGGAATATTGCTCCCGCAATCACACCCCAGGCGCCAAACCAGATCGCGCCAACCTGCTGAACAACAATGCCGGTCCAGAAGAAGTTGACACCAAATCCAAGAGGAAAGCTGATGCTCCCAAAGGCGCCAACAACAAAACCAATTCCGATTAACAAGGCGGTGATAACGATGTGAATCACGCCAATAGACCGCTTTTCACCTGCTTCTTCGGTCCAAATTTCTTCTGCTGAGAGTTCAGTTTTTATTTCTTCGGCCATTTCGATATTCCTCCTAATAATAATGATATAAATAATAAAATAATTTTTTTATTCCTTTAGGTAAATAGTAGCACCTCCTTTTAAATTACACTTCATGAATGATATTATATTCCTTATTCATTTTATACCATATCATATTTGTTACACTGCGTGATATTGATCACATTCAATAATAAATTACAAATATTTAAGCAACTTTCCTAGATAACTTACATGGTCATAAGGAAAATAATAATCATCCATTTCAAAGCGATAGGTATTCTTATTCTGATAAAGTCCAAGTCCTGCTATAATCCAATCATTCTTTTATAGCTTATATTTCAGATCTTATGAATTTTAATCAACCTATTTCCAGTTTGATTCGCAAGCGCTTTTCCTGCCGCACCTATCAGGACCTGCCTATCCAAAATTCCGTCCTGGCGGCTTTGGAGGATTTTACTGACTCGTGTTTAATTGGCCCCCTCGGTAACCAAGTCCGGTTCAAGATAGTTGCTGCCAAAGAAGGAGATAGTGCATCATTAAAGGGTTTAGGGACCTACGGATTTATAAAAAATCCAACTGGTTTTATTATCGGAGTCTCAAAAGAAGAGTCTGGCGCGCTGGAAGATTTTGGATATCTGATGGAAGCCATTCTACTGCGGGCGACAGATCTCGGATTGGGTAACTGTTGGCTGGGAGGGACTTTCACCAAGAGCCGATTTGCCCGCCAGTTATCCCTTCTGGATGGGGAAATTACTCCAGCTGTCGCTTCAATCGGCTATCCTGCAGATCAATTCACCTGGATGGATAAAACAATCCGGGCGGGTGCGAGGGCTCACAGCCGCTTACTCTGGGAAAATATTTTTTTCAATAAAGAATTTGGTAATCCTCTCCATCCTGACGAAGCAGGCATTTATCATGAGTCCCTCGATCTGGTTCGCCTTGCACCCTCGGCTTCGAACAAGCAGCCCTGGCGAGTTGTTCGGGATGGTCAAAACTGGCACTTTTTTCTCCAGAGAACGACAAATTATCCCCCGTCTGTGTTTGATTTTATTCTTAACCTTGCAGATCTCCAACGAGTAGACATGGGAATCGCCATGGCACATTTTGAGTTGTCAGCCAGGGAAAATGGATTGAACGGAAAATGGATAGTTCATCCTCCTGATATTCCCCTCCCCAACCAACTTACAGAATATAGTACTACCTGGCAGGAAGATGAAGGATACAATCAATAAAAAAGAAGCTATTTTCAACAACCAATAGAAAGAGGATATAGACCATTCATGGATGCATTAAAAACAAACACATTCGACATCATACTTCTTGTCGCCCGTCCCGCAGCAGGGAAGAGCGAAATCATAGCCCATCTGAAATCTACACCTATTGAAAAAAGAATCCCACTTTATCACATAGGGGAATTTGAGGAATTGGATGATTTCCCCATGTTGTGGGCTTGGTTTGAAGAGGATTCAATCTTATCCCGCTTAGGACACCAGCGTCTGCATACTGACGATGCTTCTAACTTTCTTTATCCCTATCTCTGGGATTTGCTGATCGAGCGGATCAACCTGGAATATAGTAAAAAACTTCGCGACGAACCCGGTTATCATGACCGGAAGACAATCATCATCGAGTTTGCCCGGGGTACATCTCACGGCGGCTTTTCCCGCGCTTTTGAGTACTTAAGTAAGGAAATTGCTGATCGGCTTGCCATTCTATATCTAAATGTTTCCTGGGAAGAATCTCTCAGAAAAAACCGGGCTCGCTACAACCCAGACCGCCCCGACAGCATCCTGGAACACGGACTGCCAGATGAAAAATTGGAAAATATATATCGTTATATTGACTGGGAAGAACTCACCGCCAGCCAACCTGATACAGTTCAAATACAGGGAATATCTGTCCCTTATGTTGTTTTCGAAAGTGAAGATGACGTCACCAGTCAGGGGGGAGATTTGCTGGGAGAAAGACTGCAGGAAGCCCTTTCCCAATTACATGAAAAATACATTGAATCTAGAAAATAATCATTGATGCAATTTATTAGTCAGCCGTATCAATACCAGAAACAATTTATGTCATGAACAAAACCTGATCGCCAATGGAGGAAATCGTCGTGACCATTTCCATCGGTTGTGACTGAGGCGGAACCAATATCATAGCCGGTATAGCAAATCTTGAGTGAGGATCTGTCCTCCATGCTGACAGTATCCCTATAAATTCCCAGGATGTATATGATGCCATGATGGGATGCATGGTTGATATGCTTCGCTCTCTAATTTCAGGGAGCGGGCTTGATCAGTCAAAAATTCTATAAATCGGGGGGCAGCGCGTCAGTTGTCATCGATCTGAAAAATGGAACTACTTTATTTCTTCCTAATCTCTCCGGACAGTGGAGTGATGTCCCCATGGGAAATCCTGCTGGCAGGGATTTAGTAATTTATTCACCCAGTTGCTTTCTTTCTAAATTC
>JAUWEC010000142.1 GCA_030608465.1 Chloroflexota bacterium
CCCGGGCAACCAGGGTCAAATCCCCGGCTTTTACCGCTCCAATATTTATCACCATATCAATCTCGGTGGCCCCATCATTGATGGCAGTCTGAGCTTCAAACGCTTTCACTTCCGGAGCGGAAGCCCCCAGCGGGAAACCAATCACCGTACAAACTTTAACCTGGGTTCCCTCCAGCAGCTCAGCGCACAGCTTCACATGGGTGGGGTTTATACACACAGAGGCAAATTTATATTTTCGGGCCTCATAACAAAGTTGGGCGATCTGGTCAGCGGTCGCATCCGGTTTTAACAGGGTGTGATCAATCATGCTGGCAATATCCGGGTCATCAGGAATATTACCCAATTGTGAAGTTAACCGGGACGCGCCGGCGCTGACTACTTCCCCCACCCGGTTAAAACAGGTATCAACACAGATTCCTTCCGCACATTCTGATGTGCAGTAATCTCCTGCCGGCTGGTTTGAGCGGTACTCATTTTCGTTAAAAGCAATCAGGACCTCTCGGGCAATGACTTCAACCAGATGTTTTACTTCCTGTTTTGTTGTATCCATATCTATTTCTCGATTTCCATTATTTTGTCTACACGGAGGGCATGGCGTCCCCCTCCAAATTCCGTTTCCAGAAATGTGATCAGGATTTGTTTGGCCAGGCTGGAACCGATCAATCCCGCTCCCAGGGTCAGCAAATTAGCATTATTGTGTTCCCGGCTGTTATACGCAGTGGCGTAGTCATAACACATCGCGGCCCGGATTCCAGGGACTTTGTTGGCAGCCATGCAGCTGCCAATCCCAGCTCCGTCAATCATGATCCCCCGCCAGGCACTACCAGACTTCACCTGTTCAGCGACTGCCCGGGCAAAATCCGGGTAATCCACAGAGTCCGTACTATTGGTTCCGCAGTCTAGGACACTGTATCCTTTTTCTGAAAGGAATGTTTTTAAGGTTTCCTTAAGTTTGAATCCGCCGTGGTCTGCACCGATAGCAACGATCTTATCAGGCGGAGATTCCGAGGAATCTTTTTTCACTGATGGGGCTGCCGGAACTAAACCACCCACCGGTTTTTCCCTCATTAAACTGGAAACTACCTCATCAACAATTTTTTTCAGCTCAGCGTCATTGAGATTTTTCATATATTTCACTCTCTTCCCGTATCAATTGGGAACCGCTGAAAGATTGCGGTCGGAGAAAACGCGGAAGCTTTCAGATTAGTATAAAAACGGAAGCGGTCTGCCCGGAATTCAGATTCCACGTATTCAATTACCCTGCCATCTGCGGTACGGGTTTCCCGCCGGATAACCAACACTGAGGTTGGCTGCTCTAATTCCATCAGCTCGGCGACCCGTGGGGTAGCTAATTCTGCGCCAATTTCCTGTTCGGCATGATCAGGTTTCATATTGTATTGCACCGATAGTACATCGTAGAGTGATTCTTTTGAGAAATCATGCTCCAGGATGCCGAGGCAGAATTCGTGGGGCAAATAAGCCCGCTCAATTGCAACAGGTTTCTGATCCACTTCGCGAAGCCGATTTATAAATACAACTTCAGCGCCCAACTGCTGCCGCAGGACCCGGGCTAAGAAAGGATCAGCAGTGATTAGACTGGCTTCCAACAACTGGCTGGTAACCGTTTTGCCGCGCTGGGCCATTTCCTGGGAAAAACCATACAGAAACTCCACTGTTTTTGGAAAATGAGTCTCGGTCACAAAAGTTCCTACGCCCTGGACTGTTTCCAAATATCCCTGGGCAGCCAGATCCCTTAAGGCATGACGGATAGTATTTCTGCCAGCCTGATACTGTTCACTTAAGGCATGCTCAGAAGGCAGCCTCGCTCCAGGTTGGAGTATTCCTTCCTGGATTTGCTGCAGAATTGATTCGCCAATTTGTTTATAAAGGGCTTTGTTCATCATTCTGTCCTGTCCCTTGCGGAAGAACCAGCCACAGCCGGCCCATTCCAACATGTGCCTACTTGTACCTACATGTTCTATTTTGAGTATACAAGAAGATCCGGGCTCTGTCAAGCGGTAATTTTCCCCCAAGTCTGGCGGTTAGTTCCAGCAATCCCCCCACCCCTGGGGGATATTGAGATTTAGTGAAATTTACAAGGCCGGAATCGGGTATAAAAAAGGTTCCCCCGGAGAACTTTGGATAAGAGGCGTAGAAGGTTAAACCCCCTTTCTAATTCATCGGTACCGCGCATGTAAAGAAAGGATGCTTTTATTCGATGGGCTTTAGTCTCTTCTCAGAGAACCTCTTAAAATCAAAGTCAAGATAGGGAATTTTTCCTTCAGCTGTTCTTTTCTGCCATTCATATACCAGATACACCAGGGATCATCCAGATTATTAACATCAAAACCTCGGTGAATGGCCGCATATAAATCGATTTCCCGCAGTTTAAGGAAATAAGGAATTTCCTTAAACCAAATAGGATCCACCTGATGTTTGGACACATACCCGGGTAAAAATACATTCAATATTCAGATAATTATTTTAACTCTAAATGGTTCCTGGCATTACATCTGATCTGGGTTTCACCGCCCACAGGGAGGCGACAGCAGCAGGAATCAACAAACCAAGAAAGATCCAGAGTGAAATCTGGAAGCTGCCGGTGAGATCAAAAATCACTCCGGTGATAAACGGTCCCAGGCTGCTGCCGGCAACCTGAGCTGTAATGACACTACCGCGGAGTTTTCCCAGGTGTTTTCTCCCAAAGTATCTGGCAAACATCGTCCCACCGATCAGGGAAATCAAACCAGTGGATATACCGAGCAGCACCGCATAACTGTGTGCTATCCAGGGGCTGGATGCCAGTGTAAGGACAACAACTGCAGCCGCGATAAAAGCCATGCAGGCAAATAGCAAATACTGCAAAGGACCCCGATCTGCGATTGGCCCAGCGATAATCTGGGTGATCAATGAAAAAAACGCATAGGTTGTATAAGTGGCCGCAGCAACCGAAGAGGTGATCCCCTGACTGCCAAATATCGAGAGCAGATTAAAGAAGATTGCTGTGACCACCAACACCCACAGGGAAGCATTAATCAGCAGGATCCAATAGGCAGGTGTTTTCCGGGCTGTTTTAAGGTCCAGAGAATTCTGATCAAAAGAATCTTCGCCGTCGGATTTTCCATCCCCCTCCACAGTGCCATCAATCTTTTGATTTACTTCTCCGGGATTATTCCTAAAAATAAGGATTAACAACGGCAGCATGATGATCCAGACCAGGAACCCCAACCAGGCATAGGCCGCCCGCCAACCCAGGCGGTTGATGAGAGTCAGGAAAAACGCCGGAATAACGGCCATGCTGATTGAAAATCCTGCGCTGACAATCCCGGTTACAGTACCTAGTTTCTCCCTGAACCACATGGCAGGTATGTTGCCAGCCAGCAGAGATAGCCCTCCCTGACCAAGTACTCGCAGCAGGAAAAAACCTAGCAGCAGGGTCCAGAGTGAATTCACTGTAGAGAAAAATAAACATGCACCTCCCAATAGCAGAATAACAACGGTCATTACCCGGCGGATGCCAAAACGATCCATCAATGAACCAATATAGGGTTGAGGCAAGGAGGCAAAAAGTGTTCCAACCATATATATCCCGGTAAATACTGAAAGACCAATTCCTAACGATTCCAGCAGAGATGGATTAAAGACTGAAATACCATAGGTCTGCCCCACGCCAGTAACAGCCTGGGCAATCATAGCAACTGGTACCATCATCCATCCATAATAAAAAGGCAGCCGTTGGGCAAGTTTCAGGTCTATTTTTGGGATTTTTATTTCATTCATGGACCCGTCCGTTGAAAAAATAAGTATACGGGAGAAAGAGCAACTTCATCCACAATTTAGAACACCAAGCCCTTCCAACTTAACTTGCAGCTGCTCCGGGGAGGAAAAATGAATGCTGATAAATCCAAGCTCCTCCGCTGTCTGGACGTTGGCCTCGCTGTTATCAATAAAGATGCACTCTTCAGCTTCACGATTAATTTCACGCAGCAGATAGTGGTAAATCTCTGGGGTAGGTTTAATTAATCCAATCTCGCCAGAAATCACCAGAGGGTCAAACCAGCTTAAAAATTCAAACCTGTCAGCAACTTTTGGAAAGGTCTCCGCGGACCAATTGCTGAGAGCAGCCAGCGGGTATCCAGCTCCCCGTAAGCCCTCCAATATCTTCACCGTGCCATGGATAGGACCGGTGATCGTCTCCTCCCAACGGGAGCAAAAAGCTTGGATCTGCTTTGTATACTTAGGGTAAACCACCGCCAGTCCATCGACTGATTCCTGAAACGATTTTCCCCTGTCTATTTGAGCGTTCCAATCCGGGGAACAAACTTCGGATAAAAAGAAATCCAGCTCTGATTCATCTGGTATCAGCTTCCTGTATAAGTGTCTCGGATCCCAATCAATCAGCACGCCGCCCAGATCGAAAACAAGGGTTTTAACATTCAACACGTATTCTCTCCATCGACATCTTAATTAGGTTTTAATCATCTCTTAACAAAAACATCCCCCCGATTATAACCGTCTTTCTTTTTTAACAGGAATAAAAAGAGGGGAGGGAGGCTGTGACCAGTATTCAGTAGATTGTGAGTTGTAAATAGTAACAGTATTTAGGTATAACGAAACAAGCACCCTGAGTAGTGCAACACAGGAGTGCGTATCGAAGGACATGTATATTCGGATAATTGCCGACTGTCCTTTCAGGATGGATTATCCTGCCTGTCCTGAACACAGATGAAGGGAGTTAGCCGAAGGAAACTGCACTGAGCTGTTCGATAAACTCAGGGTAAACTTTCTCTTCAGGGACGAGTAATATATCATCTATGTACATAATTCGCCAGAACTGTAGCCGTCGACGCAGGTCGACGCTCGGCAATACCCCAAGCCGGGACTTTAGTCCCCGGCTTCGAGTCGAGGGTACTAAAGATTACCGCGCTCACGCCGGAGCCTATCCTGCGTCCGAAGCAAGTGCCGAAGGATTCGCTCACAAAAACAGATTACGGCAGAGTTTGAAATATTTTCTCGCCCGGGGGGAAGCGACTGTCCTGAGGGCTGTCGAAGGGTCAGATTGCCCGAAAAGAATTTCCGCGGGAGCTGGCTCCTGTCCTGTGACCGAAGGTCGTGTTTAAGGGCTCCCGCTCCAGCATGAACGTATATACATTATTAAGTGTGAAACGTGTTGAAATCCGAGACTAGAAAACTAATACAAACTCCTGAAACGCGAGCAGCGCCGCAAATGCCAGGGTGACCGCGATACCAACCTGCCCGGCAGAAGCGTCTTCCAGGGCATCCGGAATCAACTGAGCAAATACCATCCAGATCATTGCCCCGGCAGCCAAGCCCAATCCAGCTGGTAGAAAGGGTTCGAAAGTGTTCACAAACAAAAAAGCGGGTATCGCCATCAATGGTTGAGGGAGACTGGTGAAAATGCCCCATAAAGCTGCTTTCCAGACTTTTGTCCCCCGGGGCACAAGTACCAGGCTGACAGCCAATCCCTCAGGGATGTTGTGAATGGCAATTGCCGCGGTAATGAACAGACCAAGTTTTCCACCGCCGCCAAATGAAACGCCCACTCCGATGCCTTCTGCAAAGGAATGAGCGGTCATGATTCCCAGAATCAGCAATGCTTTTCGGGCATCCCCTCCTTCCAAATCAGCTACATCTACACTGCCTCGGCGATTGATGAAATGATCGGCGACTACAATCAAACCCAATCCCAGCAGAATACCAAAAAATGTCCGGTAAGAATTGAGGTGGACGCCTTCTTGAACCAAATTATGGCTGGCCCCCAGCATCAGACCAGCTGCACCAGCATGGAAAATGCTCAACCACCAGCGGTTGATATTCTTAATAAATAGAAAGGGCAGCGCGCCCAGACCGGTGACCAGAGCGGTCAGCCCGGACGCAAAAAGGATGGTCCAGAGGTTAATTTCCATAAATACTGCTTCTTTGTACTCTTATCGTTAAAAAGTCCGTGCTGTACTCGATTTTATTAGGAAAGGAAATTATAAAAATTAGAACATCCTCGATCCTAACTAAATTTTCAAAAATGACACCTCTTGGTATTGTATAAGTATCATTACCGGTGAAAAACAAATTTGCCGCGACGCACTCCGAACGACTATTAGATCCTCCTGCGCACTTTCTGGCGATCTCTAGAGATGAAAAACATAAGAAATAGAGAAATTTTCACTCTTATAAAAAAGCCCTATCACAAATTTTGGCGAATACTTGATAACATGAATAACCTACAGAAATTGTTAAAACCGCGGGGTTGATTAAATTTAACTGATTGTGAATTATTCTCTACTCGAGCAGGTCTTGACCTTATTTTTTTTATTGAAATGACTGGAACTTATGATTTTTCCCCGTTCTATTGACATTTGTCCAATAGACGATTAAACTTTAGATAATGAGTATCAGTTTATAAAATGAGGATTTTGTGTCACAGAGAAGAGGATTGGGCCTAGGAAAGAGACAACGGCGTTACGGGGTGATGGGTTTTTTACGCCCAGCTTTGTTATTTTTATTATCCCGGGAGAATGCTCATGGGTATTCTTTGCTCGATGGATTAACAGAGTTTGGCTTTAATTCTAAACAGCTTGATCCCAGCCTGGTGTATCGAACTCTTCGAGAGATGGAAGAATCTGGCTGGATCGCTTCCCACATAGGTGAAGAAAGCCGGGGGCCACAGCGTCGAGTTTATCAGCTGCAGCCTGAGGGTAAAACCTACTTGGCTGAGTTAATCGGTGGTTTGCGCCGCAGACTGGACGATATAAACAACCTGCTGCAGACCTACGACCAGGAACTAAAATGAAAATAACAAACCAAAAGAAAGGAAAACCGGTCCTATTGATAGTGGGGCAATGAGAGAATGCAGATTATGAAGGAAACTATTACCTCACCTGATAGAAAGATCGATTCTCAAACCAGTACTCGGTTTGAACATTATCCCCTTCCTGTGATTTCAGAAGTATTTAGAAGTTGTTGGAGAGAAATCTGATGAACTATATATTTGGACCAGTTCCTACTCGACGGCTGGGGCAATCATTGGGGATTGATCCTGTGCCGTTAAAGACATGTAATTGGAACTGTGTGTACTGCCAGTTGGGTCGCTCTATACCAATGGTAAATGAGCGCAAAGATTTTTTCCCGGCTGAAGATATTTTGGCTGAAGTAGAAAATGCTCTCTTGTCTCATCAACCGGGCGAGATCGACTGGATCACATTTGTCGGTTCTGGAGAGACAACGTTGTATGCCAGCCTTGGACGGCTTATCCGAGAGGTGAAAAAGTTAACAAGTCTGCCGGTGGCAGTGATTACCAACGGATCTTTGTTGTCCAAACGAGAAATACGCCAGGAATTATTAGCTGCTGATGCAGTGCTTCCCTCTCTGGACGCGGGGACTCCTGAACTTTATCAGCAGGTCAACCGCCCCTATCCAGGGCTTTCTTTCGAGAGTTTTTTAGATGGGTTGATTGCCTTCAAAGAGGAATATCAAGGAAACTTATGGGTTGAGGTCATGCTTATCGACGGATTGAACGATACTGAGGATGCACTCAGGAGTATTGCTATCGCGCTTGAAAAAATAAAACCGGATGAAGTCCATATTATGCAGCCAACTCGTCCGCCGGTGGAAACCTGGGTAAAGCCAACCAGC
>JAUWEC010000182.1 GCA_030608465.1 Chloroflexota bacterium
CAATGGATTAGACAGCATCATAGGACAGCATTTTGGCCGTTGTCCTTTTTTTGCCCTGGTAGAAGTAGATCAGAACAAAATTCAATCTGTTTCGATGATTGAAAATCCCTTTTATGAAGGGCATCAAGTGGGTCAGGTCCCGGGTTTTATCCATGAGCAGGGTGCGGATGTAATGCTCAGCGGTGGTATGGGGGGAAGGGCGATTCAATTCTTCACCCAATTTGGAATTGATACCGCGACCGGGGCTAGGGGGACTGTAAAGGAAGCAGTTACTGAGTATTTAGCAGGCAACTTAAGCGGAACCGCTCCCTGTGCAGAAAGTGTAGAACACGGACATGGACATTAATTAATCCAAGTAGAAGAAGAAAGAGGCTGTGCCAAAAGTAACTGGCACAGCCCCTGCGAATTTATCCCAAATCCTTCAATGTTAGGCGATTATAAACGCAACTAGGGTCTTTCGATGGAGTTTACCCTGAGCTTGTCGAAGGGCCTTCTCTCCGGGCAAGATTTCAAGGTCTCGTTTTAAGCGCCCCAGGCATCCTGAGTAGCTCTGAGTGTATTTTGCGAAGAGCATATCGAAGGGAGCCGGTTTGCACAAAAACTATTTTCTGAAATCAGGTTTCTTTGCTAGATACCTAATCAGATCCCAATCACTTTCAATCAAGGCTTTTTTCTTTGCCCTGGACCATCCCTTGATCTGTTGTTCTGCCAGGTAAGCATCTTCCTTCGAGGACAGACACTGACAGAACACCAATTTCAATGGAAGTCTACCTTTTGTCCAAGTACTTCCTTCGCCGATTTGGTGTTGAAACAATCTACTCTCTAAGTGTTCTGCATTGCCGGTAGAAAAAGATCCATCTCCGCATTCCAAGATATATACCCATGCTTTTTTCATATCCCCCCTTTTTTATGAGTATAGCTTAACAGGTGCCCTTCGATATACCCTCACTTCGTTCGGGTTACTCAGGACGCCTGTTTTTTCATCCCCCCAGGCATCCTGAGTAGCTCTGAGTGTATTTTGCGAAGAACATATCGAAGGGATCCGGTCTAAGGGCCATATTTCTTCGAAAAGCTCAAGGGAGGCTTTCTACGACTTTCACGTAATATCCTGTTAGGGCAGCCAGAACTCCATAACATAATAAGTGATCGCCCGTCAATAATGTAAATTACTGCAGCTTTGGTTTAAAAATGCAGGGGGAGTAGGGGTTTTTTCCAAATATCCGTTTCTGGGATAGTTCCAAGGAGGTATCGAAAAGAATCGAAATCAGATGGTTGTCAAACTGGCAGAGCTGGGAATGGTTCTTCGCCAAATCCAGGTAAGGACAATGGCGCAGCACAACCTGCGGACCATCTGGGTGGGCTTCCCAGCTGGCATGGTAGTTTAATTGATTCAGGTATTCCAGGGCCTGGTTAAATCTGAGGATCCGGTTGTCTGGATTCAGATTGGTTTTATCTGCCAGTGTTTCGGCGATGGCACGGAGATCTGAACTGGCTGACTTTTTCGCGGCTAATGATTCCAGTATTACCTCGAGAAGCTTTTTAATATTTGTACCAAGGGATTGGGAACTGAGATTGTAGAGTTTAGTCGGCCGTCCAGATCCTCCAGCATTCCGTTTTCCGGAGATCTGAATCTGACCGGATTTGATCAGCAGCCCCAAATGGTAGCGGATATTGGCCGGAGTCAGATCCAGTGAGCGGCTGATTTCGACAGCAGTTGCCCCCGGGTGTGTTGCGAGGTATAAAAGAATTTGCTGGCGGGTTGATTGCATGAAGACAGTATAACACCATACAATGATTATGCAAAAATAATTTTGCATAAAAAATCGTTGACAAGGCATGTCAAAGGGCAATATAATAGTGAAGTTCTTATCACTCGTAAAAAAAACAGGGCTCAATATTCACCATGAGGAGCGTTATTCATGCCGGATGAACTGAATAAATCTGAATACAATATTCCGCCTGAAATGGAGGGCACAGTTGCCATTACAACTTTAGACAGAATTTACAACTGGGGCCGAAGATATTCGGTGTGGCCGATGTTTTTTGGCCTTGCCTGCTGTGCAATCGAGATGATTGCCACTGCCGGTGCCAGGTTTGATATGGCCCGCTTTGGAATGGAAATCATGCGGCCCAGCCCCAGGCAGTGTGACTTGATGATAGTTTCGGGAACAGTGACGAAAAAGATGGTTCCCCAGGTTGTGAGATTGTATAACCAAATGCCTGAGCCAAAATATGTCCTCTCTATGGGAGCCTGCGCTTCGGGCGGTGGGCCCTTCAAACGTGGTTATAACGTTATTGCAGGGATCGATAAATATCTCCCTGTTGACGTATATGTTCCCGGCTGCCCACCCACACCGCAAGCTCTGTTATTTGGCTTGATGAAAATACAGGAAAAAATTGATAAAGAATCCATCAGCGAAGTCCGCTGGTACAGCGACGAACCTGATGAAGGCATTCCTGTGCCGATCCTTGGTCCGGATCTGATTGACCTGAGAGATTTTCCAGCATTAATGAAAAAAGAACAAGAGAAGGGTAACCTGGCATGAATGATCAAACAACCGCAATTAATAAAATCAACCAGGCGATCATAAAACGATTTCCTGATTGGGTCCAGATTGACGAGCGAGAAGGATATGAGGGATTGGTGGTCGAAACTGCTCAGCTGATTCCTTTTATGGAAGCGCTGCAAGATGAGTTTGGATATGATTCCCTCACCTCAGTCACGGGAGTGGATTACCTTCCCGAAGATAAGATGGAAGTGGTTTATCACATCTACAAATCCACCGGTGGATCTATCCTGGTTTTAAAAGTTCAGGTGCCGCGTTCGAATCCGGTTGTTCCCTCACTTGTTAGTCTTTTCCCCGGTGCTGCTTTCCAGGAAAGAGAAGCCTGGGATTTGTTGGGCATCCGGTTTGAAGGACATCCCAACCTGAAACGGATCTTAATGTGGGAAGGGTTTGCAGGACATCCGCTCCGGAAAGATTGGCGGGAAGCATTTTATGAAGGTGAATTTAAACCTTATGAAGACCGCTGGCCGGAAGGAAAAGTTTCAAAAGTAGAAACTAGTAATCCCTATCAGGAGAATATTAGATATCCGGAAGGTTTTAACCCAGAAACCTGGATTCCGGATACGGAAGAACTCCTCTTACAGGGCACTGCATCAATAAAAACAGAGACTGATGACATGGGCCTGGAGACTGAACAACTGGTTGTAAACCTGGGTCCCCAGCATCCTTCAACTCACGGTGTCTTTCGGATGGTGGCCAAGCTGGAAGGTGAAACCGTTGTTGATTTGGAACCGGTTATGGGTTATCTGCACCGCAATCATGAAAAGATTGGGGAACGTAATACCTACAGCATGAACATGCCCTATACTGACCGGCTGGATTATTTCTGCTCCATGAGCAATAACTTTGGATATGCTCTGGCTGTAGAAAAACTACTTGGTGAAAAATACCAACCACCGGAGAGAGCTCAATATATCCGGGTCATCATGGCAGAATTAACCAGGATTTTGAACCATTTTATGGCGATCGGATTTTTCCTTAATGACCTTGGAGCTTATTTTACTCCTGCCTTATACGCCATCAAAGAACGGGAACTCATCCTTGATATATTTGAAGCTGTTGCCGGCTCGAGAATGATGTGCAACTATTTCCGGTTTGGCGGAGTAGTCCGCGATTTACCGGATGGCATGGAGGAACATATCCGCAAAATGGTATACGAGCGCCTTCCCCGGCAGGTGGATGAAATGGACCGCTACCTGGTTGAAAATGAAATTGTTGTCGGTCGCAGCCAGGGTGTAGGCGTTTTGACTCCTGAGCAGGCGATTGCATATTCTGCAGTAGGGCCAGTGCTGCGGGCATCCGGGGTGCCTTATGATATCCGCCGGGCTGATCCCTATAGTATCTACGACAGGTTTGAATTTGATGTTGCAGTCCGCTACCACGGTGATGTATATGATCGTTTTTTGATCAGATATGACGAAATTCGGCAGAGCATCCGTATCCTGCAGCAGGCGATTGACACACTGCCGGAAGGGGAGATCCTGGCAAATAAACCGGCGTATAAATTTAGGATGCCTAAAGGTGAATCCTACGGCCGGGTAGAAGGACCAAAAGGAGAACTTGGTTTTTACATTGTTTCCGACGGGACAGATAACCCCTGGCGGTATCACGTCCGAGCTCCCTCGTTTATCAACCTTACCGGATTACGGGAAATGTCCCTGGGAGAAAAAGTGGCTGATTTAGTAGCCATCTTGGGATCCATTGATATCGTTCTCGGAGAGGTGGACCGTTAACCCAACAGCAGGAATCCTGGAGAGTAAAGATCTATGAAAGGACAAGGAATACTAAAAGGCCTGGGTGTAACTCTGAAACACATCATTGATACATACCTGGTAGATATTAAAACCGGAAAAGACCGCTATTACAACAAAGATGGAGTTCGTCAAAGAATGACGAGCGATACAAAAGGTATTTTTACTGTGAATTATCCTGAGGAGAGGCTGCCGCTGGCCGAGGCATTCCGTTATGTGCCTTTCCTCGTATATGATGAAGAAAATGGAGAGCAAAAAGTTCGCTGCACAGCATGCGGGATTTGCGCCAAGGTCTGTCCTTCACAGTGCATCTGGATTACACGAGCTGAAGATCCGGAAACCGGGAAACCTCTCAAAACGCCGGCGGAATTCGCCATTGATATTGATCTTTGCATGAACTGTGGATACTGTGCAGAATACTGTCCGTTTGATGCGATCAAGATGGATCATGATTTTGAATTAGCGGGATATGATCGGGTAGAGGCGAATATTCACCTGAAAGAGCGTTTGTTAAAACCGGCTTCTTATTATGCTGGAATTCGTCCTCTAAACTATGCTCTGGAGCAAAAGGCAATAGCTGAAGAAGCAGAAAGAAAGGCAGCCCGTAGGGCAAAGAGGAACTAGGACAACAATTTGACTTACCTGATAATAAATGATGGATCTAAAGTCACAGATGAAAGAGCTTGAAGTACAAATAAAGGAGCTGGAAAACAATTTACCAGCTCACTCAACTCCTCCAGCGATGATTATAAAGTTGGAGGAATTGGAAGAAAAATTAGCTAAATTGGTAGATGAATTTTCAGGGGAGGATCATGCCGCAGCCTAAAGTGGCGATTGATTACCAGGCTTGTGATCCATCCTTCTGCAAGGATAATGTTTGTGCCTCCGCGCAGGTTTGTGAGAGGAAGGTGCTCCGCCAGGAAAAACCAGGAGAGCTCCCGGATATTTATCCATCACTTTGTCTGGGGTGTGCTGATTGTCTGCCGTTGTGTCCGAAAAAGGCTCTGCTAATAATGAGTTAAAAAAAAAGGGGGTTGGATAAAAACCAATCCTGATAAATAAAGAAATTCTACGAATCCTGATCCATCAGAAATCAATCCTTGAAGGTCTTCACCTGGTGGTTGTGGAACCGAATAGATTAAGCTGCCCCGGCCACCCTTCGATACGAGCTCATTCCATTCGCTCTACTCAGGATGCCTATCTAGACTTCGTAAAATTATACTTCATGAGTAATTGTAGGGGCGACTCGCCGAGTCGCCCTTGGCAAGCTCCGGGTTGTTCGTAAGATTGTTTC
>JAUWEC010000069.1 GCA_030608465.1 Chloroflexota bacterium
AAAAATATCCGTTGGAACCGAAAAGCCACATTCACAAGGCCGATCATCACCGGTACTTCGATCAGAGGTCCAATAACAGCTGCAAAAGCTGCGCCTGAATTGATCCCAAAAACCGCTACTGCAACAGCGATTGCCAATTCAAAATTGTTGCTAGCTGCTGTAAAGGCCAGTGTTGTGGTCTTGGAATAATCTGCTCCGACCGCTCGGCCCATAAGAAAAGAAACCAGAAACATGACCACAAAGTAGATCAGCAGCGGAATGGAAATCCGCACAACATCCAGGGGGATAGTAAGGATCAGCTCACCTTTGAGCGAGAACATCACCATTATGGTGAACAGTAAGGCGATCAGGGTAATAGGGCTGATCTTGGGCACAAAGGATTGATAATACCAATCTTTACCTTTGGCGCGTACCAGGAGGAATCGGGTTAAGAACCCGGCTAAAAATGGGATACCGAGATAAATGAACACGCTCTTGGCGATTTCCCCAATGGTAATGTCCACAACATTTCCAGTCAGACCGAACCATGTAGGTAGAACCGTAATGAAAAGATAGGCATAAAAGCTGTAGAATAACACCTGGAAGATGCTGTTGAAGGCCACCAACCCGGCGGCATATTCATTATCACCTTTTGCCAACTCATTCCAGACGATTACCATGGCGATGCAGCGAGCCAGCCCAATCAGTATCAGCCCGGTCATATATGCAGGGTAATCGCGCAGGAAGAGTATTGCCAAGAGGAACATTAGAACCGGACCGATCACCCAGTTTTGCACCAGAGAAAGTCCTAATATTTTCCAATCGCGGAACACATCACCCAGTTCATCGTAATGCACTTTCGCCAGGGGTGGGTACATCATCAAGATCAAACCAATCGCAATCGGGATATTGGTTGTGCCGACCGAGACAGCGATGTTGAAATTTTGAACTCCATGGGGAAATAAAAATCCAATCCCTACCCCGATTGCCATGGAGAGGAAGATCCATAAAGTCAGATAACGATCTAAAAATGATAATCCTTTTTCTTTTTGTTCGCTCATAAATTATTCCTTATTAATTCCATCTTTTGGGTTTTTAGGGAATGTAGAATTTAGGGAAAACGACAGGATATGATTGTTATATTCCCCAATGATCCTGTTATAGTTCTATCGTTTTTGGATCTTCCGGACTGAGTACGGTTTTCCATTCCTGTTCTTCATAATCAAAATCAGCGATGTTTTCCAGCGGCAGTTTGATATATTTGCCAAATCCTTCCACCGCGGTTTGACCATCCGGGAGCAAAATCTCACCGGTTCCTTCAAACATACGGCGGTTATCTTTGGTGATGCGTCCAACCACTCGTAACTCCACGCCCAGCGGGACCGGTTTCCGGTAGCGGACCTTAAACTCAACTGTTACCCCCCAGATTTCATCCTGTTGGATCATAATCGCCCGGCCGATAGTTTCGTCCAGGATGGTGGCAGCAAGCCCGCCGTGCAAACGGCCCGGGTAACCCTGGTGTTCTTCTCCTGGTGTGAACAGCGCCACCAGATGGTTGTTTTCCAACTCATAAAACGATGCATGCAGTCCGAAGGAATTATTTAACCCGCACACAAAACACATTTTGGAGTTGTTCTGTTTGGCAGTGACCTGATGGCTCATATACCCTCCCTGGAATCCGATAAGTGATGTGGGTATTTTAACATGAAATCGGGGAGGTTCGGGTTGAACTTGGCTAAAGTAAATTATTTGCTTTTGGGGTTTGGTTCGTGTACTGCGGGAGATCTACCTCAAGATACCTCTGGCGCTATTTAGCGGAAAGGGAAGTGGTCTACGACGATGATCCCCTCTTCCTTACCAGAGAGGACAGGCCGCTCGACGGGCAATTTCTTTATAATTTACTTAGGCGGACTGGGGAACGGGCAGGTGTACCGAAGGCAAACCCCCATCGATTTCGACACACCTTTGCCATTCAATACCTGCGTAATGGCGGCGATGTCTTCACGCTGCAGCGGCTGCTGGGGCATTCAACAATGACAATGGTGAAAAGATACTTGGCTATATCAAGTGCGGATGATAAAGAAGCTCACAGGAGAGCAAGCCCTGGTGACAGATGGAGGTTATAAAATAGATTTATCTTAGTGATAAAATAATTATGGAATTATCTAGAAGAGTATGTGAAGGAGGATTTTCGATGAGCCAATTCAGTATCAAAGTTAGAGGTATCACTCGTAGATTTGAATATCCTGAAGAATGCCCAATCTGCCATCGCCTAATCATTGAACCTTCTAGGCCAATAGGCCACATTGATGGAGATAAATTTGAACAGGTATTTCAATGTAGTAATCCAGACTGTACAAGAATATTTATTGGTTATTATAAAATAGATGATCCGACGAAAATATCTACGCACTATAAGTTATATCCAATAGAACCAAAAATTGACGAAATACCTCAGATTATCCACAAAATTTCTCCAAAGTTTATTGAGATATATAAACAAGCAAGTGAAGCAAAACAATCTGGATTGGATCAAATTTGTGGCCCTGGATTTCGTAAAGCAGTTGAGTTTTTGATAAAAGACTATGCAAAATCAACAGTTGATGATCCAGAAACAAAAAAAGCTATAGAAAATACTTGGGCAAAACCTGTTGTTGAAAAATATATTGCGGAACCAAAAGTTCAGCGTGTTGCGGAAAAAGCCTTATGGTTAGGAAACGACGAGACCCATTATCTTCGTGTATGGAATGATCATGATATCGAGGATCTTATCGCACTAATCCAACTTACTATCCTGTGGATTGATATGGATGACAAATCAAAAAAATATGATGAGGAAATAAGTTAGTGGCAAACATTATTATGGTAAAATATCTCGCGTCGTAGATAACAGCCCTATCACTGCTTGGGAAAACTCACCTCGGTTTTAGCCCAAGTCTGTGAGAATAGGACTAATATCTATCACGCCCCCATCGTCTAGTGGCCTAGGACATAGCCCTCTCAAGGCTAAAACCGGGGTTCGAGTCCCCGTGGGGGCACTTTTCTTTTAAAGAAGACCTCCGAGGTCGATCCGACCTCGGAGGTCTATTGTATTGGAAAACACTCAATCTGTTTCTTAACTGATAAGTTCAGGATACATTTTCGCTATCTCTTCGTATTCTTTGACAATTTCTTCCCAATTCCTGCTGCCGGTAGTGATCCCCACATCAAGGGACCTGAGTTTGCTGACACACTGATTTCCTTCAGCTACCTGATCATTGACCTTCAGCTGCTGGCTCAGGCCAGTGCTTACTGTTGAGGCGAATCCGAATACTGCCGCGATGATACAGGCAATTCTCCAACCCTCAGTTCCTGTCCCGATCACCGGGCCTTGCACCGCTGTGATGCCAGCGACAAGCGTTGAAGCTGCGGAAGTTGTCATGCCGGCAACCATAAGACCGGTATTGGTTTTCTTTCGCCCGGAAATGATTTCCTCAGCTTTTTTGAGACTATTTTTCACGCTTTGTGTTAGTGCATCGCGATTTTGGTTTGATTCTGATGCCATAATTACCTCCAATAAAAATGATCTGGCGGATGTGAGCAAAGCGGCCAGATATAAGTTTTTAGATTCCAAATTAAGAATCTATTCAAACATTAAAGAACTTCGATTTTTCTCAAAAAGACCTCCGAGGTCGATCCGACCTCGGAGGTCTTATGGTTATTTCCCCAGGGCTTTCTGGATGCTCTCCAAGTGCTGGAAGCTGTGACGCAAAGCATGGTCCTCTATGAAAAACTGGGTTGTGAGAGGAGCATCCGCATTGAGGGATACCTTTTCTGCATTATCCAGCTCGGCATCTGATAACTTTCTTACTCGATCAGACGCTTCTTTACTATTTTCGTGTAATAATTTGAGAACATCTTGTTTGTTAACCTGGGCATAATCCCGGGCATGATCAGCGTTGACCCCATCAATCTCTTCAGAAGTAACCCCAATGATGGGCTTGCCTTCAGATATTTGAGAGGCCAGGTCTATCTCTGCCTGATATGAACTGGCGACATGGTGAACAAGAACACCAACTTTTCGTTCTTCCCCGGGGATAACTATTTCCCATTCACTGTCAGATAGTCCTTCCACTAAATTTGCCAAGGATTCAGCTCCTAATTCAATCCTGTCTGCCAGGACGTTTGCTCGTGTGGTCATATACATCTCCTTTTTGCAACCATTAATCTGCACTAATAAAGTACTTAAATACATCCGGTCTGGCATAATGACCGGTGACATCAAACATGCGTTTGGCAGCGAGGATTTGCTTCAGATCGATTTCTGCGTAAAGTATCTCTTCTTTTTCTGGCAGTGGACCAGCGACAAATTCTCCCCGGGGATTGATAATACAGCTGTTGCCAGGATTAATCCATTGGCGGTTTCCTGAATAAAGTTTTTTAAACTTATACTTGTCAGGGATATCATCCTTTTTCACAGCTGAGCAAACCCCAATCACATACATGCCGCCCTCCCGGGCAATATGTCTCATACTCAGCAGCCAATTTTCACTCGAGTCCCAGGTGGGTGCAACATGAATCTGGACACCTTGTACATACATGGATTGCCTGGCCAGCGGCATAAAATTTTCCCAGCACAATAAACCGCCCAACTTCCCAATAGAGGTATCGAAAGCAGGTAAGGTGCTCCCGTCACCCTGCCCCCAGATTAAACGTTCGCCCCCGGTGGGGATCAACTTGCGGTGTTTGCCGAGGATTTCACCTTGATCATTGATATAGAGGATTGTGTTATATAAACTAGCTCCGCTGGTTTCAGTGTTTTTTTCATGCACCCCGATTGCCACAAATATCCCCGCTTCCTTGGCAGCCTGGCAGAGCTGTTGAGTTGATCCGTCAGGAATCGAAATGGCATTGTTGACCAATTCGGTGTAGAGTTTATCCAATAAGACTGAATTTCCGTTGGGCACAACCCAAACCCAGTCGGGGTACCCGGAGATAAAAGCTTCAGGAAATACAATCAATTTGGCTTTTTTCTTTCCTGCTTGTGCAATCAGACTACAGGCTTTCTCCACGGTTTTTTCCCGGTCCAGGAAATAGGGAGCTGCCTGGGCTGCGGCAACTGTGAAACTGCTGGATATTGGGCTCATTTAAATCTCCTGATAGACATGTGAATATAAATTAGCACTATTTATATCACAATAATCACAATAATGTTAAATGTCGTTTCGCATGGCACACGACCTCCGAGGTCGGATCGACCTCGGAGGTCTGTCTTAAAATAAAAACGCCGTCACTGACGGCGTTTTTGTTTGATTAAAATTATTATTGATGTTAGGTTATTTATGGGCAAGTATCTTGATCTAGATTATCCCCATCTAAATCCCAGGTGTATAATCCCTTGGTGGTTCCTCTTAAATATTGTTGGAAGCCTGTGGCTCCCTCTGAGATCGTGGCTGCGGTGGCTGGACTTGCAGCAATGGTATTTCCGGCGTCAACCGCTAAGTAAACATCCATAGCAGATTGAACCACAGCTATTTCAGCATCGCAAACTGTACCTTTGGCGTTTGTGCCCAATCCGCTCAGGGTCAGGGTCGTGATGCCGAACAGGACGCCTAAAATTGCGATGGTTACTAACAGCTCTACGAGGGTGAAGCCGCCTTCGGCTTTGAAAAGTTTGTTGAACATTGGATTATGCCTCCTTCAAAATAAGTCTGTCTTCAAATAAAATTTATTAATTCACCTAGAAAAATCTGGGCGATCCAATAAGTTGGATGCCTTCATTAAAACAAACTTTTCCACGCTGTGCCTTACAGGGAACTTACAGCGAAAGACCCAATATTCAAAACCCAAGCAGTAATTGCAACGGAATTGTAATTATATAAAGGGGATAAAGGCTGGTGAGAGCTTGATTCGGGAGTTTAACACCTATACAGTTCAAACGCCGCCCAGGGACGACCGGAAGGCTTTTTCATCGGAAACATGGAGAAGTGCATCCTCCAGAGAGATTAATCCTTCCTGATAAGCTCGCTGGAGCCCTCTATCCAATGTTTGCATGCCTAGATCTATTCCGGTCTGCATGATACTGATCATCAGGTGGGTTTTTCCTTCCCGAATTAAATTACGGATGGCATTATTAGCCACCATAACTTCAACTACCGGTACGCGGCCTTGTCCATCAAGGCGGGGAAGTAACCGCTGGGCCAGGATGGCTAACAAAGTCAGGGAAAGCTGCATCCGGATCTGATTCTGCTGGTAAGGAGGGAACGAGTCCACAATCCGGTCTATGGATTGGGGAGCGTTATTGGTGTGCAGGGTGGACATCACCAGGTGTCCAGTTTCTGCTGCGGTGATGCAGGCGGCCATAGTCTCCGGATCACGCATTTCACCGACCAGGATCACATCCGGATCCTGGCGTAAAGCCTGTTTTGCGGCTGCTGCGAAAGATTTGGTATCAGATCCTAATTCCCGTTGGGTAATAAAACTTTGTTTGTCCTGGTAGAGGTATTCTATAGGATCTTCAACTGTGACAATCCTGCGGGCTTCCCGCTGGTTTAAATGCTCTATCATGGCAGCCAGCGTGGTGGATTTTCCGCTTCCAGTGGGTCCTGTTACCAGCACCAAGCCCTGTTTCTTTAATGCCAGGTCCTTACAAATCTCTGGAAGTCCCAACATTTCCAGGCTTGGAATCTCCTTGGCGACTCGTCTGAGGGCAAGGCTGATTTCCCCTTTTTGTTGACTGGCGTTCACCCGAAAACGGATCCCACCCTGGGTCTGATGAGAAAAATCTAATTCTTTATTATTGTAGAAATCATCTTGCTGGACTTGTGTTGTCATAGCCTGAAACGCAGCTTTAAGATCCTGGGCAGATAGCGGCTCAAAACCTGGTACCGGCACAAGATCTCCATGGATCCGCAGGATGGGCACAGCGGTAGATTTCAAGTGAAGATCGGAAGCACCTTTTTCCTCCATAATTTCAAAAAGATCGAGGATATTCATCAGCTAATTCTCCTTAACCACCAGCCAAGAATTTGATCTCCGTAGAGCATTGTGATCAGTCCTGCCAGCGCAAGATAAGGTCCAAAGGCGATAGTATCTTTGCGTTTGATTTTTTTAAATGCCAGCAGAATCCCTGCAATTAAACCCCCAGATACAAAAGCCAGGAAGAGGACGATAATGATTTCTGGATAGCCTAAAATTATCCCCAGAAAAATAGTTAGTTTAACATCACCCATGCCCATTGCACCGGGAGAGAGAACGGCAATGAGGAATAAGACCGCAAAACCCAGCGCACCGCCGGCCAAAAAGGTCCATGGTGAGGTGATATGGGTCACAGGGATCAACAGCAGCCCCAAGCCAATAGCGGGATAGATGAGAATATTGAGAATTTTTTGGTGTTCCAGATCGATTAATCCAATCACCAATAAGAGGGAACCGAAGATACTGACGAGTACTGTATCCCAGCTTTGACCAAAACGAATCCAGATTAAAAAAAACATTACCCCGGTACCAAGCTCAACCGCCAGGATCCGGGCAGGGATCTTAACCCCGCACGACCGGCAGCGGCCCCGGAGAAAGATGTAACTTAAAATGGGGATGAGTTCAAGATTGGTTAATCGGCGTTTACATTGGGGGCAGTGAGAAGGAGGGGAGACAATCGATCCGCTTCCTGGTAAACGATCCACACATACGTTTAGAAAACTGCCAATCACAACCCCAAACAAGCTGTATACCCAGGCCAAGGAGGTCATTTTGTGTTTTTTAACGCTAACCCAAGATTGACGGCGTATTTCGCAACAGATAGTTCTGGCGGAATTTCTAAAGGAGGTTCAGGCAGGCTAATCTTATACGGGGTTCTTGAACCCAGTCTTTCAGTTAGATTTGGGCTTTCCTCTAATCGTGATTCAAGGCGGGGAAAATCAAATAAATCCCCGGTTAGATAGACTATAGTCTTTTCAGGTAGGCGATTTTTTTTATTGCTCTCGTTGTAATATTTCACCGTTCTGGCAAGTTCCTGGCTGAGCAGGTCAATCTTTGCTTCGTCAGTTAAGTCTCCCGTCTCAAGCGGAATGGTTCTGACCAGGATGGGGATATGATTCACTACAATGATCACACCCATGCTAAAGCTTTCAAGATTCACTATAATTGACGTTTTTTTGTTCACCACCCGCTGCAATGCGAGAGGTTTGATATCCATTATCCTTGGTTTTATTTTCGCTGCCCGGAGAGCTTCGACCTGTCCATCAATGATTGTATTTGGCACGGCGAGAACATAGAGGACAATCTGGTTGTTGGCTCTGTTTATAACCCGCCAGGAAAGATCAGCCTCATCAACCGGGATGGCAAACTCCTGTTTAGCTTTACGGCGGATGGTTTCTTCTAAAAGTTTATCCTGGATATTCGGGATCCTCATGATTCGATGAACTGACCGTTGTCCAGTGACAGATGTGATCACACGTCTCCTGGGACCTTTGATTTCCTCAAGAGTGGTTTGGATGATTTTGCCCACTTCTCCGGGATTTTGGATAAGCCCCTGATTCATCAGCTCAGGAGGAATGTTATTAGTTTTCCAGGAATGGACTTTTTCGCCCTGAACAACCAGGAATCTAATCTCGTTGCCTTCAAAATTGATTGTTGTTAACTTTCTTTTAAACAAAGTTCACTCTCTTTCTCTGATGCGATAAATTGAAGATTCTGTATTATTACTCTTCAATTCCCGGATAACCAACGGTTTTAATCTCAAGGGAACAGAGTTCTTCTTCAGGCCTGATGCTGACATATTCCATGGTTACTGTATCCATTCCGGCACTCTCAAGTTTCTGAATATAGGTCAAACAGGATTCCAGGAGACCAGTCAATTCAATACTATAGGTATCAGTTTGAATATTCCCTGACACAGTTTCTTGAAGGTCACTTCCCAGGTGTGAAATGCCGTTAAGGTTTACCCCACTGCTCTGGGAAAGATCCATTCCGCGGTGATAGATGGCAAAAGGCGCTCCAAGTTCAGGGAAAGATCTCTTCAGATCTGCCACCTCGGCCTGGATGAGATCTAATTCGGACTGCAGGGAACTCAGCTGCTCCTCACTGATCTGCTTTAATTCAGCATAGTTTTGGTCAAGTGCGGCGTGATCGGATCTTATTTTTTCTGCTGCAACTTTCCGCTGGTATGCTCCTCCGAGCAAGATGATGTGCAGCATGGCCAGGATCACGCTTCCCAGAATGGCAGTACGCATCGGGGAGAAGACCCTCTTTGATTTTTTGTTCATCGCAGTCCACCCTCCCTGGATGTGATAGTCAGGATGGAAAAGGAGTAGGATGGGCTTTTTGACCTGATTGGTTGGGTTTCATCCCCGGTTTCGACTTCTACAACTGCAGGTTCTTCTTCTTCAATAATCTGTGTTACAGATTCAATCTGGACACTCTTTAACTCGTCCAGCGATTTTAATTCCTCAACAAAATCCAGGATAATTGGGTAGGAAGTAGAAATTCCTTCTAGATAAATTTGATTATCCTGTTGAGTGATAAGGGTCAAGGAGATTTCTTCCGGGATGATCCCTTTAATACCGAACAGGGTATTGCTCCAATTCGTGCCATGTAAATCAATGCCCTGGTAGGAAGCCGTAATTTGCTCTTTGAGCTGATATGCTGTTTCAATCTCATTTTCCAGGGAATTTACTTTCTCTGCACTGGATTGGTAACTTTCCAGGACTGATTGAACCTGAGCCAAATTAATTTGGCTTCGCTTAAATTGCGCCTGTGCTTCCAGAGCCATAATGCCGCTTGGATACAGCAGACCAAGCAGGACAATAAACATGAACCAGGGCAAGATACTTAATAATCTGATCCGCTTCCTGCGGTAACGTTGGGGCAGGATGTTAATATCAAAAAGCCCCACCGAGCCAACGAGAGGAAAGGTTTTTTTCAGGTCATCCCCGATTTTTTGTTTTGGATCATCCATAAGATCTTTTGTGTGGTCCTTATCAAATGTGATTAATCAATGTCCCAAAATAAAATTGTATTGGTGGATCCGTCAATTTCAATCCTGGCGTCTGTGTCCACCGATCCTGCTTGCGAGGATATATCGTACTGGGGAGGGGTTACTTCAAATTTCCAAAAATCACTGTGATTCCCACCCCGAAAAGCAAAACCGCCCAGTGAATGGGTGACAACCAGAGATCCACCGTTACCGACCGGATTGAGTGTTTCTTCAAGTACCGTCCAATTATCCATTGTAACAGCATAGCGCCAGAAACCGGTGGAATTTCCCTGCAGGGCATAGATATAATCTCCGCTGTAATAGGCCAGTGCGCCCCCATTTGAAACACCGCTGTCTGTGTTTTGCAGTGCAACCCAGGAATTAGTGGAGATAGTGTAGCGCCAGAAATTTGTTAGATTCCCCCCGCAGAAAGCATATATAGTATCCCCTCCTACAGAAACCAATGCTCCCCCGGCATTCACGGCCACAGGGATTTTCTTTCGCGGTTTCCATTTATTTTTCGATATACTGTATTCCCAGAAGGTGTCTGTACCTCCGCCTTGGAGGGCATAGATGAAGTTTCCTCCAGGGTACGCCAGCGCTGCTCCCGCACTAACATTTTTTGGGGTTTTCCCCATAGTTGACCAGCTATTACCGTCTATGTCATAGCGCCAAAATTCCTTTTTATTGTTTCCGCGGAGGGCATAAATAAAGCTGTCGCCGCCATATACCAGAGCGCCTCCCTGGCCAACTTCTTTGTCCGTATCGGCTCGACCAATCCATTGGTCTGTCGAGATGCTGTAATAACCAAAGTTTTTTGTGCCGTTCCCCTGTAATGCATAGACTCGATGTTCACCAAGGGGGTAACCCTCGGTGTATGCCAATGATCCTCCCTGATTGATCGCTGGAAGGTGATTCTGACGTTCATACCAGTTTCCAATTAGGATGCCGGTCACAGAAAGGCTTGGTGTGTAGCCATTTATTGGACTGGGGAAAGGGAGCGGCTGCGCGGTCCCTATGCTGCTGTCAACCTGGGTCCGGAATGTTAAATCATTAAGCAAACTCCAGATCCCAAATTCAACCCCAGCGTCCGCGGCATACTGCTCACTAAAGGTTTCCCCTGCTGCCCGGGTGCCGAGTGAGCGGGTACTGACAAAAGAGAGAAACGGAGTCAAGAGCAGCGAACCAACGGCTAAGGTGATCAGCGCGGAAGGTAAAGATCCGCCGGATTCTAGTTTTAATCTGCGACGCAGCTTAACCAACCGAGCAGGAAAATTTCTGACCGATTGCAAAAGCCTATCTCTCCTACCGTTTTGATTTCTCAAGATCATCAACCTTTTTTTATCCTCATCCTTTATTGAGACCTCATGGCAAGGCTCAAGTCCACCGTTTCCGACTCATCGCCGCTGGTAGAGGTAATCGATACGGTTAATAGTTGGCCGCTGGTGTTAAACACCACATCACCCTGGTTGGCAATATGCCTGGCCACCTGCAGAGTGGACAGAAGATTGCTGTCCTCAATATGTTCACGGACCAGTGTGAAGTTCCCCGAATCATATGAATAGCGATATTGGTTTGTCGAATCATCCCAGTTTAGGGTGCCGTAAACGGTGCCCGTCCCCGGGGTAAAGCTGGCGGATTCCAGGGCATCTCGGCCAAGCCACAGCGAAGCCACCTGGAGATCATTAGTAATCAGCATCTGATCGTTTCCCCAGCGGGTAACCAGAAAAAATTGGACCAGGGAGGTCGATATGATTCCAAACACCAACACGCTGATAGACATTGCCACCAGCAGCTCTACCAGGGTAGTGCCGCGTTCGCTGTGCACTCTTTTTAATCGCTGCCTTATACTGGTCGATTTTGCTGAGATAGGTTTCATCAACGATCCACTTTATAGTCCGCATTTTGAACCAGGGGGGTTCCAGCGGATGACACAGTTACGGTAATTTTTTGAAGGCCGTCATTCCGAACAGCAGAAACAAATGTGCTGGTGGTTGCGTTCCAGTATTCTATTCCCACTGCTACGCTGTAATTGGGAATCGGAGCAACTGCAGGGTACGGTACGGAGACCGGATCAGCCTGGTAGGCAGCGTCTTTGATGATCTCTAGTTGGGATCGAGCCAAAGATTCTGCCAGCACTTTATCGGCGACCTGCCTTACCCCGATAACACCAGTGGTGATCATCGCAACCAGGATCACAATGCCAATTCCTATAATTGCCACTGTGACCAATTCCTCTACCAGGGTAGTCCCCTTCTCGTCATTGAGGATCCGGAATCCCTTATTGGGCAAGCTGAAAGCATGAAATAAACTCATCGTATTTGGCCTAAGAGGGAATACATGGGTAAAATAACCGAGATTGCCACAAATGCTACAATGACTCCTACGAAGATAATCATGCCCGGTTCCAGTAATGAGGTCATAGTATTTATTGCCCGATCTACTTCTTCTTCATAAAATCCTGCCAAAGTTTCCAGCTGGGTGTCCAAAGATCCAGTTTCCTCTCCAATCCGCACAACATGGGCTAACATTTTTGGGAAATATTTCGAATGTGATAAAGATACAGCGATCCCGCGCCCCTGTAATGTCTCTTGCCGCAGGTTATCGATTTCTTCATTAAGAACTGTATTCTGAATTGTTTGTCCGGTAAGCTCTATGGATTCTGTCAATTGGAGCCCTGCGGTTAATAAGGTTGCCAGGGTTCTGCTGAAACGAGCGCTGTTGCCGTAGGTGTTAACCCTGCCAACGACCGGGGTTTTTAAGGCCAGATGGGCTAATTGTTTTTTTCCTCGCGGTCGCGAAAAATAGAATACTCCACCACCAATGATAACCATCAGTCCCAAGAATAAATAAAGCCGATATTCCAGGAAAAAATCAGAAGAAGCCATTAAAAAGCGCGTTGGCCAGGGCAATTGGGCTTCAAATTCGCTATACAATTGGAGCAGTGGAGGCAGCGTGAAATTAAGCAGGATCAAAATCACAACGAAGGCTAACGAAAGAACAAGAGCTGGATACGTCATCGCGCCCCGAATTCTGGATTTAGTGCTATGCTCTTTTTCCAGATGGATGGCCAACTGCCTCAAAACTGATCCAAGATTTCCAGTCCGTTCTCCAACATTGATCATTCGGTGATAAATGGTCGGGAATACTAATTCATGTTTTGCGAGGGCTGCAGAAATTGCACTGCCTTGCCGGATATCTTCTACAACCTCCATAAGTACCTTCTGAAGGGGTTTACTGGTCACTTCTTCCAGCATGAGATTTAATCCAGTTAAAAGAGGTACGCCGGATTCGATTAAATTTGCTAATTGATTGGAAAAAACGATGACATCTCTGAGTTTCGGACCAAAAAATGTTGGAAACCACTTTGCCAGGTCCAGCCCGGCCCTTGTTTTTGTCAGTTTTGCTATTGTCAGGTCGCGTTCATACAGAATCCGTTCTGCGGTTTCTTCCAAATCGACCTGCAGTACACCCTGTTTCTCCACCCCGGATGAATCATAAGCTAAATAACGGTACGGCATGATTGCTCCTTCAGTCTTTTGATCTTATCGATTACTGGGGTTTGGAGTTTATTCCACAGAATACACATTCCGCAGAACTTCTGTCGGTGTGGTGATTCCTTGTTTTACTTTGAGCAGGCCATCTTTGAGCATGGAAAGCATGCCAGCTTTTATGGCTGCAAATTTTATTTCGCTCGAACTTGCACCGGCAGTGAACATTTGGCGGATCTTGTTGTTGACAATCAATAATTCAAAGACCCCGGTACGACCGAGATATCCTGTTCCATGA
>JAUWEC010000081.1 GCA_030608465.1 Chloroflexota bacterium
GGGGCTGCTCAATATTGCTCACAATATTGCCAAAGTGGCCGTTCAATAGCGGTCACTTTTTTTCTTTTTTTTGAATTTGCATCTTTTTACTTCGTTTTTCATCCGTTAAACTGAAAAGGGGCTGACTTTTTAGACAGCCCCCTTTGATTATTAGTTACTCGGATCAGGCACTTAGCTGCGGGCGGAATTTATACCCGTACACCAGCATCCCCCGTTCATCTCCGTCAGATCGGAGTTTCCGGGTAATCATCTCAACCGGCATACCAATTTCAACCCCCCGGTCACCGATATCCGTTAATTGAGCCGTAACAATAGGACCTTCATCCAATTTCACCAGAGCTACCGTAAAAGGAATGGTTTCTTCAAATCCTTCCGGCGCGTTGTAAATATCGGTAAAGGAATAAACCTCTCCCTTTCCGCTAAATTCAAATTCGGTTTTCGCCTCATCTCCGCATTCCGGGCATACATCCCGGGGTGGAAATATTTTGGCATCGCAGTGAGGGCAAACTTCACCGGTTAATGCATATCGCTGTTTGTTTAAACGCCAGTGTCGCGGAATATCCATATTTTTCTACTCTTGCACAAGATTAGCTATAAAATTTTTATTTCACTTGCACCAGTATACAAGGGTCAAACTATCAAGAACTATCAATTTTCAGTGGATAAACGCCTTAAAAAGGATGAAAACTATTTCAGTGTGATTTTGCCCCTCATTCTGGCATATTGGGCATAATCAATTTCCACCCGTCGGCTAATATAATCTTCCGTGGATAAGGCTTTTCCCTTCCTGGATAAAATCTCCTCCGTAACCTGGAAGGAAAGGGCATCTGATCCCGCGCCAGATCCAAAAGAAGCCATTAAAATGCGATCCCCAGGTTCAGCCTGATCAAGGACCGCGGTCAGTCCAATTAATGATGATCCCGCATAGGTATTACCTATTTTGGGTGACAACAATCCTTTCTCTAGCTGAGAAGGCGTAAAGCCCAGCTCTTTTGCGGCCCGTTGAGGAAATTTGACATTAGGCTGGTGAAAGATCACAAACTCATAATCTTCCGGTTTTGCCTTTAATTCATCAAGCAGGGTATTTACCGCGTTCCGGATGTGTTTAAAATATGCCGGCTGTCCGGTAAATCGTCCGCCATGTTCAGGATATTTCTGATGTTCCCTGCGCCAGAAATCGGGGGTGTCCGTGACATAAGAAATAGCGCCTTCTATTACGGCCAGGGATTCTTCTGCCGGTCCAATTATAAAAGCCCCTCCCCCTGCCGCAGAAGTATATTCCAGCGCATCCCCGGGTTTTCCCTGGGCTGCGTCCATTCCGATTGCGAACGCATATTTGCCCATTCCGGAACCCACCAGGGCCATAGCAGCAACCATGGCTTCCGACCCGGCTTTGCAGGCAAATTCCCAATCAGCAGCCTGGGTATAGGGCGTAATACCTAAAGCTTCCGCAACAATGGTTGAGGTTGGTTTCACTGCATAGGGGTGAGATTCAGACCCCACCCATACCGCCCGGATATCCAGGGGATTCACATTGGCTCGCATCATGGCATTCCGGGCTGCCTCAATCGACATGGTAATCACATCTTCGTCGATTCCCGAGACTGACTTCTCCAGGATGGGTTCAACAGCCAAACCACCCTTCCAGATGCGGGATATTTCAGTCGCTGGAAGTCTGTACTGCGGCACATAAGCGCCATATCCGATGATGCCCACCGGGCGGGAAGGTTTCATTACTTTGTCTTTGATTTGTTCATTTTTCATAAGTTACTCGGTTTTCCATCTTTAGATTTTCCGGCAGTTCATTTCCAACTGTTGAGGATTTTCTTTGCATAGTCTATTCGAATCTTATTGTCATCTATCAAATGCTCTGCCAGTTTGTTGATCTGCTCCCCCTCGGCGCCAGCGGCAATCGCAACTTGTCGGGCATGCAAGCTCATATGACCCTGCTGAATGCCATCTGTCGCCAAAGCCCGTAAAGCAGCCAGATTTTGAGCCAATCCAACCGAAACAATGATTTCCGCCAACTCTCTGGCAGTTTTGACATCCATTAATTTTAGCGCTGTTTTTGCACCCGGATGCACCTGCGTCGCGCCGCCTACAATACCTGCCGCCAGAGGCAATTCCAAGCGTCCCTTTAAATTGCCCGTTTGATCCTGCGACCAGGTAGATAAAGAACGGTAAAATCCAAACCTGGCGGCATACGCATGAGCGCCAGCTTCCACTGCTCTCCAATCATTTCCCGTGGCCAGAAGTACCGCATCAATCCCATTCATGATGCCCTTGTTATGGGTTGCCGCCCGGTAAGAATCTGCATCCGCAAATGCCCAGGCTTCAATGATCCCGTCCCGGACCTGCGCTCCAGTATACTTATCAAAAGCCAGGCTTTCTACTGGAATCGTGCACTCAGCCACTGCCAGCCGCCGGTCTGCCAGATTCGACAAAATACGTAAATGTACTCTTCCGCCTGTAATCTCTTCCAAAGCAGGCGCCAACTTTTCACAAGCTGTATTTACCGCATTAGCTCCCATGGCGTCTCTGACATCAAATAACAGGTGAACTATCAAGAAAGGGCCAGCAGCCGAATTAGAGATCAACCTGACTTCCAGATCCTGTGGTCCTCCGCCCAAATCGTTGAGGATCGGGTCAACATCATTTAAGCTGGCAAGCAGATCATCCTTATGATTCAATATTAATTTTTCGGCTGCGGAGAGATCATCCAAGTCCAGAACCTGCAGCTGGCCGATCATTACTGGATCGGAAGCATGGGCGGTAAATCCACCGCCTTCCCGGGCAAGTTTCGCCATAAAAGAGGCCCCAGCAACCACTGAAGGTTCTTCCACAACCATCGGAACTAATACATCCCTTCCATTTACCTGAAAGTTTAAGGCAATCCCCAATGGAAAGCTGAACCTCCCAATCACATTCTCAATCATATTTTCCGCAATATCCAGCGGAAGTCCTCCATCCAGATCTAAATTTTCCAGATCATTTAACGTCAGGAATCCACGCTCGATCAGTATTTGACGCCGTTTCTCAAGGTGTAAATTATAAAAACCCTTGATACGGGAACTTTTATTCTCTTTCTCCATAAATATACCTTTTTGAAGAATAGTTCAGTCATATCTTATTTAGTCGATTATAACGATACGATATCAAGACTAGCAAAAACTATCAAAATCAAATCAGATAAGGTAAAATGTCTTCTGGATATTAACTATGACCCAAAAAACCAAAAAGGAATTAGAAGATCAAATCGGATCTTTATATCAGGCAAGCAAAGATCTTATCCAGGATTTGTCCCTGGAGACTGTATTGTGGCGCATTGTCCGCCTGGCACGAGCTCAGGTTGAAGCGGAATATGCCGCCCTGGCGATCCGGGACGAAGATGGAAAAGTAGTTAATTTCATTCATACCGGTTTATCTGAGGAAGAAATCAGCCTGATGCCACACCCGCCAAAAGGCAAAGGCTTGCTGGGAGAACTGCAAAACAAACATGAGGTTATACGGATCCCGGAAATCAAGAAGGATCCCCGCTACGGCGGCTTCCCAGAATACCATCCGGAAATGACTTCGATGCTGGGTGTTCCAATCATATCCGGGGGAAAAATCCTGGGTCAAATATATCTGACCAATAAAATTAGCGCTTCCGAATTCACGGGTGACGATGAGCGGTTGATGAAAACCCTGGCTGCCTACGCGGCGGTAGCAATCACCAACACCCAGCTATACAACCACATCCTCGAACGGGATAAAACACTTAACCAGCAGTATGAAGATCTGTCACTGATCAATGACCTTGCCCAGGGTGTTGCCGGTTCCTGGGACATCAAGGAAATCATGAGCCGGACATTAAAATATGTCCTCCAATACCTGGATATTGAAACCGGGGAAATTTTCCTTAAGGACCGGGGAGCAAAGGATTTAAGATTATCCTTGCTCAGAGGGGATGATTTTGAGGCTTTTTACACCAAAAGTGTATTCCGGGTGGGCGACGGTGTAGTAGGTAAAGCAGCTGGTTTAAATAAAATCCTGGTTGTTTATCACCTGGATTCAGATCCCCGGATCCTCCGGCCCGCCATTGCTGAAGCAGGCTTTATCTGCCAGGTTGTGATTCCCCTTCAGTGTCCACGTGAAGTGGTAGGCGTAATGACTCTTTCCAGTAAAAAGGATCGAGTGTATTCAACCCGGGAGTTGGACCTACTGACCACAATCGGGATGTGGACCGGGACGGCTATCCAAAATGCCCTGCTCCAGCAGCAGACGAAACACATCGCCATTCTTGAAGAACGAGAAAGGATCGGAATGGATTTACATGATGGAATCATCCAATCCTTATACTCGATTGGACTCACCCTGGATTACGTCAAAGCCATTATCCAGGAAGACCACGTAGAAAGCCTGAAAAAATTAGATTTTGCCACCGATGGAATTAACAGCACAATCACTGATATCCGCACTTACATCTCTGATTTACGTCCCCGGCAGATGCAGGAAAATAAAACCTTTAAAGAAAATTTGGATATATTACTCAAGGAATTTGAAACCAATTCAAAAATATCCAGCAGTTTAGAAGACGAGATCAAGGCCCCCCTCAATACCAATTACCAGAATACGTTAACGTTATTCCGCATCGCCCAGGAATCGCTCTCCAACACTGCCCGCCATTCAAAAGCCACAAAAACTGACCTCCGGCTTTGGGAGGAGGACGGCAAAGTATATCTGCAGATCGTGGATAATGGCATTGGTTTTAATATTGACAAAACCGAAACAAATCTGGGTCATGGACTTGCCAATATGCAGCGCAGATCGCGGAAAGCAGGGGGAGGGATTCAAATCGATTCCTCACCCAATAAAGGCACTAAAGTTCTTGCCTGGGTTCCCAAAGAAGAAAAGTAAAACCCAAGAAAACCGTCGATTAACCCTTCCAGGATAACCCTCTGAGTCATCTGAGGACCAAAAACGGCACCCCTTTTGGAGGGCTTTTTATCATCGGGCTCATCGCCCTTCGTCAGGTTTATCCTGAACGAAGTTGAAGGGCTCCCTTCGACAAGCCTGTACTGAGTGAAGCGCAGCCCCTCGGTAAACTCGGGATAAACTTCATCGAGGTGCTCAGGACAGGCAGGACAGGTGTCGCCCCTACGATTGCTCATCAGGTATTTTATTAAGGAGTCAAATAAGGCATCCTGAGTACCTCTAAGTGATTATTACGAAGAGCATATCGAAGGGTGGCGGGTCATCACAGGGCAAACTAGGATCCAGGGTTTCCCTCTCCAAATCCACTCACCTTGGTTATTTGATCTCCTCATGGATCCTTCGCGGGGCCTGTCTTGAGCGAACACCTAGCGCAGTCGAGGTGGTAGGCGAAAGGCTCAGGATGACAAACGGGGAAAAATTTCTATCCCGCGGCTTTAGCCGCCGGGCTTTATCTCTTAAAAGTCTTCCATTCACTCTACAATTTTATCGGAAACAATTTAAGAGACAGCACAACAAACCGGTTATTGTTAAAATAATTAATAAAACAACCTCAAAACTATTAGAATTTGGGATTATATATTTATTGTTCTGGTTTTAATTTATTCGGAGTTTGATTTTTCCCTGATTAGTCAATAATTTACCGGTCGTTCATATTTGCTCTTCCGAGTGGCGTCTACCACCAGCCAGCAACGAGAGCAGGATGCCCAAACCATACAGAAGCACAAGGGGTGCCATCACCAACATCATGTTGATTGGATCAATTGTCGGTGTGATCACTGCCGCTAGAATAGAAATCACCACCATGGCTATCCGCCAATTCTTAATCAGGACGGACGGTGAGAGGATTCTCATCATTGTGAGAATATATGCCAATAACGGGAATTCAAACAAAGCACCAAACCAAAACATCAACCCGGTCACAAAACGTATATATGAGGAAGGTCTGATCTGAGTCGGTACATCCAGGAAATTTAATAGGATAGGCAATCCAGCCGGGAGAATGAAGTAGTAAGCAAATGCCATACCGCCGAAGAAAAACACCACCACAAGGGGAATTGCCAGCAACCCGATTACTCTTGCCCTGCGCGAGAGTGCCGGGGCTACAAAAAGGAAAATCTCTAGAATGATAAAGGGCAGCGCAGCCGCAAAAGCCGCCAATAAAACGATCCGCATCCCAACCCCAATTGGTTCTGTCACATCTACCGCGCTCAGCTCCTCAAGACCTCCAATCGGCTGGGAAACAAAATCAAGCATTTCAGGGAGAAACACAAAACAGACTGCAGCAAAAATCAACAACACGGCCAGTGAACGCAGCATATGTTTGCGCAGAGCGCCAACATGCTCCAGAAAACTTGCTGGCTCTTCAAAAGCCAGCTGCAGGCTGTCGACCATGGGCGCGTCAGCAGGTTCTTCCAGGAAAAAATCTCTGGTTTTCTGGAATGGAGCTGATATCCATTTTCCAATCAGCCGGAAGGGTTTTTTAATCTGTCTGAAAAAATCCCTGATTTTATCTTTCACTTTTTCCTCAACCATCCTGCCTGAGACAGTTCTCACCCTGTTCACCAGGGAATCCAATAATATTTATTAACTCAATCAAAGAACCGCTTAACCGAACAGCGGTTCCTGAAAAGCATATTCATTCCCGCAACCTTCGTGGGAATTTGGCGGGAATTCTCCAGCCCCGGATACCGGGGTCAGGATTCTTTTTCTTCCCCCTCAGCTTCCTCTTCCCCCTCGGCTTCCTCTTTATCCTCACTCTCGAGGCCGTCCTTAAAGGCTTTAATTCCGCTTCCTAACTCACCGCCGATTTTACTAATCCGGCCTACGCCAAAAACGATGACAATAATTACCAGGATAATCCCTAATTCCAAAGGGCCAAGTCCGAACATGGCAGTCCTCCATTAAATTTATTCTCTATATTCCAATTATACCTCTTGAAGAAGGAAGCGGAAGGAATTTTTATGGTTTTTTTATTTTTTGAATATGAAGACGTGAATAAATATCTTCCCCGGTTAGAGTCTTATAACTAGGATCATTTAAATCGAATACCCGGGAAATCTTCCAGCGCTGACCCGCCATTTCCAACAAAGAAGGTCGGATTACAACCAGGGCTGATTGATAATTTCCACTGTCCACAGCTGCCAGGGCGGCAATCCAGCCTTCCCCCCGGTTGAACTCCAGCGGACCCAATTCATCCACAACCAATAGATCACAGGGTACAGCGTTCAGCAGAGCCTGATTGCACCAATGAACAATCTCGGGGTAAAAAGCCCAGCGTTGGGTTTCTAATCCGGTCAGATCTTTCTCCCTCAGAACAGCCAGCCGCTGCCGTTCCCAATTATTTAGATTGATGACATCAATCCCCTTCTTTTCCCCTTCGTGAAACACCCCCGGTGAGATGAGTCCAGCCAACTGGATGCCCTGCTCTTTTGCCTTCTGAACAAGTTCCTGACACAAACTAGTTTTTCCGGATTGGAGATCGCCAGAAAGGATGATTATCTCTCCTGAGCTCATCAGATTCTATCCATTACTACCATCGTATACCCATTTGTCTGTTCCACCCTGATAGGTGTTCGATAGATTGTAGAAAGATTTTCTGCCGTGATCACCTGGCTGAGATTCCCCTGGGCAGCAATATTGCCCCGGTCCATCAATACAAAATAATCCGCTGCAAATATCGCCGCGTTCGGATCGTGAGTGGTCAGGACTGCGGTTTTTCCCCGGGAGGACATTTGCTTTAATAATTTCAGTATCCTGTTCTGGTTTTCAAGATCCAGGTGAGCTGTGGGTTCATCCAGCAGAAGTATCTGGGTTTGTTGGGTTAAAACGCGGGAAATATGAACCAATTGGCGTTCTCCACCACTTATTTCAGTGACTGGTTTTTCTGCCAGGTGTTGAATCCCGGCAGCCTCGAGCGCGTCTTCTGTGATCCTGACATCACCTTCCCCGGGAAGCTGAAATGGTTTTAAATAGGGTGATCTGCCCAGCAGCACATATTCAAAAACTGAAAAATTAAATGGAATGCTCTCAAATTGAGGAACCAATCCGATCATTTGACTGAGATCCCGCCTGGAATATTCCCGATGGGATTTTCCTGAAACCTTAACAATGCCTTGAAATGGCTTAAGCAATCCCAACAGGATATGTAGCAGGGTGGTTTTCCCCGTGCCATTGGGACCCAAAATCGCAGTAATTTTACCAGCCGGGATATCCAGCGAAATACCAGTCAGCACATCGGGGGCATCCGGGTGATACCGGAAATGTATATTTTCGAGGGAAAGTATCTTATTCATGCCGCCTCACCTTTACGCCGATACTGATCATCAGATAAATAAACAAACCTGCTCCGATTGCGGATGTCAGTATCCCAAGCGGAATTTCTCCCGGGAGCAGCGTTCTGGCCAGATCATCTGCAATCACTGTAAACCCACCCCCAATCAGCATAGCAGCCGGGAGAGATTTTTCAGCGCTAGCACCAAACAACCGGCGGGATATATGGGGAACGATCAATCCCACCCATCCGATCACACCACTGATCGCGGTGAGGGCCGCAGCCGCTGAGATGGTCGCCACCAGCAGGATGATCCGCTCCCGGGTTAACGAGGCGCCCAGGGAAAATGCCGTATCGTCATTTAGGGAAAGCAGGTTAACCCGCCAGCGCATAACATACGCTGTGGTAATGCCCGCCAGGGCAAACGGCAGCACAAAAAGAAAATCCCGCCAGGTTACGCTGTACAACCCGCCCAGCAGCCAGAAAATGAGTTCCGGTAATTCGGTGAGTGGGTCAGCGATATATTTTAAAACACCTATACCTGCCGAAAACAAAGCGGAGACAGCCACTCCGGACAAAATCAGGCGCAGCACCCATCCTCCATAGCGGATACGGGTAGAGAGTAAATACGAGATTAATAAAGCCAGTAAACCAAAAAAAGTGGCGCTGAGTTCAATCACCAATGGATGGCTGGTTAACCACAGAATGCTGACAGCGGCGCCGAACGCAGCCCCCTGGGAGACCCCCAGAAAACCCGGTTCTACCAGAGGATTTCTGAAAACCATCTGCAGCACTGAACCAGCTGCAGAAAGGGTCATGCCCAGCAGCAGCGCAGTCAATAGACGGGGAAGACGCAAATTCAAGACCAACTGCCGTGCCAGCTGATCGTGGTACAGGAGTCTGGGAGGCAGCCAGTACGGTTCGGGGTAACGTCCGATAAAAACCGATACCAGCAATATTACCATGACCCCCAAACCCAGGAAGAGAAACGTCCTCGATAAAGATTTTTTTTTCATCAACTGTTGATCAGGGAAGGTCTCCAGTTAATTTTGGCAGAACTTCCGTATCAATCACTCCAGGTTCCAGATTGTATAGTTCTGAGTAGAATGAGATTACCTCTTCCATAATATCGATCTCAGATGTCAGATCCGGGTGGATTTTTGTTGCCAGCCACTGCAAGCCCAGAATCCAGCGCGTATCCGGCTGATCCCAGCTGTAAAAATCAAAACCAAACGCATAAAGCTGATCATTCTCTACTACTCGCAGGTTGTTCCAAATAGGATTGTTTTTCAAATCAGCCTTGACGGCGCTGGCATTGCCAGAGTAATCGATAATATATATTTGATCCGGATCCCAGGCAGCGATCTGCTCCAGGTTAACTACTGTCCAGCCGCCGCTGACTTCCAGGCTCTTCCAAACTGGGGAACCACCGGAAATTTCAACCATGCTCGTCTGCAGCCAGGAAACCGGGGGCACACTGAAAGCGACTTCACCACCTTTATCGGAGTACTTCAGAATCAAGACCTCAGGTTTCTGATCTGGCCCGATACCGAATACCAATTCCTCAACACGGGTCACCCGTTCCTGGTAAAAGTTTATTATTTCTTCCGCCCGGTCCGGTTTACCAAAGACCTGACCCAGAACGTTTATATCCTGGTAAAAAGCCTCCGGTGTTTCCAGGTCCAGGTAAATTACCGGAATGCTTAACTGTTCCAACGGTTCACCCAGCTGTTCAGCCATAAAACTTTTCAGGATCACAAGATCACCCTGGGCTGCGGCGATTTGTTCTGGTCCTACATTCGTTTCTAACATTTCTTTATCGTTTATACCCGGGTCAACAACCTGTAAAAAATTTAAGGCCGACTGATTTCTACTTTCCAGGGCGATAACCTTTTGAATTGCATCTTCAAATAAGTAAATCGCATCCTGGACCATGAAGGTTGCTCTTCCAGCAATGACGATGCGCTCCGGCACACCACCCAGGGTCACCGCATGCCCGGTCGAATCGGTAATTTCTATTTTTTGCCCCGCGGGGGATAATCCCGGCAGCACGCTGCAGCCGGAAGCAATAACTAAAACCAGTAATGTAATTATTAATCCTTTCTTCATATGACCCGCTCCCTTATCTTTTGATTATGCTTAACAATGAATTATCCGGAAATTTGTTCCCGGCAGTTTTCCAGCCATTCCAGCATGGCATTTATTTGTCCAATTCTAAAAAGAAATACCTGAGAGTTAATAAATTCATCCATCTCAAGAGCCTGATGCTGCCGCTGCAGATTCTGGAGCCAGCCCTGGCAAATCTTCACCTGCTGGTCGATCAATTCAGCTGTTCCTTCTTCATTTTCCTTTAGGAGAAAATAGAGTTTGGATAGGAAAGCCAAACGAATATAGCGGCTGCTCATAACTGGTGAGTTCATCCATATCCCCAGAGCCTTTTTACCCGCGGAAGTAAGTTGGTATACCTTTCGATCCGGGTAGGGACCCCGTCTGCTGACAGAAACTGAAAGCAGTCCTTCCGTTTCAAGTTTATCCAGCAGGTAATACAATTTACTGCGTTTTACCTGCCAGATCAGGGATAACTCAGAGGTATTACGCAGTCGGTCATAAAGAGCATATCCATGAGCAGGCTGCTCCTTGATTAAACCAAGAAGAATATATTCCAGAGTGTGTGCTGATGATTTTTTTGCCATACTATTCAGATATTGAATATACAGATACTGACTAAATTTACTAAATTTCTCAGATCCTGTCAAGTATCTAGTTTTTTATGTAATTTTCCTTGATCTATTCGGGAGTCCCCTCATCTTACCCTAATCTGGGGAAAAGTGGGCGTCCATCCTCAAAAAAATATCCAGAGCCGGTTCCCCAGCCCTGGATTCAATTTTTTTTACCGCAGCAGTCGGGCAACCTCATCCTCTTTCCAATCCACTACAACCTCTCCGTGAATATAAAAAGTCGGTGTAGTTAGATTGCCATCAGCCCATTCCTTTACCTGCTTGGCAGCAGCAGCATTGCGGGTGACATCAAATTCTGTGTACTCAATATGGTTATTTTCAAACCACAGCCTGGCCCGCCGGCAACCTGGACACCACTTATTACAAAACAAAACTACCCCTTTCAGGGTCAGTTCGTCATCAGATTTCTTCTCCTCAGGAACTTTGATGGGTTTATGATCCGGCTGTATACGGCGGATTTCCTGAAACAATTCCTCATTGTCAGGTTGTTCATCGATATCATGAATATCTACATATTGAACAATTCCATCTTTATCGATAATAAATATTGCCCGTTCGGATTTACCTTCCTCGCGCAATACCCCATATCGCTCGGCTATTTCCCCGTGGGGCCAGAAATCACTGATCAGCGGGTACGAGATTCCGCCTATACTTTCTGCCCATGCCTTTAAAACCGGGATATGATCAACGCTTATGCCCAGAACCTGGACATCTAATTCCGCAAATGTTGCATACTCTGCTTCATATGACGGAATTTGGCTGGTTCAAACTGGCGTAAAAGCCAACGGGAAAAATACCAGA
>JAUWEC010000082.1 GCA_030608465.1 Chloroflexota bacterium
ACGTGTTTCGTTGATGGTGATTCCATCGCCTGCTGCATCAAACTGGCCATCGGCAACGGCCTGGATCATGCCTTCCCAGGCTGCTTCCACATACGTCGGGGTGCAGTTGAGCAAGACACAGATCTCATCCCAGACATCATAGTCCCAACCAGCCGGTTCTCCCGTATCAGGGTCGATGTAGTTATAAGGTAGATAGGCGTTCTCCACAGCAATAGTAATTTCCTGTCCACCGAGATCGGCAATTGCTTCTTCTGCCGGCTCTTCTGCCGGCTCTTCGACGACTTCTGGTTCCTCAACAACTACCGGGGTTTCTTCCACCTGATCGCCGCATGCGGCAAGCAGAAGGCTGGTAATTATCAGGAATGCCAAAAGAAAAGTTAGTTTCTTCATACAAATTCCTCCTTAGGGTCAATGGATGTGTCTGAAACTGTTTTTATTATAAACCATAAATATGGCGTTGGTTGATTATATGTTCTCTTTACCTCCTTTCTCAGATGAGAATAAACAAAACTCCCCGGTCTAAAACCGGGGAGAGTTTACACAATCTTGAGGATGTCACATTTTACAGGTGAACCGCCTCCGGTTAGAGGAGAAAAGTGCCAGGCATCATTGGATGGCGCATACGGTTCATCTGCATAATAAACACATCCTAACATTATAGTTTTTTCCTGTCAAGAATTAATTTGTTTTTTGTATATTATTAGTCAAATCAGGAAAATTTATCTCTCAGATATTCCATAACCTTATTATCGATCATTTTCCCTTCACCATTCCAGCGTTCTTCCAGGTTTTCCTCACCAACCAAATTTCTCAATGCCGCCCTGGTACCCTCGTCAAAACTCCCGCTGACTTCCCCTTGATAATGCCCGGTTTTATTCATAATTCCCTGCAGTTCCTGGGCGACATCTACAAGGGGTATAAGACCCCCAGGATCAACCTCACCGAAATATAGATGATGATTTTCTACCAACTGCTGCAGCTTTAATATTGGATAGGGATGATCATCAACTCTTAAATCCAGATACCTGTCATTGTCTCCTCCGTAACCCCCTTTATCTCTCACTACAAGGACACCCGCTGCCTGCCGTCCGCGTTTATCGCCTCCGGCTTCCTGTCCGGCTTCCAGCGCTAAGACCAGCCAATCTGCCAGTTCTCCCTGCCCCTGGCGGGCTTCATCAAATTTAACAGCCATGGCTTCAATAGTACCCGGAAGGAGAATATTTCCTTGACACGTGAACCCATCCCTAACAATATGTCCAGCCCAAGCCTGGCATTTATTACCGGTGAACGCAGCCGCTTTTCCTTCCCGATCCACTACACCTACCTGCCGTAAGTCTTGCTGCTCATCATTTTCTATCAGGCGTTTTATCGTTTCCTCTGCAGACGTTCCCCCCCCCATTAAAGCTAATCCCCTCGAACCATAAGTAACATTCGCATAGGATTGAGTGGCTACAGCTCCCGCATTTGCCTGAGCCCAGGAAACTACCGCAGCTGCGGCTAAGAATTTTGACTGTACAGCAACCCCCCACTCTTGCTTATGAGGATCATAGGCAACAATAGAAAATGTGTTAACCAATTTATCGGGTGATAAGAATTTATTCATCTCAAGTTATCTCAGGATTTTACTTGATAATATGCCTTACAGGTTGTGCCTTCTTTTTCTATACCGGACGTTATCAAGTCAATGAGTTCTGTTCCAGCAATTTTATTCACCAGGCTTTCAATAAAACTGGGTATCGGACACAAGGTGCCTTTTACCTCCGCTCCACCAACACCTTTAGGACAAATCCGGCATTTATCTCCCGCTACTAATAAAACAACCTGCCCTTCATCAACTTCCTGAAGGTCATACTCCCCCATCAGATTAAGAATTTTATTGATATATAAGATTAAATTCTTAACCACTTCTGCGGTCGAATCTCCCGGAACTGCATTTATGTCTGGGAGGATTTCCTTCGCATCCAAATAAGAATACAAATATTCTGCAGCTCTTTTTGAAACGATATTGATGGATCCTTGATTTATCATACCCAGTTCTGCCAAACCGGCAAAAAATGAAGCCAAAAAAGAGTGGTATGGATTTAAATCACGGTTAATTATGGTGGCTTTAATGTCATCCATGTTTCCCTCCTAGAATATTATTCTTCATGGTTAATTCAAGATTATAAAATTTCATTCAACTGGGCTATACATTGTTTACATTCATAAAACAGCATGCCCAGGCGGACCTTTTTATCAACCAGTGCGACCAGGATCGCAACCTCGCCAATACTGCGAATTAATAAATAACCATTTGTCCCTTCAATTAACACCCTGAGAATATCTCCCCTGTCCAGTTCTTCCCCACTGCGCGTACTAATGGAAAGAATTGCGGCACCCATGGCTCCGACCCGGTCCTCTTCAACCTGGTCTGGCAACCTGGAAGCGATCACCAATCCATCATTACTCACAATGGCGGTGGCCTCCACATGGGGAACATTCCTCTCAAAATTATTTAATACTTGATCAAGTTGATCCGAAATTGTTTGAGTCATTAGTTTCCTCCAAGAAAATCAGGAAGGCCTGATATCTTCAGAAAATATCTTGAGCTAATAAAATTCTCTAATTTTCTATTATAAACCCAAGTTGAAGGTGGTCATCTCCAATTCAGATGCCGACCTCACGGCTGTCTCTAAATGTTATAAAAAATTTACTCCTGGCTTGAAAAACTGAGAAATCTCATTCAACATTGGACGGATTATAGTCACAATCAGTCACTAATCTCACCTTCAATTTTATTTATTGAAAACTGGAATATTTTAGGACAAATCCGGAATGAACGAAGCGGCAAAACTCAGGAGTCGATTACCTCATCAACCTCATCCAGTTTTAAGCTCAAGACCTGACTGGAGGAATCTTCCGACATGATGATGCCGTAGATCACATCCGCTACCTGGACTGTATTCCGGTTATGGGTGATAACAATAAATTGGGTGTCTGAGCTCAATTCCCGGAGAATTTTCCTGTATCGGGCGACATTCGACTCATCCAACATGGCGTCTACTTCATCGAGGACACAGAACGGTGTTGGTGAAATTTTCAAAAGGGAAAAGATCAAAGCCGCTGCAATTAAACTCCTCTCTCCTCCTGACATAAGGGATAAACCCTGGGTCCTTTGGCCCGGAAGTCTGACCTGGATATCAACCCCGGATCCGGTTAAATCATCCTGTTCGGTGAGTACCAGCTGTCCCTTCCCTCCCCCAAATAACTGAGTAAAGATTTCTCTGAACTCCCTGGCAACTGCATTAAAAGTCTTCCTGAACTCCCGCTCCATCAGTACATCCAGTTCAGCAATGATTTCTTTGAGATCTGCTTCAGCTTTCCTGAGGTCTGACAATTGCTCTGTCAAAAACTCATGTCTTTCATTAACTTCGCGGTATTCATGCTGGGCTTCAGGATTTATCGCGCCTAATCTCCTCAGCTGCGCTCGCTGTTCTCTGATAGTGCTTCCTAAATCAGAGGATATTTCTTCAATAACCAGAAGTTTCTCAACATATCCTTCCAGCGGTAAAGGAGTAGGACCGGATATGCCCTTGTTGTATATTAATTCCACCAGGCCGATATCCTCTTTTATTCGTTCCTGAATCGATTCTAGTTTTTCCCGATTCCGGGTCAAGTTGATATCTGCCTGCGCATAAGATCGTTCTGCCTGGTTAAGGATTCGTCGCGCTTTTGCTTCTTTGCTCTGCAATTCCCGCTGTTCCGCTTCATCTTCAGTAAGCTCGGTTTCAGTACTATCGATCAATTTACGCAGCTCAGAAATATCCTGCTGAAGAGCATTTTCCTGACCTTCCAAATATTTTGTTTCCTCACTCAATTCTGCAGTCTGCGCCTGATACTGAGCAACGAGTTCGCTGTTTTGTTGTACTCTGTTCTTCGATTCCTGCCAGGTATTTTCTCGTTCTCCAAGCCGTTTCTCAACATCGCTTAATGCCCGTTCTGCGACAGCTGTTTGTGTTTCCCAATGTGCCAGTTGTTCTCTTTCCAAATCCAATGATACTGCTCGAATAGCTGCGGATGTTTTCGATACTACTTCCTGCGCCTGGATTATGCCGGTTTGGATATTTTCAAGTTCAATAGAGATCCGGTTAATCTCTTTTTCCCTTTCAGATGCTTCATCAACAATTGCCTGGTATTGAGCAGTTTCCCATTCAACTTTCTGTTCCGCAGAATTCCGATCCAGGGAGACCTGACTAAAACTATGCTCAATCGAGTTTTCATCCTGTTTTGCCTTAGACAACCCTCTTTGTAATTCCTCTTCTTTTTCCTCAAAACCAACCAGTTTCTGATCCACTCGTTGGATCTGCTCCTCAAGCTTTGTTATTCGCTTGGATGAGGAGGAAATATTCTCTTCCCAGGTTTTACGCTGGCGGGATCGACTAAGAATGCTGGGCGTACCCTCATTTCCGGCAATAATTTCACCGGTTGTGAGGAATACTTCACCTCTAAGTGTTACAGCCTTCGTTCCAATCGGTTGGTCCCGCAGTACCCTGCTTAAATCCTTTTTGTCCTTCATGATAAAAACACGCCCTAATAATAAATCAACGACCGGTTGGAATTTAGGGGGTGTTGTTACAAGGTCCGCTGCTATACCAATTAATCCAGGGATATTTTTATCTAGGTTTAACCGATCAAGGGTAATTAACCGATTTAAAGGCAGCAATACACCCTTGGTGGTCTCTTTCAGCAGGAGTTCCAATGCCTGGTTGGAATCAGTCTCCTTCTCTAAAATCACTGCATCGAGATAATCCCCTAAGGCAGCCGCAATCGGCCTTTCATATTCCTCCGGCACCTCCAGGAAATTGCTCAACGTACCAAGCGCCCCGGAAAGTCTGCCAGATCGTGATTGGGTGAGCAGCAATTTCGCGCCATTTGCATACCCTGCCAGCTTTTGTTCCGCTTGCTGGAGAACATTTAATTCAGCGGACAACCGGCTGCTTTCAGTCTGGACTATAGACAACTTATCTTTCAATTCCTGGCGGTATTTTTCCCCAGCAGCCTTCTCCCCTTGAACACTGATAAATTCCTTTTCTATTGCTTCCCTTATCGAAGCTGCCTGGTCAAGCTGCTTCGTAACTGCTTGATACCTCTCCTGGATTTTCTGGAATTGTTCTTCTGCGGTCTTGATTTGATCTTTCGCGGTCTTGAGTCTGATATTATTTCTCTGTTTCTGATCCTGGCGGTCAGCCAACCGGGAAGTCAGCCGAATTTGCTGATCTGAAGATTTTGAAAGCTCCTCCCTCGCAGTGGATGATTCATGCTCGAGAGTTGTCATCTGCTCCCGTTTACTTTCCAGCTCCTTCCTGGCTTTTTCCGCATTCAGTTGTGATTCCTGAAATCGGATTTTATCTGCGTCCGCTTCTTCCTGGGATTGCTCAAGCCGTTCCTTGGTTATCTCTACTTGTTCAACCAGACGTACTTTCTCAGTTTCCAGATCCTGGATCCTTTTTTCAAGAGATCGGATTCTTTCCTCAGTTACAGCCCGGTTCCGACTTATTTTTTCTTTTTCATCATGATGTTCAGCTAATTCCCTATGCCAGGAATTCAACCTTGATCGTTGGGATTGGACCCTGACTTGATTCTCAGATAACTCACGGTCATAAACTGCCTGCGTGTTCCGGGCTTTATCTAAACTGAGACGCTGCTCCTCTTCCAGATTTTTGGCTTTATGTAAATCCGTCTGGACTCTTGCCCAGTGATAACCATACCACTCACGCAAAAGCATTCTTAAGTCTGCTTTTACCTGATCATACTGCTCTGCGCGTACTGCCTGCCGCTGGAGGCTTTTTAAGCGGGGTTTTAGTTCTGAGAGAATATCATCCACTCGATCCAGATTTCGGTTGGTTTTTTCTAATCTCCTTTCCGCATCTGCTTTTCTCGATCTGTAGAGTCCAATACCTGCTGCTTCCTCAAAGAGCATGCGTCGTTCTTCTGCCTTTAAGGATAGTGCAGCATCTACCAACCCCTGTCCAATAATGGTATAAGTTCTTTCCGCTAATCCCGATTGGCCTAAAAGCTCATACACATCCCGGAGCCGAACCTGCTGTCCGTTAATTAGATATTCATTTTTACCGTCCCGAAAAGCACGCCTCGTAATCGAAACTTCCGAAAAATCAATGGGAAGCCAACCCTCGCTATTGTCGAAAACAATGGTAACGGCTGCCATACCGGCACGTGGACGCTGCTCAGAACCGGAAAAAATCATGTCCAGGGTCTTTTTTCCCCGCAACAGTTTATAAGATTGTTCGCCAAGCACCCAACGCACCGCATCGGCTATATTTGACTTACCGGATCCGTTGGGTCCGACGATAACCGTGATTTCATTAGCGAATTCAAAATTCGTTTTGGTTGCAAATGTTTTAAAACCATTAAGTTCAATGGATTTTAGTCGCATGAATCCTCAGTTTTCCATAGCCTGGTTATTGGTGTTCCGTGATATTTGATCTAATGCTTCTTTTGCCGCTTTTTTTGATGCTTCACGCTTACTGTTGCCTTTGCCTCGTCCGGAAACATTTTCTTTTACAATGACTTTCACTTCAAATACCTTTTCATGATCAGGACCAGTTTCATTAATTGTTTCATACACCGGCGGGTTTAAACCCCTGGCCTGAGTCCATTCCTGCAGCAGACTTTTTGGGTCACGAGGCTGACCATCAACCAGGACCTCATTCAGCGCCTGTACCAGATAAGGTTCAAAAAATGTTTCCACTGATTTGATCCCCTGGTCCAGGTAATAACTTCCGATCAGCGCCTCAAAGCCGGCACATAATAAGGCATTTCTGGTCCTCCCACCAGATGCTATTTCCCCCTGTCCTAGCAGCATCGCATCTCCCAGCTTGATCATCCGGGCAAACTCCGCCAGCTGTTCAGTGCGCACCATAGCTGTCCTGACCAGGGTCAGATCGCCTTCAGCCATCTCCGGGTAGTGGTGGTAAAGCCAGGCTCCAACAATAAAATCCAGCACCGCATCCCCAAGGAATTCTAGACGTTCATTATCCTCTATTGCGTCTGGATTTTCGTTTATGTACGATCGGTGGGTTAAAGCTCGGGTAAGAAGGGTAAGATTCTTAAACCCCAATCCTACTCTTTGATTAAATTGAGAGGGAGATTCTATCATCTCCCTGCCCTGATGCTTACTCATGATTTACTCCCGGAACTCAGGGTCAGCGAACTTCCTCATCCAAGAACCTCGCGGTCCATCAGTTCCAACATCCCGACATAATCGTACAAGACAGGGTTTTATTATACCCAATGCCTTGAGATAGGCAACGGTTCAAACACCCTTTAATCCATGTCCGGTTAATATGCAGACAATTGGTTCTGGGTATTCTTGATGAATTTGCTCCAAAGCATTCCAAACCAATGCGGATGTCAACTCAACATGAAGGCCAATTTTTGCAAGTTGCTGTTGACTCGCAGTTATCTCTTGCTCACCAACCGCTACAAAACATCCTCCGCTTTCTTTTACAACACGCAGTACATCTCTTCCATGATAGGGAGTTGAAATCTGGACTCCCTCTGCAATGGTTTTTCCTTCAGTCGTTGATGCCGGCTCTGTTAACTGATTCTTATGGGCGTTAAACAGCGGGGCGCATTCCGCTGCTTGGATGCCAATTATCTTTGGAACTTGCGGTATTAAACCATTTTGTCTTAATGCCTGGAAACCCAAAGCTATCCCCAGGAGCAGACTACCATGTCCCACAGGGAGTAGAATCGTGCCTGGAATTCCATCCATTTGCTGTTCCAACTCATAAGCTATTGTGGCTATTCCGGCTGTTCCTTGAGGCAAAAAAGCATGACTGGCATATGTCGCACCTCCATTAACTTCCTGGAGAACCGCCTCGGCAGCATTTGATCTTGGACCAGGAACAGCAATTACATCTGCCCCATAACTTTCAATTTGGGATCGTTTTGGTCCTGATGCGTACGAGGGAATAAAAATCCTGGAATGAATCCCTGACCTGGCGGCATACGCTGCGAATGAAGCGCCTGCATTGCCAGAAGAATCCTCCACCGCTTCTTTCACACCGACAGCAGCCAACCAGCTCACGAGAACTGCAGTGCCCCGGTCTTTAAAGGAACCAGTCGGATTTAAACTTTCGAGCTTAAAACCAACCTTCTTCCCAAAAATATGGCTCCATATCAGTGGTGTATTTCCCTCTCCCAGGGTAATCAGCGGCGCCCCGCTCGGTAGAGAAAAACTATGCCGATGGCGCCAGATACCAGGCAGCCCGGATTCAATTTCTTCAGGGGAATAAATTATCCCATCAGAAATTCTGAACAACCCACCACAATTTGGACAGAAATGCGGCAGGGAGTCCTGCGGATATGGCTGGCGGCAATCCCGGCAGGCGATCATATTTCATTTTCTCCTGAATCTTCATTGTTCAAACGTTTAAACATTCTAACGTTTCCAGATATATTGTAATTTGTAGATTCATCAGCAGCGTACCTATCTATCAACCACCGCTGATGTGCGGGAAGAACGCAATCTCTGCCTGGTCGGGTAGGGAGGTATCATCATCTGAAAATATCCGGTTCACAGCTGTGAGCATCGATTCCATCGCCGGTCCAGCATGAGGATACATCTCAGTAATCTTTTGTTTAAGATCCTTGACAGTAGATCCAGCGGCAAGTTCAATTTCCATTTTCTTCAGACCGATTATTGCCCGGATAGTAGCAAAAAACAATACCTGCACTTTTATCATCTGGGCAGACCCCTTATCCCTGCAATAATTATCCGAATGCTACTCAACTGCTAAGCCCCCCTCACTGCTGCCATTATACCTTACCCCAATTTGCTCATTTTTCAATTCCCGTGGAAAAGTTTTTCAAAAAATCCATTGGCAGTCAGGCAAATTATAGCTGCTCACTAATCTTATCTGAAACATAACTCCAAAAAACGCGCGTGTTATAATGCAGGCGATGGAAAACACCCTTAGCAAGTGGAGAAATGGTCTCTCTCAGACCAGGAAATCAACTTTTGGGAAAATCGCAGCATTTTTTGGAGCAAGCGAGATCTCCAAGGATACCTGGGCAGAACTGGAGGCACTCCTCATTCAAGCAGATCTAGGCGTCAAAACCAGCCTTGAGCTCCTGGACAAGGTCCGATCCCAGGTTGAACAGCAGGGCTTGATCCGTACCGATGAGTTAAGACAGGTAATTGAACAAGAGTTGCGATCCCGGTTGATATCACCGCTGGAACTGACCTGGAATCACAAACCATCTGTGATCCTGATTGTAGGTGTCAACGGATCAGGGAAAACCACTGCCCTGGCAAAACTAGGAGTAAAATTCCAAGCACAGGGATTTAGTGTGCTGTTCGCGGCAGCGGATACCTACCGAGCTGCTGCTGTAGAACAAATCCAGGCCTGGGGAGAACGATTGGATATACCCGTTGTCGCAGGGCAAAAAAATGGCGACCCAGGAGCTGTAGTATATGATGGCATTCAAGCTGCCATATCCCGGAATAAGGATATCCTCCTAATCGATACCGCGGGGAGGCTGCATACCAGGTATAACTTGATGGAAGAATTAAAAAAGATCCACCGTGTCGCTGGCAAGGCACTGGCCGGAGCACCGCATGCAACCTGGCTGGTTATGGATGCAACGACCGGGCAAAATGCTCTTCACCAGGCTCAAGCATTTAAAGAAGCCATCCCCTTGGATGGCATTATCCTGGCCAAATTGGATTCCTCATCGAAAGGCGGAATGGTATTTGCCATCCAAGAAAAACTCGGACTTCCAATATTATTCGCCGGGTTAGGCGAACAGCCGGAAGACCTGATGACTTTCAATCCGGAAGCGTTCATTAACGGACTATTAAGCCAAGGTTAATATGTCTCAAAATTTGATATTAAAACGATATCGAAAAGACTTTGACCATTCCTACTGTTTCGGGGTCTATCCAACCCTGGAACTCTTAACCTTCCGGCCGGAATCTGTTCTGGCAGTATTGCTGCATTCCAAAGGCTTGGAAAATCAGGGTATAACAAAGATCCGTGTTTTATGCCGGGAACAACAAATTGAAATCATAGAAAATGACAATCTGGTAAATAAACTTGCCTCCCGGGGGAATACTTATTCAATTGGTGTGTTCCAGAAATTCAGCTCAGATCTTGACCCGGCAGAAAATCATCTAGTTCTGGTCCATCCATCAAGTATGGGAAATTTGGGGACCATCATGCGCACGATGCTGGGATATGGAAAATATAATCTGGCTTTAGTGGAACCGGCCGCTGATCCATTTGATCCGAAAGTCATCCGGGCCTCAATGGGATCAGTCTTCCAGCTCAGGATAAAATCCTTTCGGGAATTTACCGATTACTGGGGTTCATACGCGGATCATACACTTTACCCATTAATGACCAATGGTAAAATTACTCTACCAGAAGTTGAATTTCAGCCGCCTTACTCGTTGATATTCGGAGATGAAGCCAGCGGACTAGGCGATGAATACCTTCAGTTTGGAACCAGTACCCGGATTCCCCAGCATGGTGCAGTCGATTCACTGAACTTAGCTCTATCAGTCGGGATTACGCTCTACCACAGTTGGGTAAAAGAAATTTGAATTACCTATTAGATCAGGAGTAAAAACCTGATCTAATAGGTAATGTAGTTATCAAGTTTATTGGAGAAAAATCATGGAATCTTTATATACTATCCTCAAAGAGAGTCAACAAAAAATTCAAAACATGCTGGAGCGTCTTTGACGTAGCTGAAAAAGTAGAAAAACTGGAAAAGCTGAGAGAAGAATCGCAAGCAGTAGATCTATGGGAAAACCAGAACAGAGCCAGAAAGGTGATGAAAACCCTATCTGCCCTGGAAGAAGAAATTAAAGGGTGGAATGCCCTGGAGCAGCAGCTCAAAGATGCTTTGGAATTAGCAGTCTTGGATGATAATAACCTACAGGAAGAACTAAAGACTGAAGTCGAGACCATCCAGAAAGAGATCGAAAAAAGGGAGTTTAATGCCATGCTCTCTGGTGAATATGATCGGGGAGATGCTCTGCTGGCCATCCATGCCGGCGCAGGTGGGAATGATGCCCAGGACTGGGCTGAGATGGTGCAGCGTATGTACCTCCGCTGGGCAGAAAAACGCGGATTTGAAACAGAGACAATTGACTTAACACCCGGTGAAGAAGCAGGAATAAAGAGCACAACAATCTCCATCAGCGGTTTATATGCCTTTGGTTATCTCAGATCTGAAAAAGGCGTCCACCGCCTGGTGAGGATCTCTCCTTTTGATTCATCCAATAGAAGGCATACTTCATTCGTTTTAGTGGAAATCCTGCCCCAGGTTGAGGATGACAGCAGCATTAAGATCAATCCCAACGATCTGCGAATCGACACTTTCCGTTCTGGCGGCGCTGGGGGACAGAGCGTCCAAAAGAACGACACAGCAGTGCGTATCACTCACATCCCAACAGGAATAGTCGCCAGCTGTCAAAATGAACGTTCCCAAACTCAAAACCGCGAGATGGCGATGCGGGTATTAATAGCCCGCCTGGCGGAATTAAAACTGCGCATCCAGAAAGAGAAGATTGAAGAACTCAGGGGAGAATACCAAAAAGCTGAATGGGGAAGCCAGATCAGGTCTTACGTCCTGCACCCTTATCAGATGGTGAAAGATCACAGAACAAACTTCGAGGCC